>CAJFUJ010000033.1 GCA_904420185.1 uncultured Butyricicoccus sp. | reverse complement strand
TGATTTGATCCGCAGTGGGGCTTGTAATCCCTAAATCATTACCTGGAAGACCTTGTATATCGGTGTCTGTAGCTCCAATATCAATAATCTGATCATCATCGATAGGAACGCCTCCAGCACGTGGGGTTAGTGTACCCTCCGGTGCTACAACATAGTATAGTGTACCTGAGCGGTCTAGCTGGAAGTCAATACGCGTAACCGAATCACCAGGAATCGCCTGTGGATAAGTCGTGACAAACTTCGGCGCACTTTGGTTTACGCGGCGGATTTCCATATTAAAGTCCGAGGGATTTCCAATAGAAACCACAGCTCCGCTTTGAATGTCGGCAGCAAATGCACTGGACAGAATACGGTTGCTGTCCACCAGATTATAGATATTGTTGGGAATGCCCGCAATACAGAATACTTTGATATTGACAGTCGCATCCCAAGTATCCTTTTGATCGCTACCGATACCATTGATAGCTGTCAACTCAAGGGCAAAATCATAGCCTGCGGTCGGAAGGCCACCATCGTCCGGTCTCAGAGAAGGATAGTCGATACTTGTAAACTTCTGCGAACGATTCAAGCTAAGCGCTACCCAATCTTCCGAATTCGTATAGGAGATAGAACCATTGTCAATAACTTGTTCCCACGAGTTGTTATTTGTTTCCCCGCTGGCAACACGCTCACGCCGATACAGATTAAACGAGATGGAGGTATCTGACGCAATAAGCACATCGTATTTTGTGTTTTCCGAGGCATTTGCTGTGCTGCTCGCATACGGAATCATCGAGAAGACCTTATCAACAGCATACTCATCAGTGCTGGAAGGATAACCAATCGATGCATCGGGCAGCTCTTCAAAGTCCACCTGCGCTTCCAAGATGGTGAACTCCTCACTCTGCGTGTTCGCAGGCATATTGTTCGACGACGAGTCGGTGATTGCGTTGAACACGAACTGATAGGTCGAACCGCTCTGGAGCGCCAAGGCGGCATTCAGGAAGGTGACCTCGGTCTGGCCTTCATCGTTGAGCTCGACGCGGATATTTTGCTTGTTGTCGTTTCCAAGGTCAAAATCATACGACTTATCCGGTGTCGTCAATGACAGGTTGTTGAGCGTAAACATTTCGCGGAAAATATTATCCCAAGAAATCCTCTGCTCAGGGTTGCTGCCTGCCATGACAAACTCGGTCTGGTCGGACTCAAACATCTCAACCAGCGACATCCGGGTCTGCCGGCTGTAAATATCCTCGCTGAACACCAAGGTAATGTCGGTATTGGCGAGTGGGACACCTTCATTGTTGGCCTGCGAGAAGCGGATATCGACCAAGGTCGGGGCGTTGTTGTCCAGTGTGCGAGCGTTTTCCAAGACCTCAATATCGGACAGGTTGCCCGAATCGTCCTCTGCGACAAAGTAAATGTCGTAGGCGGTTTCCTCGGCCAGGCCACGCATATTGAATGATGCAGCCTCGTTGGCGTTGGCGTTAAACGAACCGCTTGCAACCGCGTACATACCGCCCATGATTTGCAGTTTTTGGTCAAGTTCACGGGCTGCGTCATCGGTCAGGCCGGAGTTCGGGATGGGGTAGTCGGTGCCATGGATCACAGCTGCCCAGTAGATTTGGCCATCCTCATTGATGGCAGCATCGCCGGTGAGAGCGGTGGCCTGGATTTCGGTGATGCGCGGGTAGTTGGTCAGGAACTCAGGCGGTGTGCGGTCGGCGGTGGTGACCTGCACGCGCACGACGTTGGAATCATTGATGCCGTCGGACAGGAAGAAGAAGGCGTCGTATTCGGTCAGTTCTTCGAGCGCATTGCGGGCCTCCTCATTTTCCGAGCCCATGCGGATACTGTCCTCTTCATTGCGGGCCACTCTGCGGCTGCCCGAATCAATAGCGCCGCTCAGGTTGCCGTCCTTGAACTCGTTTGCCGTGGGCGCAGACATACCAGTCGGATAAATGGCCCAATACAGGGTGCAATTCTTCGTGGCAGCAACGTCAAAGTCAACATAGGTATCTTCGATGGTGCTGGCACGCGGATACCCCGAAGTAAAGGCTGGGTCGCTGTCGTCCGGTGTGGTGAAGTAGACGCTCTTGACGGCGCTCTCATCGTCACGGCTGTCCACCAGCACGGCCGAGAGCACATAGGAGGTGTCCAAGGTCAGACCGGTAATGCGCTGAGAAACGGTAGTATTGGCATCACTCATCGCCAAGTTACCGCTACGGACAATTTGTCCACCATAGGTCGGGGGATTGATGAGATCACTCGCCTCCATAGGGCCATCGCCGCTTAGACGTACCGCCCAGTAAAGGGTACCCGGCTTATTGGTCTGGAAGGAAGCTTGGGCCTGATTGGGCGCGATATCGTCCATGCGCGGGTAGCCACTCAGGATGCGAGGCGTATCGGACATCTGCTCAGCCAGGGTACTGTCCATAATAATGCCATCGATATTGGCCGTAATACCCGGACGGATCACGATGATATCGGGCAGCATTTCGATGACACAGCCTGCGGCATTGATGTTGGCGGTGCCAATATCGCCCTCTCCAGTAACACGCGTGGCAGTATCCAGATTGAGGATTTCCACTACAGCGCCCTGTGCAATGGTGACGACAGAATCGACTGCTTCTTCATCCACGGTCAGCTCTTCCACCGTACCGCTGCCGACATTGATGGTGGATTCCGGGGTCATTGTGACGACATCGTGGATATTGCCTGCCAGGTCGAGCTGGGTGCCGTTCTCGCCGTCCACGATGATATGCTGGAAGCCATAGTCACCGGTCGAACGGCTTTCCAAATAAGTCCCCGTCCGCACATGAACCTGCCCGATGTCGGTGTTACCCACCGAGCGGATGGTGACATATTGGTTGCTGGGACTATCGACAAGCATTTCAGGCGCTGAGCTATTTTTGAGGATGATACTGCAATCACCCCGGTCGCTCTCACCCGCACCACTGGCGATAATCTTGCCGTAAACGGTGACGTTGCTCAGGGTAATATAGCCCAGGCCTACGCCGCCGGTGATGTATAGGTCACCGGTCACAGTCATGTTTTCCAATGTCACACCCGAGGTGGAAACCATCAGGTTGCCGGAAACACTATTGGAGTAGGTGCCAGGCTCTTGGATGGGGGTACCAATCACGCGTACGAGCATGATCGCGACCTCACCGCGGGTGATGTTGTCGCGCGGACGGAAGGTACCGCCCGGGTCGCCGACCAGGATCCCCTCCTCGGCGGCGGCCTTGATGTAGCCACGGCTCCAGCTGCTGGCTTCACGGCTGTCGGTGAAGGCCAGATCCTCGCCGGAAAGTGGCTGTAACATGAGGTTGCGGCACAGTAAGGTTGCGGCCTGCTCGCGGGTCAACGTACTGTTGGGCGAAGCGGTCGTGTTCGACGTGCCTTCAAAGTAGCCAGCCGTATAGGCGATGCTGATGTCGTCGTAGTACCAGTTGCTGGTTACTACGTCACGGAAAGGTTGGGCGCCAGTCTGTTGGTAGCCAAAGGTACGGTTGAGCATACTGGCAAATTCGGCGCGGGTGATATCACGGGCAGGATCCAGATTGCCATATTGGTCGCCGCGCATAATGCCCCAGGAAACCAGACGGTCTAGCGACATATCCTGTGTAGAAGAGGCGGCTTGTGCCTGCGGCTGGATTGTGGGCAGCAGGCCAAGCAACATAGCGGTACACACGATGAGTGCACAGGCGCGTTTCCCGAAGGAGGTCAGGAAGCGGAAGGTACGATTCATTTTGGTCACAACACCTTTGCTTTGGGATTTTCGGCGGAGGATACGCTCGGATGATGCAGGTCGTATTCAAAGATACGTTCCTGAATCATAGCTTCCTCCTGGGGGAGTAAATCGATAAATTGGAAAGCATAGAGCCGCTTTTCCTCTGAAATGGTGCGTAATGCCTCGATTTTGGCGAGCAGCGGCGGCTCGGTGCAAGGCAAGGCGATTTGATAGACCTCACCTACATGGAAAGGCACCACGCTGTACAGTGCAATACCGCCGCAGCTGATGTCACGGCAGACCACAGGTAGGCGAGGTCCCCTGCCTTTCACCGGATAGAGGTTGGCGCGGAACGACATCTGGATGCGCAAATGCCGGCGCAATCCAGCGTCAACCCGCTCATCGGCGTGGAAATACAGGCGGTCGTCCTTTTGGCGCTGGATGCGGCCGCGCCACGCGATGAACTCGGTGGAGTTCAAGCTGAGGATGTTGACGCTTGGCAGGGCCAAAAGATCACAGGAAGGGGTTGAGGTGAGCTCAAAGACCTTGTCCTGCCCATGCTGGTCGATCAGGTTGGCGCTTGCAAGCGATTCGTGCGCATCGTTTAGAATGATAAACTTCTTGTTTTCTTGCGCCCGATAGAGCATTAGGATTCAGCCTCCTTTTTGGGCGGCGTTGGGGCCGCATGACGGGGTTCGTTGGGGTGATTGGGATCAAAATGCAGGAAATACACATAGATGTCAACAATGAACCGGTAAAGGGACTCTGGAATTTCCTGCCCGAGTTGCAGCTGTGAAAGCATGGTCGCAAGCGAGGTATCCTCATAGACAGGTACGCCGTTTTCGGCGGCAACCTCTACAATTTTTTCGGCTAAATATCCCATGCCCGATGCGACGACGACAGGAGCAGGCGAACCGTTTTCATATTGCAGCGCAACCGCTTTGCGATTTTGGTCATACGGTGACATTGATGCTGTCCATCCTTTCAAAGATTTTTGGGAATACCTCGGAGATGGCCAGGGGCCGGGTCATCGGGGAAGCGCGGATCGAAGAAGCGTGCAGCCCTTCCTGTTCAGCAAGGGAAGTAATTTTTTGGGAAAACAGTTCGGAGAACTGACCCAAGTGCGGCGGGCATTGCAGAGAGGCGTCTACAGCGCCGTCGCGGAAGGTGAGCACCAGCTCAAAAAGCCCTAGATCTTGAATATCGAATTTGAGCAAAAGGCGCATCTGGTTGGCCTGGGCTTCGCCGTTTTCGTTTTCGGCATCTGGATCGACCCAAAGCTCAGAAAACATCATGCGGCCATCCATTTCCACTGGCAGCATGGCGTGCGCCAGCGGCATATACACACTCTGGTTGACCAGCACCGAATCCATCAGCGCTTGGAACGCCTGCCGGCAGTCTGCGCCCCCTTCGCCACGCAGCGCGCGGGCAGAAAGCTTGGCCAGCTGGTCAGCGATCGGTTCAGCTTCCGGTTGTAAGGACGCTGCGTTCTCCTGTAAAAATTGGAGCAACTCCTGGCTGTTCATTTGGCCGAACTGCTGCTGAAAAGAGGAATACCCCAAAAGCTGATAAAACGATTGGAGCAGGTTTTGGGGCGAGCCGTTGGCATACCGGGCGATGTCCAAAATCAGCAGGCTGAGCAGGCTGCGTGCAACGCCACGATCGTGGACCTTGGCGACATAATCGGCCATATACGGTATGACCGAACTTTGCAGCATTCCCAGTGCACCAGCGCGGTTTCCTTGGGAAAACAGGGAGGAAAGTTGGTCAAGCTGTCCGCTCAGCGCCTCGCCAAAGCGCTGGGGCATAAACCAGGACATTTGGCGGATGGTGCGCTGTACATTTTGCTCGATGTGCGAGGAGGCGGAAAAATCGTTGAACACCTTGAGAAACTGTAAAACACTGTGCTGCAAGCCCTCGGATGGGTTTTGCCGCAGGGCGGCGCGCAAGGCGTCAAAGAGTGGGCCGGAAAACCGGCTGGACGATGAAAGCTCACCCTTGAGCATGGTCAGCAGCTTTTCAGCGTCAGCAGGGAGCATTTGCAAAAACTGCGCCAGCTCTTGGCTGATGCCAGCGGTCATGCCCGAGGTGACGAGTGTGCCGCGCTGTGCGAATAGGAAGGGAGCAAGAACACTTGAAACCGAACCCGAGTTGCGCAGCGCCTGCATAAAAGCCTGAAAATAGGAATCATACCGCCGGGGGATATCGGTTTTAGCGGTGTCCTGCCGGTCGGTCCGCGCATCGGCACGTCCGACACGCGAGGGGTCGGGCACATTTTGCACCTGGGTGTCACCTGGCGTAATGGGAGATCGATATGTATTCGCTTCCTGACCGGGAGCGGGATTGGTGACGCTTGTGATATTTGGCATGGTCAGCCCTCGTTTCTATCAGAAAATTCAGCAATGTTTGGAATGCCGCCTTAATTTGCACGGCTTTTGGTCGATTTCTTTCAAAGAACAGTATGATTTTTGAAAGGACGGCGCAATTATATGGGAAATAATGGCGATAGCGTTCTGGAAATGTATTTATATGAAACCAATACGTTGCTGGAACAGCTTGATAATATCATGTTGACTGCGGAACAGGCGGATACGCTGTCGCAGGACGATGTCAATGAGATTTTCCGCATCATGCACACCTTGAAAGGTTCTGCGGCGATGATGGAATTTGAACCATTGATGACAATTGCTCACCGGATTGAGGATCTGTTTTATCTGATCCGCGAGGGAAGCATGGACATCATTCCAGAGAAGGACCGCCCTCAGCTGTTCGACATGCTTTTTCAGTCGATCGATTACTTCCGCAGTGAGGTTTCAAAGATCGAAAATGGAGAACCCCTTTCTCAGAATATCGACAGCTTTCTGTCTGCAATTAACACGTTCATTGATAAAATTAAAGGGGAAAGCCAAGCGAGCGAGTCCCAGAGCGGACAGGCTCCGGCTGCCCCGGCGGACGAGTCCGCAGACGGTGCACAGGCTGGTGCTGCAGGCCGGTATTCGCTGCGCATTTTCCTGGATGAGGGCTGTGGGATGGAGAACCTGCGCGCTTTTATGGTGGTTAGCGACGTCAAAGATCGCTGCCAGGATTTCACCTATGAACCTGAAGATCTGGAAAACAATAGCGACCTTTCGGCGCAGATCGCGGAAAAAGGCTTTGTGATGCATTTTTCCAGCGAGGCGGACCGCAAGGGCGCGATTGAGGTTGCCAGCGGCCTGGGGTTTGTCAAAACATACGAAACTTTCGAAACAGCGGAAACTGTGCAGCCTGCCGAAACCACTCAGCCTGCGGCAGAAGCACTTAGCAGCGCGTCTGCGTCAAAAGCTGCTACGCCTGTCCAGGAAAAGCAGCCCGCGCCCAGTAAACCGGCTGGCGCAGGCGCGCAGGCCAATCCAAGCCACGTGGGCGCAAACCACCAGGTCAAGCAGAGCCTCATCAGCGTGAACCTTTCCAAACTGGATCAGCTGATGGCGGTGGTCGGTGAGATTGTGATCACCGAGGCCATGGTTACCGCCTCCCCTGACTTGAAAAACCTGGATGGCATCCGCTTGGATAACTTCAATAAATCAGCGCGCCAGCTTCGCAAGCTGACCGATGAGTTGCAGGATATTTCTATGTCCCTGCGTATGGTGCCGGTGTCGAGCACCTTCCAGAAGATGCGCCGCATTGTGCGTGATATGGGGCAAAAGCTGGGCCGCCGCGCCCGACTGACCATTATTGGCGAGGACACCGAAATCGACAAAACCATTGTCGATGCCATCAGCGATCCCATTATGCACATTGTCCGCAATTCCATGGACCATGGCATTGAGGAAAACGAGCAGGATCGCATTGCGGCCGGCAAAGATCCGGAAGGTGAGATTATCCTGTCGGCGCGTAACACCGGTAGCGAGGTCATCATCCAGATTGAGGACGACGGCATGGGGGTGGATTATGACAAAACCCTGCAAAAAGCCATCCGGCAGGGCTTGGCCAACCCAGATACCGAGTACAGCAACCGGGAAATTATCAATTTCCTGATGATGCCCGGCTTTTCGACCAATACCGAGGTTACCGAGTTTTCCGGCCGCGGTGTAGGGATGGACGTGGTAAAAAAGAATGTTGAAGCGGTTGGCGGCACAGTCATCATGACCAGCGAACAGGGAAAGGGCAGCTGCACGACCCTCAAGATCCCGCTAACGACCGCGATTATGGATGGCATGGAAGTGTCGGTTGGCGACTCGATTTTTACCATCCCGATTCAGAATATTCGCCAGTCCTTCAAGGCAACCGATGAGGACATCATCCATGATGCCGCTGAGGGTGAGATGATCAACCGTATGGATAATTTCTATCCGGTGCTTCGCCTATATGAGCTGTATGGCCTGGAACCTAAGGCAGCCAGTACGGCAGATGGCATCTTTGTTTGGGTGGAAACCGGTGAAGTTTCCTACTGCCTGTTTGTCGATGAGCTGCTTGGTGAGCAGCAAGTGGTCATCAAGCCGTTGCCCGCTTATCTGAACAACTTTGGGATTAAGGATGCCGGCATCGTGGGCTGCACCATCCTGGGTGACGGCAACATCAGCTTGATTTTGGAAGCATCCAGCCTGCTCGGTCCGGCAATGGGATATTGAGAGCCTGATAAAGGAGTGGAGAAGCAATGAACGACGAAAATATGCTGTTTGCAACCGAGGATGAGCAGCTTGCCGCCCAGGAAGAAACAGAAGAAATTGTAACGCGCAAGTTTGTGCTGTTCCAGACAGCCAACCTGCTGTTTGGCATCGGGGCAGAGGATGTCGTGGAGATTATCACGAATTATCCGATTACCCGTGTGCCTATGGTACCTGCTTATGTGCGCGGCATCATCAATTTGCGCGGGCAGACCATCCCGCTGATCGATATGCGATTGCGGCTAAACCTACCACCTGCCGAAAGCGACTGCATCATTGTGATCAATGTAGAGGACATGCTGATCGGCATTTTGGTGGACACGGTTTGCCAAATTATTGATATTCCAGTGGACAGTATCTTGCCGGTTCCGGCGCATAATGCGCAGAAATATGTGTCCGGCATGTCTTCCATGACCAATGGCGCAGGGACCATGCTCGTGCTAGACTGTCCGCTCCTACTTGCAGATTGATGAAAAAAAGAGAGGCAAAGGAGCATTTTCTGATGATGCAGCTTTCGGATTCTGACTTTAACCGCCTGGTCCGTTTTATGCATGACAATTACGGCATCAACCTCAAGCAAAAGCGGCTGTTGATCAATAGCCGCCTTTCCGCGACCCTGAAGGCGCAGGGTTATAACAGCTTTAAAGAATTTGTCGATGAGCTGCTGCGCGGAAAGGATAAGGACCTGGTTGAGCTGGTGCTGAACAAATTGACAACCAATTATACCTATTTTATGCGGGAGAAAGAACACTATAAATTTTTCTCTGAGGTCATCTTGCCCGACATCACGGCACGCAATGAGAAGAAAAAAATATTGTCGATTTGGAGCGCCGGCTGCTCGACCGGGGAGGAGCCATACAATATTTCTATGTGCATTAAGGAATATTTGGGCGCTCAGGCCAGCGCTTGGGATACACGGGTGTTGGCGACGGATATCTCCCAGCGGGTACTAGCTGAGGCAAAAGACCCTGCTTACGAGTTGCCGGTAGATATCCCGCCCGCTTGGCGCACACGGTATTTTGTCAAACGCACCGATGGCAGCGGGCTGTATACCGTCACGCCGGAGATCCGCCGCAACGTGATCTTTCGCACATTTAACCTGATGGACCCCATCCACTTTAAACTCAAATTTGACGTCATATTCTGCCGCAATGTGATGATCTATTTTGACCAACCGACCAAAGACGCGCTGATCCAGCGGTTTTATAATGTGACCAATCCAGGCGGCTATCTGCTGATCGGGCATTCGGAGAATATCAGCAAGGATAGTGCGTATCATATGCTTCGGCCGGCAACCTTCCGCAAGGAATGAAAGGGTGGGAATGATGGCTTTTGATAGAAAGAGGCATCGCGTGTTGATTGTGGATGATTCCATGCTAGCGCGCAATATTATAAAAAATGGGCTGAAACAATATCCGGAGATCCAAGTTGTGGGCGAGGCGATCAACGCGATGGACGCACGGCGCAAACTGCCGCAGTTAAAGCCAGATGTGATGACGCTAGACGTAGAAATGCCGGGTATGAACGGGATTGACTTTGTGAAAAGCATCCTTCCCAGCCATCCAATTCCGATCATTCTGGTGTCCTCGCTCAACTTGCGGGTGTTTGACGCACTTTCGGTGGGTGCGGTGGATTTTGTACGCAAACCGGATGGGGCAGGTACAACAAACGAACAATTTATCCGGGCGCTGGCAAATAAAATTACCATCGCTTCCTATGCGCGGGTGCGCCGTCCAGCGGCGGTCCGCACCCAAACAGCGGCGCCACCGGTGCCGGGTGTGCTGCGTACCAGCGGAGAAACGATCATCGGCCTGGGCGCTTCGACCGGTGGAACCGAGGCAACGCTTGAGGTGCTAAAACGATTGCCAGCCAATACCCCCGGGGTGGTAGTCGTACAGCATATGCCGCCGGGCTTTACCAAAATGTATGCGGAACGGTTGGACCGTAACTGCCCCATGCAGGTGAAAGAAGCCGAAAATGGCGATGTCATCCAGCCTGGCCGGGTGCTGATCGCGCCAGGCGACAAGCAGATGCGCGTGGTGCGCAGCGGGATGCGATATACGGTTTCCTGCCAGGCAGGGCCTAAGGTCAGTGGACATTGCCCGTCGGTGGATGCACTGTTTCTGTCCATGGCGGAAAATGTGCATTGCCATATGGTGGGGATTATTATGACCGGCATGGGTTCGGATGGTGCAAAAGGCTTGCTCGAAATGCGTAAGCGCGGCGCCTTCACCATTGGCCAGGACAAGGATTCGTGTGTAGTTTATGGGATGCCGATGGTGGCCAACAATATTGGGGCAGTAGCACAGCAGGCCTCTTGTGAAAACATTGCTGGTATTGTGGTGAGCCATCTCGGAGGACGCCGCTAGAAACCGAAAAAATAGGTGATAGACAAAAAAATCTTGTCTATCGCTTATTTTTTTGACGGAGATACCGATAGTAGATATAACGACAGCCGGATGGACAATATAAGAATATGGAATTTGAAGCGCTGAACAAAGAGAGTCTAGGCCGGTGGATAGATTCCGTAGACGCGTTTCCTCCCAACGAAGGAGCTGAATAAAATGATGATTTCAAAACCGGGCGGGATCCCTCCATTCCAGATCCCCCGCGCCCAAACCGAACCGGGCGCCGAGCGCATTAGCCGCTCCGGGCAATACGACCGCGTCGAATTGACGGCCAACAAAGGCACCGACGAGGAGCGTTTTGCCAAAGAGCTGGCCAGCCGCATTTCGACTGAGGTCCGCACCGCTAAAAGCGAGGAGCTCCCCCAAATCAAAGAGCAGGTGCAGTCTGGAACCTATCACTACAGCATCGACGAGCTGGCGGTCCAGATTCTGTTGATGGGAGGGCCCAATCATGGCTGAATCCTTTGACGGTATGCTGCCTCTGATTCAGGAGCTGACACGTACGCTTGCTGAATTGACCGAAGTGCAGAAAAATGTGGTCGCTGCTGTCCGCTCAGACGATTTGGCAGCCTTGGGCGAATGTATGAAAAAGGAAAACGTGCTCTCCTTAGCGCTGCGCAACCAGGATAGAAAACGGGTTGCCTTGCAACAAGCGCTTGGGATTGAGCAGATTAAGCTGTCCCAATTACCTGGATATGCCCCGGACGAAAAGACCCAGCAAGCGGTCAGGCAGGCCGCCGAGCAGCTAACCGCCCAGTACCAAATGATGCAGGCCGCCGCAGAGGTGGCCCGCTCGGCACTGGAATGCGGTTTGCACGAGGTGGAGGGTATGATGACTCGAATGGGACTAGATCCCAAACAGACCGAGATACATAGCGCCTCCACAAGCGGCGCGCATACAGACTTTCACGCATGACAATAAAAAAGGAGGCAACTTCTTAGATGGCTACTTTTGGCGAATTTTCGGTGGCATATCTCGGCATGGTTGCAAGCCAGCTGGGCTTGAACGTCACCGGACAGAATATTTCAAATATCAATACACCGGGCTATACACGGCAGCAGTTGGATCAATATAGCTTTGTTGCCAACGGTTCGGGGCTTTACCGGCCCACCAGCCCAGCCGCAGTTGGCCAAGGCGCGTTGGTTTCCGGTGTGTCCCAGCTGCGCGACCCCTATCTGGATATCCGGTTCCGCAAGGAAATGTCGGGTGTGGCATCGGCCGACGCAACCCTGGGTGGACTAGAGCAGATTTTGAGTGTGATCGATGACGTAGAAAAGGCAGGCGGCGTGACCCCGGCCCTGCAAGCACTGCGCGATGCGTTCGCGAATCTTAGCTCGGATAAGGTCAACGAAAAAGAGTTTGACACGCTGGTACGCAGCGCTGCGCAGGAGTTATGTCAGATTTTGAATCTGAACGCTTCCAAGTTAGAGGAAGCTTATGACAACGTCATGAGCTCTTACAAAGAGGATATCAAGGGCGTTAACCAGACCTTGCAGCAAATCCAAGAGCTGACTGAGAAAATCCGCGTGGCCGACATCAATGGTGACCAAGCGCTTGAGCTGCGTGACAGCCGCAACCAACTCATCGATGAGCTGTCCCAGTACATGAAGATCGATGTCACCTACGGCACCGAGCAAATTGCCCCTGGCTTTGAGGTCGAGAAAATCACCATCCGTATGGTGAATAACGATACCGGTAAGCCGGATAAAACCCTGATCGACGGCATCAGCCGTGCGGAGATTACCTTAGACGATAATTTAACAGCCAATCCGGGACTGCTGCTGGGCGTTGGTGAGCTGTTCGATACAAAAGGCAACCAGACTTCGAACACCAACTCAAGCTATAAGGTGAGCGGGCTAACCTTTGGGGAGAACGCGCAAAATGGTCCTAGCACGATAAAGATTTCGTATATCGACGAAAACGGAGTATCTCAGACTGCGACAGTTAACTTTACATTATCGGTGCCGGCCGATAGTACAGATGAGACGCAAGTAACTCAGGCGAAGGCAGATACTCTAAACAGTATTTTGGATGGGCTCAAAAATGCGACCTTAGCCGGTGGTCATACAGCGGATCTAACCGGTATTTTCGACGTTACTGCAACTTCGAGTGGGCTTACGTTTAAATCCAATAAGACTGGCGATGCTGCTGCAACAATTACGGGTATTGATACAACCGGCAGCAACATCTCCTTCGGCTCTGCCCAAAAAACCGATGCAGTCAAGTCTAACCAGGGCGTCATCAAAGAGGGCATGGGCTTTGGCGCGCTGGAATCCACCCGCCAAATCCTCACCGGTGCGGGCGAATTTAGCGACAACGGCACGGTGACCGGTACGCGCGGCATCCCGTACTATATGAAGTCGCTCGATATGCTGGCCAACAAGCTGGCCACGACGCTCAATAGCATCAACACTGTTGACAAGGACGGGAATAAACTCCAGTCGATTGACGCGGCAACCGGCCTACCAATCGATAACCCCAAGGCGGGTAATCTGTTCGTTGCAGAAATCGGGAACGGTGTACAAAATGAAAACGCAACGATCACAGCTGCGAATATTGCAATTTCCAATGCATGGGCCAGCGGCGATGTGCAGGTGGTTGCAGCCATCAACACCGATCCCAACGCCTCTACCCAAAATGATAACCTGTCGCGCTTTATCAATGCGTTCACCGAACAGTATTCGTACAATCCGCTGGAGATTTCCCGCCAGGATGGCACGACATATCAAAGCGGTGAAATTCAGCAGACTGTTGGAGCAAATCAGGCTGCTGAAGTTGAGATTACCTATTTGGATGGCATGAACCAAAAACATACGGTCACAGTTGAGTTTGTAACAGGAAATAATGCAACTGATACAAGAGACGCTATGTATGCTGCAATCGAGGCTGCGATTGCGGATCAAAATAATCCACTGCATACTGCTGGCCTTGAAGTAAATGCGACCAATACCGGGCTTTCAACTGTCGGAAATGGTGATAATTTAGGCGGTTTAGTGCTCAACATGGAGATTTTAGATCCGAATACCGGAGAAAGCATGACGGGTCTTAATTTTACAGAGCCATCGGGGGGCTATGTTGATGCGAACAACAACGCAATCAACAACGGCAACATCTACACAGGCAGCTTTGAAGGCTGCTACGCCAACACCGAGGCTATTTTGGGCACGGCCTACTCCACCACCAGCACCGTTTACGAAACCTATGCCACATCGGCTGATACCCTCAACAACAGCCGCGACGGCGTGATGGGTGTGGACCTGAACGAAGAGGGCATTAACCTGATGACCTACCAGCGGGCCTTCGCGGCCGCCTGCCGCCTGATGACCACCCTGGACGAAGCGATGAATACGGTCATCAACGGCATGGGCGTCGTCGGACGCTAACCGAAAGGAGATAACCAAACTATGGTAATGCGAGTTACAACCAACAGCACCCTACGCACCTACCGCGGCCAGCTTTCGCAGGCGACCTGGAACCAATACCAGGCCATGAACACGGTGCTCAACAACGGCCGCCGGTTCAGTTCCTTTGCCGATTCGCCGTCACTGGCCACCCAGTCCTACCGGGTGCACTCGGCCTATGCGCGCAACGCCACCCAGCAGGAAACCAGCAGCAATATGGTCAGCAAATTTGACGCTGCTGCCGCCAGCTTGATGGAATGGGACGATCAATACAACACCGCCCTGTCCGAAGCGATGGAGGCCGAGAACGACCCCAACGGCAGCACCCTGCGCGCCCTGGGCCAGACCCTGACCAGCACCGCCGAAGCCATGGTGCAGACGCTCAACGCGCAGTATGGCAACAAATTCATCTTTGCCGGCGCGGACGGCGACAACGCCCCATTTAAATATGAGGACGGCAAGATTCTCTTCCGCGGCCTAGATGTCAGCGACCCTGCAAATCAGGCGCAGCTGCAGGAATGGGCGGGCGAAACCACCTATGTGGATGTGGGCCTGGGCTTTGAGTTGGACGAGAACCAGCAGGTCATCCCGGCAACCGCCTTCAATTCGGCAATTTCCGGACTGGCGATCACCGGCTATGGGGTAGACGATGAAGGAATCCCGAATAATACCATGGCGATCATCGCCGAGTTGGGCGACATTTATTCGCAGGCCGATGACCAAGGCAACCTGCCCAACGGTTTACAAGAGCGAGCAGATGCACTGTTTGACAAAATGCAGAGCTCGTACGACAATTACGTTTCCCAGCGCAGCGAGATGGAGAGCCGTGCGACTTTCCTTAAGTCCAATGACAAACGCCTAGCCTCGACTGGCGATACGCTGACCGAGCAGTTCGAAAGCTTGGACCGCGTGGATCTGGCCGATGCGCTGACTACCTTTGCATATGCGCAGTACAGTTACAATGCTGCATTGCGTGTGGGCAACCAGGTATTATCCCAGTCTTTCCTGGATTACATGAGCTAAAGGGAAAGCATCCACAGCCCGGGAGTGGCCGCAGATTTAGATTGCATTGGGGCAGTCGGTCCTCCCGTGACGACATAGAGGAGAAGGATTAAAAAAAGAGGCGCCGATAAACGGCTGGACCGGCACCATCTTTGCATCGCTCTACCGGCAAAGCGCGCGCAAACCGTGTTTTGCCATCGCATAAAAATTTTTGAGAGTGAGGTATTATCATGGAACGGCTTATTGAGATTACTACAGTCCCGATCGAATTGCAAATGAAGGTCAACCATGCTCGACTGGAGTATACCCGGGCTACGGCGGATTTGGAGATCTCCCGTGACCGGGGCGGATTGACAATTCGAAGCAAACCGATTAAACTCAATATCGATACGTTTGAGGCGCGCAATTCGGTCACACCTACTGCAATGCGAAGCGTTGAACAAGCGGCGCAGCGTGGGCAGCAGAAGGTATATGACACCATGGCAACCTATGCCAGACAGGGGGATTTGCTTTTGGAAGCCAAGATTGGAGAACAGCTCATCTCGCAATTTGCAATGGAATCGCAGCAGGTCAACACCGATTTTGCCATGCAGTGGCTGCCCTCCACAGGCCCGAACATCTCTTGGGACGAGGGAGAGCTGAGCATCCGCTATGAGATGGATAAGCTGAACTTTGATTGGCGCATGGGCGGCGGAAATTTTGAATTCGTCCCCGGGGATATTGAATTCACCGTGACCCAGCAGCCAGATGTGATTATCAAGTATATCGGTGGACCGGTTTATGTGCCGCCGTCCGCTGATCCGGACTATGAACCGGTTGACGTCCAAGCCTGACGGAAGGAGCATATATGCAAATCAGGACAAAGTATTTTGGAGAGATCCACATCGATGAACAGACCACCCTGCACTTTGTAGATGGATTATTCGGTTTCGAGGAGGAAAAAGAGTTTGCCTTGCTGCCCTTTTCCGACCAAGCCGACTACCTTTTGTGCCTACAAAGCGTTACCAACCCCTATTTGGCGTTCACATTGCTCAATCCATTTATGCTGATGCCTGATTACCGCCCGCGTCTGCCGGAGACGGAACTGAAAAAACTTGGCGTCCAACAGAGTGAGGATTTATGTTATTATGTGCTCTGCCGTGTGGAAAAACCAGTGTCAAAAAGTACGGTCAACCTGCGCTGCCCGGTGGTTTTAAACGACCGGACGCGCCAGGCGCGGCAGGTGATTTTGGAAGAGGAAGAATATGAGATGCGGCATCCGCTCTCCTCGTTTGGGAGGGAGGAAAACCGATGTTAATCTTACAGCGCAAAGAAGGGCAGTCCTTTATGATTGGCGACCAGATTACGGTCACCGTACAGGAGATCGGGACCGGTCGGGTGCGTCTTTCAGTGGATGCGCCGCGTGACATCCCGGTGCTGCGCACCGAGCTGGTGGAGGCCCAGCGCGAAAATCGCTCGGCTGCAGACGAAAAGGATTCCCCAATGAATCTGTTGCGCTTGCTTTCTGCGGGAAAGAAGGATGAAAAGGATGAATAAGATAAAGAGCCTCCGGCAGCAGTATGCAGTCGGAGGCTTGTGTGGTTTTTAGTGGTGCGGTTTGTCGTTGACAATGACGCAAGCGCGGGTCATCTGTACCGAAAGTAGGCTTTGGTACCGGCTTTCGTAGACGCTCATATAGGCGCTTTTCTGAGCCGGATTGAGCACAACATACTTGGACGGCAGGTTAGTTAGTGCGAGCGCTTTCATATCGGCCACACAGCGGGGGCAGTTGCATTGGAGCATCGTGTTGATATAATAGGGTGCATTGCTCTCCACCAGCTCTTGCAGCACATTGACATAGTGTACATTTCGTTCGCCCGCCGGGGTAAAGAACGCAGGCGGTTCTTCCGGCATGGCCGGTGGTTGTTCAGCGGCAGGTGTGGCGTCCTCCTGGGGCGCGTCAGACGGCTCATCCGCGGCGTCGGCCTCAGCAGACTCGTCGGCTGCGGGCTCGGGGGCTGGCGGTGTGGGATGTTCGGCTTCGTAGACTTCGGTTAAGTTGCGGCGGATTTCCTCAGAGATGGCCTGCTCTTTTTCCAACACCGTCTGTACAATGGGTACTACGGGTTGTGGTGCAGGGGGCAGTGTGGTGGCTTCTGGTGCGGGGGATGCGGCTTGTACAGAAGATTGCGCTGTATCAGGTGCGGATTTTTCAGCGGATGCAGTTTCATCGTCTAGTGGACGGTCGGTTTGTTGGGGCTGCGGCGCATCGGCTTGTGGGATACTGGACGTTTCAGCCTGTTCCGGCATCGCGGTTTCGGGCGCGGGGAGCGGCTGTTCGGAGGTTTCCTCTTGTCCACCGGGTTCCTGGGCAGAGCCTGCGATGAGGTTCAGAACCCGGGCAGTTTTGTTGGTTCGTTTGCTGGGCATGGATTACGCCTCCTTTGGGATCTGTGCGAGAATTTCGTCCACCAGGGCGGAAAAATCCTGGGCGGGCTTGCAATGCGGCGCATAGGACACCACGCTTTGTCCATGGGCTGGCGCCTCGGCGACAAGAACGCTTTGGCGAATCTTGGACTGGAACACTTTGGTTTCTAGCTGCTGTGCGATCTGCTGGGACATGTCCAACACTTCTTTATTTAAGTTTAGCCGCGCGTTAAACCTGTTGAGCAGGATGCCAGTGACCTTTAGATTGGAATTATAGTATTGGCGTACGGTTTCAATGGTTTCTTTGATTTGGGCCACGCCTAACAGACTGAGAATCTCAGGCGCCATGGGGATAATCAACTGGTTGGCCGCAACATAGGCGTTGACAGTCAGAAGATTGAGGGCAGGCGGCGTATCGATGACAATGAAGTCATAGCGCCGGGCCAAAGAGGTCAGCTCATTTTTGAGCAGGTATTCCCGGCCAGGCCGGTTGAACTCAAGCTCCACGCCGGAGAGCAGGATGTTGGATGCCAGCAAATCGCCGTATTCGATGGGATACAGTGCCTGCTCAATGGAAATCTGCTTTTTGAACACCTCATATAGGGTGTGGATGTTTTCAATATCCAGGCCTAGGCTAAACCCCAAGTTGCCTTGTGGATCTAGGTCAACGCCCAGCACCCGCTTTCCGCGCGCAGAAAGCGAAGCGATGAGCGCCGCAGCGGTGGTAGTTTTGCCAACCCCGCCCTTCTGGTTTGTGATGGCAATCATCACGGGCATAGAAAATCACTTCCTCTTATAGATAAAAAATCACGTCAACTCTTATATATAGTATACTATATGTCGAAATAGAAACATAGGGTAGAATTTGAATTCTTACAGTAATTTTTTGATACTCCACAGATGAACGAAAAACAAATCCGGGAATTAAAAGATAAGGAGTGAGCAACATGGCAGTCAGCAGTATCAGCACGAGCAGCAGTTCGAGTATTTACGGCAACAGGAACGTCATTAGCGGTCTTGCGAGTGGCATGGATACCGAATCCATGATCGAAAATATGGTCATGGGGATAAAGAATAAAATTGATGCACAAAAGCAAGAGCAGCAAATCTTGCAGTGGCAGCAAGAGGCCTACCGCAGCATCAGCGACCAGTTGGTCCAGATTTCCAACAAGTATACCTCCTATACCTCGTCCACCAACCTGATGAGCCCGGCGTTCTTCAATCCCAGCATCATCACGGCCCTGGGAGCCAATGCCGACATGATCTCAGCTTCGGGCAGCACCACCAGCGATATCGAAATCGCAGGTGTCTCCCAGCTGTCCCGCACCGAGACGGTCACCTTCACCGGCCTAAATGGCGGTGCGGTGATTAATGATAAAACAGTTAGCGGCTCTAAAGGCGTGAATTTAACCGGCCAGGTTGATATCAGCAATCTTGCAGGCAAGCAATTGTCCTTCAAGTACGGCAACAAGAGCTTTTCCATCACCTTTGACAGCAACCGCGAGTACAAGTCGCTCGACGATGTAGTGGACGAAATCAACAATCAGCTGAGTAATGCGTCCATCACCACCACCGATGGCAGCGAGATCTCGATGAGCTCCAAGATCGAGGCCAAGAATAATAATGGCAAGCTGGAGTTTTCCTTCAAAGGCAGCGATAGCAATACCCTGGAACTGCTGTCCTCGTCGAGCTCGGAGGTTCTCGACGCATTGCATCTGACCGGCGGCAGCAAACTGACCAGTAGCACCACCATCACCTCGAGTGAAGTGGTAGACTCCGCAGATCTGGTCACCAGAAAGTCGGTCGGCGACGTGCTCGCGGGGACGACCATGACGGTCAACTTTAACGGCACCAGCGCGACCATCCGAATGCCCGAAAAGGATTCAGATGCGTACAAGGCCATCTTTGAAGCGCAGAGTCCGCAAGATGCGTCGAATGCGATGCAGGACTACCTCCAGACCCAGCTCGACCAGGCTTTTGGCTATGGCCGCGTTACGGTCGGCAATGCCGCAACGGACGGGCAGTCTTTTAACCCAACCTTCACGGTCAAGAATGCGAGCGACACTTTCTCGATCACTTCGGGTTCGCTGAACTTGGTCGGCGCGAGCGGCATCTTTGGCCTTGACCGTGGTGCATCCAACCGCGTCAACACCAGCAAGACCTTGGGTGAGCTGTACGGCCTGGATGGAAGCGCAACCGAAATTCCGAGTATGAAGGCTGTTCAAGAAAACGGGAAAGATAAAGTCGATGAAAACGGCAATAAGCTGTATGCGCTGGAGATTAACGGCGTCAAGATCGGCGAATACACCGTTGACACTACGCTCGAAACCATTATGGGTGACATCAACGACAACACCCAGGCAGGCGTCAAGGTCACCTATTCTTCAACATCCAACCAGTTTGTCTTTACCTCCACCCACGGCGGCGAAGGCGGCCGGATTGAAATTGGCGCAGATAACGCAGACGGCTCGAGCAACCTGGCTGCTAAGCTGTTTAATACAGTAGAATATGATGATGCGACTGGAAAGATCAGCAAGGTGGGGAACACAAATGTGCAAGTGGGCAGCGATGGCACAATGACTAGCAGTGGCTTCAGCGTTATCCAGGGACAGGACGCCCAGATGACCGCCTACATCAACGGCGTTAAAACCACCCTGACCAGCGGCACCAACACCTTCAACATCGACGGCTTCACCGTCACGGCCAACGGCACCTTTACGGCGAACGACACTTCCGACCGCGTCAGCTTCGATTCCAAGGTGGACACCGACAAGATCGTGGACGCGATCAAGAGCTTTGTAGAGGACTATAACAAGGTACTCTCGGAAATCAACGAGCAATATAGCACACAGCCCGATCATAGGAAGGATTATCAGCCCTTGACCGATGATCAAAAGGCTGATATGACCGAGAAACAGATCGAGGAGTATGAAGAAAAAGCCAAGCAGGGTCTGCTTTTCGGCGACCGTGACTTGGGCAGCTTGTCCAACGCGCTGCGTTTCATCTTCTCGGATTCCAAGTTTAGTGAAATCGGCATCAATGTTTCCACCAGCTACTCGGACAAGGGCAAAATCACCCTGGATGAAACGACCCTGCGCTCTGTGCTGGAAAGTAACCCGGACGCTGTGGCCAGTGCTTTTTCCGATCCGCTGACCTATAACACGTCGGACTCGGGTACCAACTCGGTCAACCGCTCGGAGAGTGGTGTGATGGCGGTGCTGAAACAACAGCTAGACCGCTATGCGTCCACCACCGGCGCAACCAAGGGTATCCTCATCGAAAAGGCTGGTTCACAGTATTCGCCAATGGCCCTGCTGCAAAACAGTATTCAGACCCAAATCGATGACATTGACGACGTGATCGACAGTCTGACCGATAAGCTCAACGACCAGATCGATTTCTATACCTCTAAGTTCACCCAGCTGGAAAGCCTGATCGCGCAGATGAATTCGCAGAGCTCCTATCTGGCAAGCCTGGGTGGTGGCAGCTATTAAAATTCAACACCGGAGAAAGGAACATCCAGAATCATGGATATGCATGGTTACCAGGAATACAAGGCGCAGTCAATCAATACGATGACGCAGGGGGAGTTGCTGCTTTTACTGTATGATGAGCTGATTAAACGGCTTACGCGCGCTGAGATCGCGTTGCAAAAGCAGGATTTTCCGCTGTTTGAGCAGTCGGTCATCCGCAGCCGCGAAATTTTGCGCTATCTGGATGACACACTGGACCCGCAGTATCCAATCAGCCGGGATCTGCACCGGCTGTACGATTTCTTTTCCTATGAGCTCAGCCGGGTGCAGGTGGGCCGCAATGCCAAGGTCTTGGCCGAGGTAAAGCCCCGCCTAACTGAGCTGCGCGACGCCTTCCGGCAGGCGCAGAAGGCGGGCGGCGTATGACCGAGGCATGGATGGGGCTGCTGGTGCAGCTGCGCAAGCGCTACACCAAGCTCAGCGAGGTCTATGACCTGACTGTGCAGATGGGAGAGGCCCTCGATCGGAACGATCAAACCTCCTTCACCATGCTGCTTGCCATGCGGCAGGAACCGGTGCTCACCTTGCAGGAGATTGAAAAAAATATCCGGCGCATTGACAAAGACAATGCGCCGGAACAGCGGCAGCGGTGGGACGCTCTGCAGAAGGGCGCCCCGCCGCAGGATGCAAGCGAGGAAATGGTGAAAAAGCAGATGGAACAGAACCGGCGGCTGATTGACCGCCTACTTCCGCTGGATCAGCGCATCAGCTGTGTTTTGAAGGCAAAGAACGGCTGACTTAGTTTGGCAGGGATAGGAACCAGAGCGGCGCGCCCGCAACCCGGCTGTGGCTCAGCTCGTTTAAGATGAGCTGTGGGTCCCATTCCTGCAAGCTGCGCTCCCGGCTGTTGGGATCGGCAACCAACAGGTTCCCATCCAAGGTTACGCCGCGCAATAGGATGAAATGTCCGGAATTTGTAAAATGTCCGGCGGTCATCAATGCGACTGCGATGCGGCCCCCAGAAAGTTGGGTGCGCAATTCGGCAGCATCTAGTTGATCTGGCGCGGTACACTCCAGCCCAAAGCTGGCGGCGACCCCTTGTACAATGGTGTGGTAAGAACCGCTGCCAGGCGCGCAATAGCCGTTTTGGCTGCACCAAATGGCCATTTGGGCCGGGTCAGTAGCAAGGCCGGTCAGGCTGCGTACTGCCATCGCCATAACCGTAGGGCCACAGCCATAGCTGCCGATATTGTCCCGACCGTAGGGTGCATCCCGCCAGGCCGGATCGAATTGGGCATAATATGTGATGGGCAGCGAACCACCTGTCAAGGTTTCCTGCCCATTGCGTATGGTTAGCTCGGTAATGGTTGGGTCCTGAATGGGAATGCCAGCGCCAGTCAGCTGCGGGTCGCTCGCCTTTTGCGGTTCAGGCGGCTCTGCTTGCTGGGCTTGTACGTCGGCCAGGGCATCTGAAAAGGCGCTGTGGGCGTCGCGCAGCAGATTGCCGCCCGCCTGCATGGCAGCCGAGGCCGCCTGGCGGACCGGGGCAGTGATCTTATCAAAGATGGGCGGGTCGAGAAAATAGCACGCGATCAGCTCAGCCCCCCCAATAAACACCAGGGCCAGCAGCAGCAGTGACAAGCGGCGCTTGAATTTTTTCACATTACCACCTCGTAAACGCAACGTTCTGTATCCATCATAGCAAACCGGCGTGGGTTTGTCCAACGGTTGCGCAATTTTTGTAAACTGGAGTAGAGGAGAAACACTGTGCCTCAGAAAGCAATTGATCCAAAAAGCGGCCGAATGCCGCAAATTGCGTTAGAACACGTCACAAAATATTATACAAACGAAAAGAAGCGCTTTGCAGCGATCGACGATCTCTCCCTGCAAATTGAAAAGGGAGAATTTGTTTTTGTGATCGGAAGCAGTGGCGCAGGGAAGACCACCTTGTTGCGCTTGATCGCCAATCAAATCCAGCCCGAAGAGGGTTCGATTTGGGTGGGGGGAGTGGACATTGCACGTCTGAAAAACCGGCGCAGGCCGGCTTACCGCCGCAATGTCGGCCAGGTTTGGCAGGATGCCAGTCTGATCCGCAAAAAAACCATTGCAGAGAATCTGGAGTTGGTGCAACAGGCCATGGGCGTCCATGCAGGCGTGATCTCGGAGAATACCCATAAGGCGCTTGCGCTGGTCGGGATGCGTTCTTTTGCCCAACGGTACCCGGTTGAGCTTTCGGGAGGACAGATCAAAATGGTCGAGCTAGCGCGGGCTGTTGTGTGTACGCCGCCAATTTTGGTGGTGGATGAGATCACGGCAAACCTGGATGAGGATACAGGCTGGGATATTATGAATATCTTACAGGAGATCAACCGCTGTGGCACGACCGTGATTGCGGCCACCCATGCAAAAAATTTTGTAAATATCCTGTGCCGCCGTGTGGTCACTTTGGTGGCCGGACGGGTGGCGGGAGACGTAAAAAAAGGCAAATACGGTGAGCTGAGATAGGCCGCCGTTTTGACATAAAAGCGGATAACGCTTTATAAGGAGGAAGTATACCAGAATGAAGCTAAAAGATATGGGGATCACCAAGAAGTTGATTCTTGGTTTTGCAATCCCGATCGTGCTATCGCTTGTCCTTTTACTTGTGGCGATGATGAATATGTTCTCCGTCCGAAACGGATATGAGGAAATCATCAGCACAGATGAAGCGATGATGCAAGAGGTATTGCGCTGCCGGTCGGAAATCAATGAAGCGGCCCGCTATGCACGGGATATGGTGCTGGACACCGATATGATCAATTATGCCAGCAACCAGGCCAATTTAAACGATGCGATTGAAGCTTTGGATACATCCAAAGAGTATATCCTAGAGAATTATACGCGGGGGGATGGCCAAGCGCAAAACTTTGCAGATGCTGTAAACGCATGGGAGGAAATTGTGCCGACCGTCGGTGCGGCTATCGAACAGGGTGACTTTGTGACCGCCCGCCAGCTGTTGATCGAGCAGTGCACCCCGGCGTTGGATGCCCAGGGAGATGCCACGACCAGCTTGATCAACACAATTTCGCAGCAGATCACAGACGATGTGACCGCCCAGCAGCAGTCGGCAAGCCGTACGCTGATCATTATGGTGGCGCTCATCGTGGTATTCCTGGTAATTGTCGTACTGTTTGTGGCGCGGTTGACCCATTCGATTGTTGGACCGCTGAAGGAAACCCATCAGGCGCTTGAAGCGGTCAGCCAGGGCCGCTTTGATTACCCGGTGGTATACAAGGCAAAGGATGAGATCGGCCAAATGGCGGACATCCTGCGCGAAAGCCAAAAGACCTTGCAGACTGTCGCAAATGGTATTTCGCGCGTCACCGCTGCAATGGGTGAAGGTGACTTCAACCATCACCTGACGACCGAGTTGCCGGGCGAATTTCAGCGCATTGAGGACAGCTTGGATAAGCTGGCCGACCAGATGCGGGGGATTATCACCAATGTCCGCCAGTCGATCGATCAGGTTTCGGGCGGCGCCGAGCAGGTATCGAACGGCGCGCAGGCGCTGGCCCAAGGCGCGACCGAGCAGGCAAGCGCAGTAGAAGAGCTGTCGGCGACCATCAACGATATTTCAGCTGCGGCAGAGAAGAACGCACGCGCCGCCCAGGATGCCAAGGAGAATGCTGACGAGGCGGAGCGCAAAAATGTCGAAAGCCGCCAGAAAATGGAGCAGATGATTGTGGCGATGGACGAAATTACCGCTAAGTCCCAGGAGATCAGCAAGATCATCAAGACCATCGAGGACATCGCGTTCCAGACCAATATTTTGGCACTCAACGCCGCAGTAGAAGCCGCACGCGCAGGGTCTGCCGGCAAGGGCTTCGCTGTTGTGGCCGACGAGGTACGCAACCTGGCTTCTAAATCAGCGGAAGCGGCTAAGAATACGACAGCCCTGATCGAAAACTCCATCCAAGCGGTTGAAAATGGTTCGAGCATTGCGCACGACGCAGCCCAGTCGATCGAATCGAGCAACGAGTTGACCGAAAAGGCTGTGGAGAAGATCGCGCAAATTGCAGACGCTGCGGCACGCGAATCGGAGTCCATTATCCAGATCACCCAGGGCATCGACCAAATCGCAACTGTGGTTCAGACCAACTCGGCGACCAGCGAAGAATCGGCCGCAGCCAGTGAGGAGTTGTCCTCCCAGGCCAATATTCTGCGGCAGATCTTCTCGGCCTTCAAGGTGGATGACGGGGGAACGGCTGCGCCGATGGATATGAGTGGTACCACCACCCCCTCCTTCACAGGATATACCGCCCCGGCGGCAAACAGCGGCAGCTTTCATGCAGGAGGTAACGCCCCCTCTATGGGGGGGAAATTTCGCAGCGTCCCCCAAACTGGCGACGACCCCGGTAAGTACTAAGCATTATGAAGTAACGCCTGACTTGGAAACCGGAAACGATCTGATCGATTCCGAGCATCGGACGCTGTTTGCGGCAATCAATGACCTACTGGACGCCTGTGCCCAGGGCATGGGCCGCAATCAGGTTGCTTCCACCGTGCAGTTCCTAGCCGATTATGTGGAAAAGCATTTCTCGGACGAGGAAGGATTGCAGCGGCAGTATGATTATCCGCATATCAAGCCCCACCGTGAATTCCACATCAATTATAAGGGGAAGATTCGCGCTCTGGCTGCAGAGCTTGCCCATTCTGATGCGACAATTCAAAAATTGGGAGAGATCAATCAGTTAACGAGTATTCTCATCCGGCATATCCAGGTAGAGGATAAACGTCTGGCAAACTACATCAAAACCCAGGAAGAGAATTAATCGGCCTGGCACATAGCAAAACCGAGGATAACGGCTTTTTACCGGTGTATCCTCGGTTTTTTGTATGTCTGGCATCTAGAAAAGTTTTTGAAACTTTGACTTGACAAGAGATACCCATAGGGGGTATAGTATATCCGTAAAATACATATACGGGTATAAGGAGGGAAGCCGAGTGGATCGGTTGGAAGCACTCTTGGAATGGGGCGGTGTGCGGCGCGATGTCGCCTTTTTAGCGGTATCCGGCGTGGCCCTGTTGCTGAGCATAGTTGGCGTGCAGCCTTTGCCTTTTGATATCGCGTGGGTAGCGATTGTGCTGTGTGGTGTGCCAATTGTGCTGGAGGCCATCATTGGCCTAGTCACAGCATTTGACATCAAGGCCGACGTGCTGGTGTCGATCGCATTGGTTGCATCGGTCATCATTGGAGAAGACTTTGCCGCTGGCGAAGTGGCATTTATCATGCAACTGGGCGCATTGCTGGAGGATCTGACCGTGGCGCGTGCACGGGCTGGGATTGAACGGCTGGTGCATTTGACACCGCGCACAGCCCGCAGGATGACCGAACAAGGCGAACAAATCATTCCTGCCGAGCAGGTGCAGGTGGGCGATATGCTGCGCGTACTGCCCGGTGAGACCATTCCGGTGGACGGCGTGATCACCGAGGGACAGACGTCCATCAACCAAGCGGTGATGACCGGTGAATCACTGCCCGTGGACAAAAGTGCCGGAGATACCGTATCAAGCGGCACGGTCAACCAGTTTGGCTCCTTTGATATGCGCGCTACGAAGGTGGGCGAGGACAGCGCAATCCAGCGTATGATCCGCCTGGTGCAGTCGGCCGATGCAGGCAAGGCCAAGATTGTCAGCCTAGCCGACCGGTGGGCCACCTGGATTGTCGTCATTGCGTTGACAGCCGCAGCGCTGACCTGGTTGATCAGCGGGGAGATCATCCGCGCGGTAACCATCTTGGTCGTGTTTTGCCCCTGCGCATTGGTGCTTGCCACCCCAACTGCGATTATGGCGGCGATTGGAAACGCCACCAAGCACGGCTTTTTGGTGCGCGAAGGCGACGCGCTGGAGCGGCTGTCCAAGGTGCACTATGTGAGCTTTGACAAGACAGGCACATTGACCTATGGTGCGCCGCGCGTAACTGCGGTGTGCAGCTTCGCAGCGGATTGGCCTGAGGAAAGGTTGTATGCTTACGCGGCTGCGGCTGAGCAGCGCTCTGAGCACCCGCTGGGCAAGGCCATTGTGCGCTGTTTCCACGGTGAAGAAAAGGGGACGTTGCCCGAAGCTGAGGATTTTAAGATGATTCCCGGACGCGGTGTGCGTGCCCGTGTGCAGGGAACGGTTTTGTTGGCGGGCAATCAGCAGCTGCTGGAGGAGGTTGGCATTGACCTGCCTACGGATGCACAAACCGCCTGTGCGGCTCAGCGAGAACAGGGATGCACCATCATATATCTGGCCGCAGACGGCCGCTTCGTCGGTTTTGTGGCGCTTGCCGACACCCTGCGCGTGGATGCAGCCGAGACGGTTATGGGCGTGAAGCGTACGGGTATCATTCCGGTGCTGCTGACTGGCGACCACGAGAACGCCGCGCAGGCGATTGCCAACCAAGTGGGGATCCGGGAGGTATACGCAAATTGCCTGCCTGAAGATAAGTTGCGCTTTATCGACGAGGCCCAACAGCGGCAGCAGCCGGTGTGCATGATCGGCGACGGGATCAACGATGCGCCCGCCCTGAAAAAGGCGTATACCGGCATTGCAATGGGCGGTGTGGGCAGCGACATTGCGGTGGATGCAGCTGATATTGCCCTGGTCAGCGACGAGATCCGGGAATTGCCGCACTTGCTGGGGCTGTCTAAACGGATGATGACCACCATCAAATGCAACCTCACCTTTTCGATGGCGCTCAATTTTGTGGCCATTGCGCTGGCGATTACAGGCATTCTCAACCCGGTCGTCGGTGCGTTGGTTCACAATGCGGGCTCGGTTTTGGTGATTGTAAACTCTGCGTTTTTACTGAAATGGAGGAAAAAAGTATGATTGTAACCTGTGCACTGTTGGTAATTGGCGTTTTGATTTTGTGCGGTGGCCTGTACTATTTGTTCCGGGAAACGCAGGACATAGAAGCACGTAAAATCTATATTTGGACCAGCCTAGTTGGCGCAGCGCTTACAGTGGGCGTTGTTGTGAAGATCGGCGTGGCAGGACTATGAAAAAAGCTCTGCGGATGTGCTGTCCGCAGAGCTTTTTATGTGGTTTGCCAGATTAATTCATGTTGGCGAACCGCTCAACCGCTTTGGTAAAATTTTTAATGGTTTGATCGGCGTCGCCATGCTCAATGCCGTCCCGGACGCAGTGGTTGATATGTCCTTCGAGCACCACTTGTCCGACACGGTGCAGTGCCGATTTGGCTGCGTTGATTTGCGAAAGGATATCCTCGCAGGGGACGTCTTCGTCCACCATCCGGTCGATGGCTTGCACTTGGCCGATGATTTTTTTGAGTCGCCGGTGCAGATTGTCAGCATCCATACATTGTTTCATCATTTCGCCTCCTTATACATATGGGGGTATCTGTTCTGTATTTATTATGAAACCGTTGATGTGTTTTGTCAAGAAGGCGGTTGGTTTTTGGTTGAAGTAGCGGATTGTTGCGACCGCCGCTTGGGGTTTTCCGGGAACCAGCCACGCTGAACCCTGCGGGTCTGCTCTTTGAGCTCTTTGATGCTCCACAGGCAAGCCACCCCCACTAGGCCGAGCAGGATGGACAGCAAGCCTGCGGTGAGCAATGCGCCTGCCAAAAAAAGCGCCCCTGCGGCCGCAAAAGCCGGCCAGATGCGCTCGGAAAAATGATATTCACAGACAATGACAATCGGATGAAAGGCACCAATAATGAGCAGTGACGCGGCGCCAACCAAGATGCCTTCCCAGTGCAGCTGCATGAGCAATCGCCTCCTTTGCCCTTATGATAGCATACCCCGACCCAAAAGCAAAGCAAAAAAACCGGCGCACCAGGCAAAAATGCCGGTGCGCCGGTCGGGTTAGGAACGCAAGCCAGTGACAAAGTTTTTCAGCCGCTCATAAGAACATACGCTATCCGCGTGCAGGATGACCTCGCCCTGTTCCTGTTCGTTTAGGCTCAGATAGTAATCCTTAGCGCGGGGCTCAGCCGAAAGCAGGCTTTGTACGCAGTCGTACAGGGTTTCTTCGTGGGAAGAAATGGGTTCCATTTGTGCATCACCTCAAGGCTAGTATATGCCTGTCCGCGGTGATTATACGTTGGTGCGGCGCCTGCGCATACGTTTGGCGGGGCGCCGCCCCGCACCCCGGCCGCTTTTTGAAAAAAGCGGCGCAAAAACTTCCCTGTATCAGCGCTTGTTGGAGCGCTTCCAGATGTGCATTTTCTCGGCCTCGGCGACCAGTTCATCGCGGAAGTCCGGGTGCGCGATCGAAATCAAATCTTCAGCGCGCTCCCAAGTGGATCTACCCTTGAGGCAGACCATGCCATATTCGGTGACGATGTAATGGGCCGTCGTGCGCGGATCGGTGACAATGGAGGCGTTGGACAACGTCGGGCGGATACGCGAGGCCATGGTGCCATCCTTCTGCTTGAAGGTCGAGGACAGGCAGATAAAGCTCTTGCCGCCCTTGGACAGATAAGCGCCCATGACGAAGTCCAGCTGGCCGCCAGTGCCGGAGATCTGCTTGATCCCGGCTGATTCAGCGTTGACCTGGCCATACAGATCGACATCCACCGCGTTGTTGATCGAGATGAAGTTGTCGATGCCGGCGATGATGCGCACGTCGTTGGTGTAATCGACCGGTACAGACGCGCATTCCGGGTTGTCGTTTAAAAAGTCGTACAGCTTTTGGGTGCCTGCCGCGAAGGCGAACGCCTGGCGGCCGCGGTCGACATCCTTGTAGCGGCCGGTGATCTTGCCCGCCTTGGAGATATCGACAAAGGCATCGACATACATTTCGGTATGTACGCCCAGGTCCTTGAGGTCGGAGTCGGCAATCAATGCGCCGATGGTGTTGGGCATACCGCCGATGCCCAGCTGCAAGCACGCGCCGTTCGGGATCTCAGGGACGATGAGCTCAGCAACCTTGCGGTCAACCTCGGTGGCCGGGATCGAACCCATTTCAGGCATGGGGGCATTGTTGCCTTCAACGATGCCGGTGACCTCAGAAATATGGATGCAATCTTCCATGCCGCCCAGGCAGCGCGGCATATTCTGGTTGACCTCAACATAAATCTTTTCGGCAACATCGCAGATGGCGCGCAGGTGGGAGGCCTGCGGGCCAAAGCTGAAGAAGCCATGGCTATCCATGGGCGCAACCTGCAAGAAGGCCACATCTACATGGCGGATATGGTCGCGGTAAAAGCGCGGCAGCTCAGAATAACGCATTGGGCCGTAAAAACCAGCGCCAGTGGCGATAAATTTGCGCTCAATGCCCGACATATGCCAGGAATTCCAGGTCATATGGTCGGCGGGATTTTCGATCTGATACACCGCAGGGGTGCGCAGCAACACGCCGCCGCGGAAATTGACGTCGTGCAGCTCAGGCAGACGCTTGGCCAGCGCTTGGTCGATGACATCCGGGGTGCCGACGCACCAGCCGTAATCGACCCAGTCGCCCGACTTGACAACCGCAGCTGCATTTTCAGCAGTGGTCAGCTTCTGGCTGTATAGCGCTTGATAATCCATGGAATACTCCTCCTCATTCTTCACAATAGGTGTTTGTTAAGATTATATCAATCTCTTGCAAGGCCGTCAAGCAGGATTGCCCAGGAAAGCAAAAGATGCGCAAGAATTCGGCAGTTTGCGGGCGAAAATTCACCAAAATGTGAAAGGGACTATACCGAAATGAAAAGGCGTCTCTGTCATACTTAGTATTTTTGCCTATGGCACAATCCTCAATTTTTGTACAGTTCTTTCTTTTTTTCTCCGCCCCAACGATTGATATAGAGCCAAAAAATCCGCTTTATGTAAAAATACAAAAAGCGGATTTTTGGGACTATCTTAGATCAGCGATACGACTGGCACCATCAAGAGCAATGTTTCCCCAGCCAGGGGTACTATAGGTACTGGCGCGAAGGGCAATTTTTGTATAGCGAAGATTGTACGCAATAATGGCTTCGTAGGGATCTAAGTTGACTGCAGTCGCGTAATTTGCTCCAGTATCTGCATTGCTAATACCAAGATTACACGTTTGGCTGGATGTTAATTCTGTGGCGTACATACGCACGGAGGTTCCCATTGAGTATGGATTTACGGTGAGAGTCGTAAAGGGTGTAGCGGTTGAAGAAGTAGCAGCATTGATATAGGTGGAATATTCATTGATACGTTTCCAGCTACTTGTATCGGCTAATGGCGTAATTTCTGCTGCTTCAGATGGGTTGATGGGCGGCTCAATATATGTAGAGTCGCTATCCGGGACAATGTCGGCAATGGGCATATCCCAATCGGGGAAGAGTTCCGAAAAAGTGGGAAGTACTTCTAAGATTTCACCGGTTCGAACATCTTGGATACAGCCAGTGTAGCCGTCTGCAACCCAACTTTGGCTAAAAATGATAGTGCTACGGGCATCAAGAATTTTTTCTCGAAGTTCGGGGGAAGCAGTGTCAGGGTCAAGATAGGCGTATTGTTCAGCCTCTTCAAGAATGGCTTTCTGCTCTGATGTGATATCAAAATCAATATCAACGGCAGAGCTTTGAACGATGAGGGCGGAGCACAGCATAAAGCAGGCTGCGCACAAACGAATGAATTTTTTCATAAGTGCCTCCTTTCTGGCTTGAAATTGTGTTGGACTTCCTGTAATAAGGATACCATAATTGCCATATGAGCGAAAGCTATTTTGGGTAAAAAGAGTAATTTTGTAGATGTACACAAATTTAACCGTTTAAAATTTATAAATATAACCAATAGGCAGGAAACATCCATAGATATTTCCTGCCTATAAGGAATAATTGCCTATGCCAGAATGGTATACCCTGCCTTGCGCAGCGCGGCGAGCAGGCGGTTGCCGTGCTCCTTGCCGCCGACCTCGCAGACCACATGGATGATGGCGTCGCCGATGTCCAAATCGGCCTGCACGCGGTCGTGCTGGAAGCGGATGATGTTAGCGTTTTGCTCGGCCACCAGGTGGGCGAAGCGCTCGAGCGAGCCGGGGGCGTCGGGCATGACGGTGGAAAACTTGAGGTGCCGGCAGCGGGTGACCAGGCCCTTCTCCACCACCTTGTGGATAAACGACACGTCGATATTGCCGCCCGACAGCACGCAGCATACCTTTTTGCCGCAGATATCCACTTTGTGATTGAGCACAGCTGCCAGCGGGGCTGCGCCCGAGGGCTCGACCACCTGCTTGGTGCGTTCAAGCAGCAGCAAAATTGCACCTGCAATTTCAGCGTCCGATACGGTGACCATTTGATCGACATACTGGTTGATGTAACCCATGGTCTTTTGGCCGGGCGTCTTGACCGCGATGCCGTCGGCAATGGTGTGTACCGAGGACGAAGGATGGATGGCTTCCTGGTGGAAGGAGGCCACAATGGCGTTTGCCCCTTCGGCCTGCACGCCGACAATCTGGATGCGCGGGTTGATCTGCTTGATGCAGGACGAAATGCCCGAAATCAGCCCGCCGCCGCCGGCCGGGACCAGCACGACATCCACCGTAGGCAGATCGGAAAGAATCTCCAGCGCAATGGTTCCTTGCCCGGCCATGACGTCCTCGTCGTCAAAGGGATGGATGAATTCTGCCCCCTCTTGTTCGACGATTTCGCAGGCCTTGGCATAAGCCTCATCGTAAATTGCGCCATGCAGCACCACTTTGGCGCCGTACCCCTCCGTGGCCGATACCTTGGCAATGGGCGTCGAGCGGGGCATGACAATGGTAGCAGGTACGCCGATCTGACTGGCTGCAAACGCGACCCCCTGGGCGTGGTTGCCCGCCGACGAGGCCACAACTGCGTTCAGCCCGCCTTCTTCGTAGCGCTTCATGATCTTATTGTATGCGCCACGGACCTTGAATGAGCCGGTTTTTTGTTGGTTTTCGTATTTTAAATAGACCTCTGCACCCGACATCTCCGAAAAAGTTTTGGAAGATGAGATCGGGATGTTATGGATAACATTTTTCAAGCGGCCAGCGGCCGCTTGAAAATCGTTTACATGCAACATAGCGATGGCTCCTTTTCTGTCAATTCCGATTCCTTTTAAATATAGCATGTGTGCACAAGGAATGCAACGGAAATTGGTTTTTTTCTCGACCATTGACACTTGTCAATTTGAGAGGGCATTGTTATAATAGGATTGACAGAAAATAAACAAATATGAGGCAATATCGAAAGGGGACCTGCAATGGGTGAATTGGAAATCGGTTTCCGCACAGCGGTGCTTGGCGGCTTCCAGCGCGACGATGTGCTGAAATATCTGGAGGAATCGGCGCAGCAATATACGCAGGAAAAGGCCGCGCTCAAAAGCAAGCTGGACCAAGCCGAGGCCGAGGCCAAAACCCAGAGCGCAACCGTATCGCTGCTGACCGAAAAAAATGCGCAACTGTTGGCCCAAGTGGAAAAGCTGACCGAAGAACTGGAGCAGACCAAGATGAGCTTAGCGGATCAGACAAACGCGCTGGCGCAGGCGCACCAGCAGGCTGAAGAGCAAAGCAGCCGGTACCAGGCATTGGAGCAAGCACACCAGGCGCTGCGCGCCGAATATGCCGCTATGCAGGAGGAAAAAAAGCGGCTGCAAGCGCGGTCGGACGAATACACAGCGGCTCGCAACCATCTGGTGGAAATCGAGCTCTGTGCCCGCCAGCGTGCCCAGCAGCTGGAAGATCAAGCACGCCAGCACGCAAATGAAATCCAAGCCGAAGCCAAAAAGCGGGTGGCTGAGATGGAGCGGCAGATGGAAAAAGCCAAGGATGAGTACCGAGACACGTTGCGCCGCACCCAAGTGGCGGCCGACGAGGCCCGCCGGCGCACCGAGGAGATCCTCAACCGGCTGGACGATGCCGCGCAGGACACGCCAAAGACAGAAAAACATACCGCGCTGAACGACGTGCTTAGCAGCATCAAACCCGAACCCCACCATGGAGGAAAGTGACGATATGGCGCATTACGATTTACATACAGATGATCTGAAAACTATGGCCCCCAAGTTGCGCGCAGGTGATACCGTGACACTGACCGGCACCTTATATACGGCGCGCGATGCTGCCCATAAGCGCATTGTCGAAGCCATGCAGGCTGGTAAGCCGCTGCCGTTTGATTTGGATGGTGCAGCGGTCTACTATGCAGGGCCGACCCCGGCCAAGCCTGGCCAGGTGATCGGCTCGGTCGGCCCCACCACCTCGGGGCGGATGGACCCCTATGCGCCTGCACTGCTCGATGCCGGGCTGTGCTGTATGATCGGCAAGGGCGTGCGTGGGCCGGGTGTTGTAGACGCCATGCGCCGCAACGGCGCAGTGTATATGGTCGCTATCGGTGGCGCCGGAGCGGTCAAGGCCGATTCGATTAAAGGGTTGGAGGTGGTGGCCTATGATGACTTGGGGTGCGAATCGGTGAAACGCTTGCAAGTGGAAGGGTTTACGGCGATCGTATCAATGGATTGTGTGGGTGGCAACCTGTACGAGGAGGGCGTGGCCAAATATAAAAACGCGTGAACGGCAAAGAAGCCGGAGAAATCAGAGAGATGGAAAAAGAAGGATGAGAGAAGTCCCAATTTCGTGAGTGGAGGAATGAAAAGTGAGAACATTTGAAACTGATGTGCAACTGCTCAAATACCGGGTCTTGAAAGAGGTTGCCATCCGCGCGTTTGACGGGAATCTGATGGAATCCTATTATGAGATTCCTAAGATTATCTCCCCAGGGCCCAAAGCTACGATGCGCTGCTGCATTTATAAAGAACGGGCGGTTGCGCAGGAACGCGTCCGGCTGGCCATGGGCGGCGACCGGCGCAATCCAAGCGTCATTGAGGTCATCTCGATTGCGTGCGATGAATGCCCGGTAGAACGGTATACGGTTTCCGAATCGTGCCGCGGCTGTATCTCCCAGCGCTGCATCAAGAATTGCCCCAAAAAGGCGATCTCCAAGGACCGGCGTGGCCATGCCGTGATCGACCTGGACGTGTGCATTGAATGCGGCCGCTGCGCCAAGGTTTGTCCCTATGGCGCAATTACCGAGCACGTCCGGCCGTGTGAGCGCTCGTGCAAGGTCGGCGCTATTGCGATGAATGAGGAAAAAAAGGCCTGCATCAACTATGACAAATGCATTTCGTGCGGCGCTTGTGTGTCGGCCTGCCCGTTTGGCGCGATTATGGATAAGTCATTCATGGTTGACGCCATCAACCTGATCCACAACGCGGTCGATCGCTTCGGTGAACGCAACTATAAGGTCGTGGCCATTGTCGCGCCCGCCATTGCGGCCCAGTTCAGCGAATGCTCGCTCGGTCAGGTGGCGTCCGGCATTCGTGCGCTCGGCATCGACTATGTGGTCGAAGCCGCCATGGGTGCGGATATGGTCGCAGACAAAGAAGCGCAGGAGCTGGCCGAAAAGGGCTTTTTGACCTCTTCGTGCTGCCCGGCGTTTGTATCCTACATCCAAAAGCAAATGCCCGAGTTGGCTGAACATATTTCGCACAACCTCTCTCCCATGGCGGAGATCGGCCGGTTTGTCAAGATCAACGCCGAGACACCGGTCAAGACCATTTTCATCGGGCCATGCACGGCCAAAAAGGACGAAAAGAGCAAGCCCACCGTCGATATGTGGATTGACTGCGTGCTCACCTTTGAAGAGCTCCAAGCTATGCTGGATGCCAAGGAGATCAACCTGGCTGAGCTGGACGAAACCTCGATCAACGACGCTTCGTATTTCGGCCGCGTGTTTGGCCGTTCGGGCGGCTTGACCGAGGCCGTGCTCGAGGCAGCCAAGGAACATAAGCTGGACTTTGAGGTCAAGCCGGAAATTTGCAGCGGCATCGAAGAATGTAAGGTGGCGCTGATGAAGGCAAAAGCCGGCAAGCTGGACAAGAACTTCATCGAGGGCATGGCCTGTCCGGGCGGCTGCGTCGGCGGCGCGGGCAGCTTGACCCACGAGCCAAAGAGCCGTATGAAAGTTGACCAGTACGGCAAAAAGAGCCCCCATGAGGGTTTGGGCGATGCGATCGAACAATATAAGGTCGAGGTATAAGCCACATATCTTTGGGATATAGAGAAATAGACAACCGATGTTGAAAGCAGGCAAAGGCGCCTACGAGAAAGGCGCACTTGCCTGCTTTTTTATGTCTGGAAAATCGCTTGAAAAAGCACGGCACTTGGCCGTGCAGCATGATGCTTGGGAGGTGTTTTTATGAAACCGGTTATTGGTGTGATGCCCTTGGTGGACGAAGAAAGACAAAGTTTGTGGATGCTACCCGGCTATTTGGAGGGTATCCGGCAGGCAGGCGGACTGCCCTTGATCCTTCCGTTGACAACCGATTTGGACGAGCTCGAGCAGCTGCTCGGGCTGTGCGACGGGCTGCTGTTTACCGGTGGGCAAGATGTATCGCCGGCGCTCTACCACGAAAGCGAGTTGGAGGGCTTGGTTCAAAGCTGTACGCCGCGCGACCGGATGGAGCAAGCGGCCTTGGCGATGGCCTTGCGGCAGGGGATACCTGTGCTTGGTATATGCCGGGGGCTCCAGTTGATCAATGCCGCGCTGGGCGGGACGCTGTATCAGGACTTGCCGGCGCAACACCCCTCCGAGATTGTCCACAAGCAGCAGCCGCCGTATGATGTGCCGGTGCACCCGGTGCAGGTGCTGAAGGCCACCCCCCTGGCGGCGCTGCTGCAAGTAGAGAACTTACAGGTCAACAGCTACCATCACCAGGCGGTCAAAACATTGGCGCCGCCCTTACAGCCCATGGCCCTATCCCCGGACGGGCTGATCGAAGCAGCCTACGCGCCCGGCAAACCGTTTGTCTGGGCCGTGCAGTGGCATCCGGAGTTTTCTTATCCGGTGGACCCAGCGAGTCGGGCCATCTTTGCAGCCTTTGTCACCGCAGCCGGAAACGTGAGGGTTATTCCGCTAGCAATGCGGTGAGCGCGGGCAGCACTTCGGCAAAGCTGCGGCGTACAAACAAATCGCTGGCCGCGCGCAGTTGGGCCTCCCCGGGCGCATACCACGGCTCGGACACCCCGCACACCGTAAACCCAGCTCGTTTTGCGGTCTCCGCCGCGTAAGGCGCATCTTCAAATACCATGCACTGGGCCGGGGGAAGTTTCAGCCGCGCGGCGGCTTCCAAATAAATTTTGGGGTCGCGCTTGCTGACCCCGACGTCATCGATGGTCAGCATACCTGCAAAATAAGGCAGCAGCCCTCGATCGGCGAGCGCCTTTTCGGCATGCTTGCGGTCGGTCAGGGTGGCAACCATCATGCGCACCCCATGCGCTTGCAGCGTGTCCAGCAGAGCAGGAACCCCGTCCCGGACCGTGGCCAGCGCCGCATACCGGCTGGAAATCAGCGCATCCAGCCCTTCGACAACTTGCTCTGGGGTTTCGGTGATCTGTGGGTACCGTTCGCAAAAATACTGCGCCCCTTGGTACTGGGTGCGCGCTTCCAGCGCCGCATAGTCCACCGCGGTCAGGTGGATGCCGAATTTGCCCAAATATCGCTGGGAAAGCTGATCCCAGACGCACATGGAGTCCAGCAAGGTACCATCCATGTCGAAAATCGCGCCCCGGATCATTGGACCACCTCGTCGGCAAGGGCGCGCAAGCGCATGGCTGCCTGCTTGATGTCAGCCTGCGCGAAAATGGCCGAAACCGCACACAAGCCTGCCAGCCCTGTCCCGGCCAGCTGCCTGGCATTGTCTGCCGTAATCCCGCCGATGGCTACCACCGGGATGGACACCGCTCTGCAAATCTCGGCAAACCGCGAAAGCGGCATCGGTGTGGCGTCGGCCTTGGTCGCAGAGCCAAACACCGCCCCCGAGCCCAGATAGCTCGCCCCAGCCCGCTCGGCTGCCTGCGCTTGCGCCACCGTCTTGGCCGTCGCGCCAATGATTGCATCCGGCCCCAACACCTGACGGGCTTCGGCAATGTCGCCGTCCGATGCGCCCAGATGGACCCCCGCGCCAATCGCCCGCGCAACGGCAAGCGAATCGTTCACAACCAGTGGCACTCCATAAGAGGAACAAACGGTCTGTATCTCTGTGGCAAGCGCTTCGTAGTCTGCGGCAGAAAGGCCTTTTTCACGCACCTGCACCATGGTCGCCCCCCCTTCGATGGCTTGCGCGACCGCTTCGGCCAGCGTCTGGCCGCACAGGTGGGTACGGTCGGTGATAGCATATAGCTTGAAATCGCTTCGGTTCATGTTGTTCTCCTGTGTGTTTTGGATAAATTTGATTTTCTTGGCGCTTGACAAGCGCAGCAAAAAAAGTTATACTAAGGATAGTAAAGGGGTGCTACCGGTAGACGGCTAGGCCCCGGGCTTTTACAGAAAGTAACCGCCGGGGTGCAAAAATGGCGGTTACTTCTTTTTATTGCTTAGAAATTTTCTCGATAAGTACAAGTAATATTACAAGCATCACCAAGTATTCCATGCAACCGCCCCCTTTCAGGGGCAAGACTTAGCCGCCTACCGTCGTGTGGTAGCACCTTTTACATTATACAAGAAATCGACAAGCAATGCAAGAAAATTGACCGGTTTGGTCTGCTATTTTGCCTTTTGCCGCGAGGTGAAGGGCTTTTTTTGTCCCTTTCATCGCATCAATCACATAAAAAAGGGACGACCGTTTGGCCGTCCCCGAAAATACGTCAGATATATGTCGTAGCTGAATGCTACATCCCTTATTGCAGCAGCTGCAGTACGCCCTGCGGAACCTGGTTGGCCTGCGCCAGCATCGCCTGCGCCGACTGAATCAGGATGTTGTTCTTGGTGTACTCCATCATCTCTTCTGCCACGTCGGTGTCGCGGATACTGGATTCTGCATCCTGGATGTTCTCTTCCATGACAGACAGGTTGTTGATGGTGTGGTCCAGGCGGTTCTGGGTCGCGCCCAGGGTGCCGCGAACGTCGGATACCATGTTGATGGCGCTCTTGATGACGTCAACCGCGTTCTGTGCGCCTTCCTGGGTGCCGATGTTAACTACATCAATGCCCAGAGATGCGGTGTGCATATCCTGGATGGATACGTTCAGCTGGTTGAAGCTATCGCTTGTATCGCCGATCTGAAGGGTCAAACCGCCGTTAGAGGTGGACAGCTTTTCTGCGCCATTGTAAAGAATGTCGTTTGCAGCGATGCCGGCCGCAGTATCAGCAGCAGCGGCCACGGTGAAGTCCAGGCCGGTTACGCGGCTGAGTTCAGAAGCCACATTCGCAGCATCGTTGGCAGCAGTGTAGGTGTCAGCATTCAACTCAATGATGTGAACATCGGCGGGAACATTCTTCAGATCTGCAACGCTTGCGCCACCTTCAGCCAGAATAAACTTATTTCCGTCAATTTCGAAAATAGCATCATTGATCTGATCCGCGGTAGCTTCGGTACCGGCCGCAATAACGTCTACCTTGCTCAGGTCCAGCTTCTGCATGGAGTCCTGGCCAACGACTACATCGGTTGCGGTTGTGGAAATGCCACCACCTGCACCTACGCTACCACCAGTACTATTAGCAGTTAGCTGCAAAGCTGTAACAGCTGCACCAGCTGCCCCTGCTGTTTTGCTTGTGAAGGTCAGATTGCCAGTAGTATCGTCGATAACAAGATCAAATGCATTAGACACAGCACTGTCTTTTTGCAATTCGGTACCCATTGCCTTAGCGATTTCGCCGGCAGTCGGTGTTGCGCCTGTAGTAACAGTGTATTCTGTGCCATCTGCAGCAATCAGCTTGTTGTTGGTTGCATCAACAGTCAACTCTACCGTTTTGCTAAGAGAAGTGTCACCTTCTGTCCAAGCAACAGTATAAGAGATGGTGTCACCATCGGCCAGACCAGTACCAGCACCAAAAGTAGCGCTCTTGGTAGAAGCGGTTGTCACCTTTGTGCTGGCCACAGTAATATCACCCTGCAGGTTGCCGCCCTCCATCGAGCCATCCAGCAGCTTGATGCCGTTGAAGTTCGCGGAATCGGCGATACGGTCGATTTCGTCCTGCAGCTGGGCAACTTCCTTCTGCAAGTTCGCGCGGTCGGTCTCGTTGTCGTAGGTGCCGTTGGCCGACTGGGTGGCCAGCTCGACCATACGGTTGAGCATGTCATGTACTTCGGTCAGCGCGCCTTCGGCGGTCTGTACCAGCGAGATGCCGTCCTTTGCGTTGTCCTGCGCCTTGTCCAGGCCAGTGATCTGGGCGCGCATCTTCTCGGAAATCGCCAGACCGGCAGCGTCGTCACCGGCGCGGTTGATCTTGTAGCCCGAGGAGAGCTTTTCCAGGTTTTTGGAGAGGGCAGAGGTGTTGTTGGTGTAGTTCCGATAGGCATTCATTGCCATAATATTATGCTGGATTCTCATAAAATAAAACTCCTTTCAGAATCCGTTGTATCCGCAGCGAATCCGTCCGTCTGCGGTCTGGGTGGGTAGGGGTCTATTCAGACGGGCACAGGGCCCGTTTGAAGCAGGGTTATTTTTCCGCAGGCTTGCGGAATTTTTTGAGGCAATCGGGTGTCTGGCCGCTTTCCTCCAGGAATTTGGAGCGGGTGATGGTCAAATCCTTGGGGGCTTCAATGGCGATGCGGGTCAGTTTTCCCTTTTGCGTGTGGAACTGGATGACAATATCCGGGCCAATGGTGATATAATCGCCCGGCTGGACCGATAAAGAGAGCATAAAGTTTCACCTTTTTCTATTCTGTGCCCTCAGGAATGTTTGAGAATGTATACTTTTATAGACAATTACAAACTTTAAAATCCGCAACTTTCCTGCCTTAAAAAACACATGCAGTTGCCGAATACAAAAATGAAAGGCAACGGAAAGGGCATGTTTGAAAAAGTATACATTTACAAACTCGATTTTTTGTATAGTTTAACGAAATGATGCTGGATTTTGACGAATGCATGATTTACAGATTGAAAAAGTGCAAAAAAAAAAGCCCCTAGCCGGTGTAATTTCCGGCCAGGGGCGTAAAGATAACAGTGCGTTCTTAGAGAAGGATTTGCGAAGTGCTAAAGGGCAGGGCAGCTTCATCCTGCGGGGTGGAATCCTGGTGCAGGAAAGACCAAAGGCGCAGTCCGCCAAACACGGCGCCGCCGAGCAGAGCCAGTATGAGCACAATGAGCAGAATCATTTTTAAGACGCTGCGCTTTTTGCGGGGTGGTTCGTCCTCCTCGTCTGGAAGGCTGCTCGCGATCTGTTGAGCGGCCTGTTGTTGCGCGATGCGGTAAAGGGCTTCGCGGTTGAGGTCAGGGTCGGCTTGAAAGATGCTCTCAGGGAAGCTGACGCGCGTGCCGCATTTGGGACAGGTGCCTGCGCCGCCCGCGTCACACCGCAGAAGCTGTCCGCATTTGGGGCAGGCGACCACGACTTTTTCTGTATAGTCCATAAGCAATGCAACTCCTTATGCGGGATGGTCCAAGCGCGCCGCACGATTGGGATGAGGGGACGCAGGACATATATTTTTATATCGGCCAATCTGCGGTCAGGATAACAGCGGAACTGACAGTTACAGTCATTTTTACGCAAAAAAAATAGGGTAGCTTTCGCACCATGCACGATTCTGCGCGGTCTTGCCATGCGAGGGCCATTGAAATCGGTCTAACAAGCCAAATGTCCTTCGGAAAAAAGCACAAAATCCGCACTTTGTGGAAAAAGATAATCGGCATTTTGCTGGAAATTGTGCGAAGCTTTAAAAAGGGATACCGCAGCGGAAAAAGCGTAGTATAATAAAAAGATAATCCAGACGCTTCTCGTGTAGTTTGGAAGCGGGGGAATTTCATTATGAAAAAGGAGAAGATACCCATGAAGAAAAGTTTGAGTATGCTGCTCGCCGGTGCGATGTTGCTTGGCACATTGGCCGGTTGCGGCGGCGACACCGCAGCGGACTCCAGCCAGGGTGGAAGCACCGCCTCAGGCAATGCCTTTAAGATCGGCGGCACCGCGCCCCTCACCGGCAATGTGGCCATTTATGGACAGGCTGTGCAAAACGGCGCGCAGATCGCGGTCGATGAAATCAACGCCGAGGGCGGCGACATTCAGTTCGACATCCGTTTCGAGGATGACCAGGGCCAGACCGACTTGGCAACCAATGCCTATGCAGTGTTGAAGGACTGGGGCATGCAGCTCTCCCTGCTGTCCGTCACCACCAAGCCGGGCGAGGCCATTGCGCCGCTGCACTTTGAGGACCGCATCTTTGCCCTGACCCCGTCGGCGTCTTCGACCGCCGTTGTTGAAGGCAAGGACAATGTATTCCAGATGTGCTTTACCGACCCCAACCAGGGCACCGCGTCTGCCGACTATATCGCCGAACAGCAGTTGGGCACCAAGATCGGTGTGATCTACCAGACCGACGAGGTTTACTCGGTGGGCATCTATGAGAAGTTTAAGGAAGAGGCTGCCGCCAAGGGGCTGGAGATTGTGGCCGAGGAAAGCTTTACCACAGACACCCAGACCGACTTTTCGGTGCAGATCAATGCTTGCCGCTCGGCAGGTGCTGACCTGATTTTCCTGCCGATCTATTACACCCCAGCGTCGCTCATCCTGACCCAAGCCAACGCGATTGGTTATGCGCCCAAGTTCTTCGGTGTAGACGGCATGGACGGCATCCTGACTGTGCAGAATTTTGACACTTCCTTGGCCGAGGGCGTGATGCTTCTGACCCCGTTTAACGCCGACGCAACCGACGAAAAGACGGCCAATTTTGTAAATAAGTACCGTGAACAGTTTGGCGAAACCCCCAACCAGTTTGCAGCAGATGCGTATGACTGCATCTATGCATACAAGCAGGCCCTGGAAACCGCGGGTTGCACCCCGGATATGACGGCTGAAGAACTGTGCGAAGCGATGATGGCCACCTTCCCCACGATTACCTTTGAAGGTTTGACTGGCGATGGCGAAGGCATCACTTGGCAGCAGACCGGCGAGGTCTCCAAGAGCCCCAAGGGCATGGTGATTGAAAACGGCGCGTATGTCGGCATGGAGTAAGCGGACAAACGACATTTCTGGGCTGTTGCGGTGTGGAGAAGGGCAAAGTGCCCTTCTCTGCGCCGGGCCTTCATTATGGGCTGGGGCGATGGCTTGGCGGCTGGCGTCAAGCCGCCGCCCTGGCCCATAAGCGGGTTAAAAGAGAAAAAAGAGATATATACCGAATTGAGGTGTTCCAAAACATGGTCCTTTTGAATCATCTGATCAACGGTATCAGCCTGGGCAGCATTTACGCAATCATTGCGCTGGGCTATACAATGGTCTACGGCATTGCGAAAATGCTCAACTTCGCCCATGGCGATGTCATTATGGTTGGCGGTTATATGTGCTTTTGCGCCACGGTTTATTTGGGTTGGCCGCCGCTGGCGGGCATCGCCCTGGCGGTAGTGGTCTGTACGGTATTGGGCGTTGTCATCGAACGGCTGGCCTACAAGCCGCTGCGCATGGCTCCGGCGCTGGCTGTGCTCATCACAGCAATCGGTGTGTCGTACTTTTTGCAAAACGCAGCACTGCTCCTCTGGGGTTCGAGCACAAAGAGCTTTACCTCGGTGGTGACAGGCGCACCGATTCCGCTGTTCGGCGGACAGTTGACCGTCGCACCGGTCACCTTGGTCACAGTGGCAGCCTGCGTGGTGATTATGGTCGCCTTGATGCTGTTTACCAGCAAAACCAAGGCAGGCACCGCCATGCGCGCAGTGTCTGAGGATAAGGGGGCGGCCGAGCTGATGGGTATTAACGTCAATACCACCATTTCGCTGACCTTTGCCATCGGTTCGGGCCTGGCTGCCATTGCAGGCGTTTTGCTCTGCTCGGCCTACCCGACCCTCATGCCTACCACCGGTTCCATGCCTGGCATCAAGGCTTTTACGGCAGCCGTATTTGGTGGCATTGGCTCGATCCCCGGGGCGTTTGTGGGCGGCATCCTGCTAGGCGTCATTGAAATTCTGGCGGGTGGTTATATCTCCACCCAGCTGCAAAACGCCATCGTGTTTGCGGTGCTTATTCTCGTGCTGCTGGTCAAGCCAGACGGCCTACTCGGCAAGCGCATGAGCGAAAAGGTCTAAGGGGGCGGCTTCTATGCAGAAATTTAAGCAATATGCCCGGACAAAAGCAGGACGGGATACACTGATCTCGTTTGGCATTGTCATTGTGGGGTTTGTCGTAATGCAGGTGCTTTTGGCAATGGGCATGGTGTCCAGCCTGCTGGAAGGCTTGCTGATCCCCATTTGCGCCTATATCATCATGGCGGTTTCGCTGAATCTAACGGTTGGCATCTTGGGTGAGCTTTCACTTGGCCATGCAGGCTTTATGTCGGTGGGCGCATTCGCCGGCATTGTGGCTTCGACTTGCCTATCCGGTACAGTAGGCTTTGCGCCCTTGCGGTTGGCGATCGCCATTGTCATCGGCGCCGTTTGCGCGGCCATTGCGGGCGTGATCATCGGTGTGCCGGTGCTCCGCCTCAAGGGCGACTATTTGGCAATTGTCACCTTGGCATTTGGCGAGATCATCAAGAATATTATGAATGTGTTGTACGTGGGCCTGGATGGTGCTGGATTGCACTTTGGACTGCTTGAGCAGGGGTTTGAGCTGGACGAAGAGGGCAAGATGATCATCAACGGCGCCATGGGCGTTTCCGGGGTGGAACGGCTTTCCACCTTTGTTTCGGGGTTTGTGCTGGTGCTCATCACTCTGTTTCTAATCCTCAACCTCATCAACAGCCGGGCTGGCCGGGCGATTATGGCAGTACGCGACAACAAAATCGCAGCCGATTCCATCGGCATTTCCATCACCAGCTATAAGCTGCTGGCGTTTGTCATCTCGGCTGCCTTTGCTGGGATGGCGGGCGTGCTGTACGCCCTGAATTACACCACGGTCACTGCCAACCGTTTTGACTTCAACACCTCGATTTTGGTGCTGGTGTTTGTGGTGCTGGGCGGCCTGGGCAACATCTGGGGCTCGGTCATCGCGGCAACCCTGCTGACTGTGCTGCCCGAAGTGCTGCGCGAGGTCGGTGACTTCCGTATGCTCATCTACGCGATTTTGCTGATCGCCATGATGCTGTTTAACAACTCCCCGCTTAAGCAGCGCCTGCTGGAAAAGCGCGGCAGCAAACAGATGGAAAAGGTATCCGAAAAGGAGGGCGCGTAACATGGCAATGCTTGAGGTCACCTCGCTGGGCATTTCGTTTGGCGGCCTGCGCGCCGTAGACGAGCTGAGCATGAAAATTGAAAAAGGCGCGTTGGTAGGGTTGATCGGCCCCAATGGCGCGGGCAAAACCACGGTGTTCAACATGCTCACCGGTGTATACCGCCCCACCGACGGCGGCATCCGGCTGGACGGGCAAAACCTGATCGGCAAAAAGCCGCACGAGATCTGCCGGCTGGGCGTGGCGCGCACCTTCCAGAACATCCGCCTGTTCGCTGGGTTGACTGTGCTGGACAACGTCAAAACCGGTCTGCACAATCAAATCCCTTATACCCTGGCCGAAAGCCTGCTGCATCTGGGCGCGTACCACAAAAAGGAGCGCGAAATGAACGAGCGGGCCATGGAGCTGCTGGGTGTGTTCGGACTGGAGAGCGTGGCAGGCTACCAAGCCGCCAATTTGCCCTACGGCAAGCAGCGCAAGCTGGAAATTGCCCGCGCACTGGCCACCCAGCCCAAGCTGCTGTTGCTCGACGAGCCTGCGGCGGGTATGAACCCCAATGAAACTGGCGAGCTGATGGAAACCATTGAACTGGTGCGCGAAAAGTTCGGCGTGACCGTACTGCTGATTGAGCACGATATGAAGCTGGTTTCGGGCATCTGCGAATACCTCTATATCCTCAATTTCGGCCGTCTGCTGGCCGAGGGGACCCCGGCCGAGGCCTTGCAAAACCCCGAGGTTATCACCGCCTATCTGGGCGAATAAAAGGAGGAAACCACCAAATGGCAATGCTCGAAGTCCAAAATATCAACGTATACTACGGCTTAATCCATGCCCTGCGCGACGTTTCCTTCGAAGTGAATGAAGGCGAAGTGGTAGCCCTGATCGGCGCAAACGGCGCGGGCAAGACGACTACCCTGCACACGGTCACCGGCCTGCTGCCTGCAAAAAGCGGCACTGTCCTCTTTGAGGGCAAGGATATCACCAAAAAGCCCGGCCACGCAATCGTGCGCCTGGGTATGAGCCATGTGCCGGAAGGCCGGCGGGTATTCGCCGGGTTAACGGTGCGCGAAAATCTGCGCATGGGCGCTTACACCCGCCCCAAAAGCGAAATTGAAGCCTCGATGGCCAGCGTTTACGAGCGGTTCCCCCGTCTAGAGGAACGTAAAAACCAGCCGGCCGGCACCCTGTCCGGCGGCGAGCAGCAAATGCTGGCCATGGGCCGCGCGCTCATGGCCAAACCCCGTATCCTGTTGCTTGACGAGCCGTCCATGGGCCTTTCGCCGCTGTTCGTGGGCGAGGTGTTCAAGATCATCCAGGAGGTATCGGCCGCAGGCACTACGGTGTTGCTGGTCGAGCAGAACGCAAAAAAGGCGCTGTCTATTTCCGACCGCGCCTATGTGCTGGAAACTGGAAAAATCGTAAAATCCGGAAAAGCATCCGACCTGTTGCGTGACGACGCGATTAAAAAAGCCTACCTCGGCGAATAAAAAGGGGGTTAACACCGCATGAAACCGTATATCATCACCATTGCCCGGCAGTATGGCTCGGGTGGCAAAACTGTGGGCCGAATGTTGGCCAAACGGCTAGGCGTCCCGGCATATGGGCGCGAGATTATCACCATGGCATCCGAGGACAGCGGCATCAACGCTATGCTCTTTTCCGACGAGCGCTTGAAGCCGGATTTCCTTGCCCGGCTCAAAGCGCGGTATAAAGGCCAGCCTTTGCCGAACGATTCTTCCAAGGCCTATCTGCGCGATGACGCGCTGTTTGACTACCAGGCCAAGATCATCCGCCAGCTGGCCGACCAGGGACCATGTGTGCTCATCGGCCGGTGTGCTGATTTTGTCCTCAAGGAGCGCCGTGACGTGGTCCGGGTGTTTGTATACGCGGATGAGGCCTTCTGTATGGAACAGGCCATGCGGGTCGATTCGCTGCCCGAAACCGAGGTGGCCCGTAAGATCGCCCAGATCGACGAATACCGCGCGAAATATTACAGACACCATACCGGCCAGGATTGGTACGACGCCCGCAACTACGACTTATGCATCAACAGTGGCGTGTTGGGCTTTGACGGCGTGGTCGAAGAAATCGTGCAGTACATGGAGGTCAGGAGCCAGTTTCAAGACATGTAAAACCCCGATATAAAAGAGAGCGCGGTTCAACCGCGCTCTCTTTTTAACGTTCACGGCCGGGCTGCCTGCGGATGGCCGGTGCGGCGTTGAGATAAACGATGGCAAAGAGGATAAGCACCATCCCGAGCAACTTGGATAGCGTAAACTGCTCGTGGAAAAACAGTGCGCCCACAATGGCGGCAACCAGTGGCTCGACGGTGGCGAGGATGGCGGCTTTTCCAGCCTCCATACCGCGCAGGCCGTAGGTGTAGAGCAAAAAAGGCAGCACCGTGCAAAATAGTGCCAGCCCCAAGGCGGCCAGCAGCCTGCCGGGGGACAGCAGGACAGGCAACTGGCGGGTGATGCCCGAGATCGGCACCACACCCACCGCTGCAATGGCAAACGTATAAAAGGTGATGGTGCAGGCGTCGTATTTGGCGGCAACACACTTGCCGAAGATGCTATACAGGGCATAGCCCAACCCAGCACCTAGGCCGAGCAGGATCACGCTGCCTGAAAGGGTTTCACCGCCGCTAAACGCGCCAGTGATAAATCCGAGACCCACAAGGGTCAGCCCGGTCGCGATGCCCTTGGCCGGGGTGAATTGCTCCCGAAAGAGCAGGGCGGACAAAAACATGACAAATACCGGTGCAGTGTAGAGCAGTAGCGCTGGGACTGCCGCACTACCCATGCGGTCGATGGCCTCAAAATAGCAATAATTGAAAAACGCGATGCTCAAAATACCAGTGCCAAAGAAGTACGGCACATCGCGCAAATGGATGCGCAGCTTATCCCGACCGGTCAACAGCAGGAACAAAAACAGCAACAAAGCAGTGAAAAAAGCGCGCAGTGCCACGCACTGTAGTGAGGTGAAGCCTGCCGCTTGGAGCACGCCGATCAGCAAGGCGGTGCATCCCCAAAGTGTTCCGGCGAGCAGGATGTATAGGCTGTTTTTCATAGGTCGATTCCCCCTTTCCTCCAGTCTACTATACCTAGGGCCTGGCCGCAAGCCCTGACTGCCGCAAGATTGGGATTGCGACCGGCCGGCGGCAGCGATATAATAAAAAAGGGCGCCTGCCGCCCGTGTGAAACCATGGATTAGGAGGAGCGAAATGAAAATCTCGATGAATTCAACCGCGACCCGGTACTGCAATCTGGTCGAAGAGCTGCAAATTGCGCAAGAGCTGGGGTTCGAAGGCGTAGAAATTACGGTGGAAAAAATCTACCGCTATCTGGACTGCGGGTACAGCTTGGACAGCTTGCAGCCCCTGCTCGCGGATATGGAGGTGGTCGGCATTGGCGCGCTGCAAAACATCGAACGCCAAGGCGATGCATACCAGAGCTACTTGGATGATATGTGGCGCATCTGTACGCTGGCCCAGGCATTGAATTGTAAGAGAGTACAGATCTGCACAGGACCAAGCGATGTGCAGACCGTCCGGGATTTCCATGCAGGCAATATGACGGCCGACGACCGGCGCTATAAGGGGTTGCTGGGCGTCAGCGAACAGGAGCTCATTGAACGCACAGCAAAAAATGTGGCCGCAGGTGCGGCGATTGCCGCAGAGCATGGCATTGAGCTGTACATGGAACCGCTGGCGTGGGTGCCATTGTGCAAGGTGTCACAGGCTATGCAGGTGATCGAGGCATCAGGTGCAAAAAATGTAGGTGTGGTGATCGATTTTTGGCATATGTGGACAACCGGAGAAACCCCTGAATATGTCGAGAGTCTAGACAAGTCCCAGATTAAGTTGGTGCACATCTGTGACGGCCTGCCGGTACAACCGGGCGAGATTCCGGATCAGGACGTATTGCGCGACGTGTGGACCGGCGCAGGCTATATTCCGCTCAAGCGGTGGATTGACGCCGTCCAAAAGACCGGATTTGACGGCTGGTATTCTACGGAGATCTTTAGCAACAAAATTTATGAGCGCAATCCGCGCCAGACAGCTAGCCTGTTAAAGCAAAACTTTGAGTATATGCTTGGGATTGAGAATAACAGCTTCTATTATTGATAACTTAATACGAGTTGTGTAAATTAAATAAAATATTCCGTATTGTATATTGCTGTTGTTATACAATGCGGAATATTTTTTAAAATAATACAATTTGCAATTTATCGAGACTTATATAATTGCGAAATGTATAAATCATGATCTTTATTACATAAAGCAATAAAGATCATGCTATTCAATAAACATATAGGAGTATATAATATAGATTATACAAATAGTGTTATTATACAATTTGAAATTTAATATATAAAATTTACAAATAGGATAGAACGAATGCCATGTTATTTTGTAATTACTATACGTATTGCAAAAAAGCAAGAAATAATATCAATTTGTATAAGAGATACAAGATAATATACGATCTGTTGATTTTATAAATTAAACTACGAATTGTTATATATTATTGCAAAAATGATGCGCAGACACAAAAACCTCGCAGTCAATTGACTGCGAGGTTTTTGATGGCGGAGAAAGAGGGATTTGAACCCTCGCGACGCTCTCGCGCCCTACTCCCTTAGCAGGGGAGCCCCTTCACCACTTGGGTATTTCTCCACATCATTTAATTAGTCTTCTGGCGGAAATTAAAAGAGAGGGCCCGTCAAAGCTAACTCAACGGAAGGGAATAACCTTGAGCTTACAATCAAAATACAATAGTCTCTGCATCTATTGTAAGATCCGCGCTGTAAACTCGAGGAATTTCCGCCAAAAAGACTTGGCGGAGAGGGTGGGATTCGAACCCACGCGCCCTTTCGGACAAACGGTTTTCAAGACCGCCTCGTTATGACCGCTTCGATACCT
>CAJFUJ010000032.1 GCA_904420185.1 uncultured Butyricicoccus sp. | reverse complement strand
CTCGGCAACGGCATCGACCCGCTGGAGATCATCGACCAGTACGGCGCCGACGCCCTGCGCTTTACCCTGGTCACCGGCAACTCGCCCGGCAACGATATGCGCTTTTCCACCGAAAAGGTGGAGTCCAGCCGCAACTTCGCCAACAAGATCTGGAACGCTTCCCGCTTCATCCAGATGAACCTGACCATCGATAAGGCCGCCCTGCCCGATACCCTGGCCCTGGAGGACAAATGGATTTTGTCCAAATACAACGACCTGGTGCAGGCGGTCACCGAGAACATCGACAAATACGAACTCGGCCTGGCCGTGCAAAAGCTCTATGATTTCATCTGGGACAACTTCTGCGACTGGTATATCGAAATCGTCAAGCCGCGGCTGCAAAATAAGGCCGACCCGGCCGCCAACGAGAGCGCGCAAAAGGTGCTGTGCTATGTGCTGTCGCACACCATGCAGCTGCTGCATCCGTTCATGCCGTTCATCACCGAGACCATCTGGCAGGCCCTGCCCCACGAAGGCAAGTCGATCATGGTATCCCAGTGGCCGGTGTACGACGAGAACCTGCACTTCGCCGCAGAAGCCGGCCAGGTCGAAACCATGATGGATACCATCCGCGCCATCCGCACCCGCCGCGCCGAGATGAACGTCCCGCCCTCTAAAAAGGCCCAGGTCATCCTGCGCACCGGCAATCGCGCCGCCTATGAAGCAGGCGCCCAGTTCTTCGCCAAGCTGGCCTATGCCTCGGATATCCAGTTCGTGGACGCCGCCCCCGAAAACGTGGATTCCATGGTCTCGGTCGTCACCGAGGGCGCCCAGGTCTACATGCCCATGGGCGAACTCGTCGATTTCGAAAAGGAACGCGCCCGCCTGCAAAAGGAAAAGGCCAAGGTGCAAAAGGATATCGACTTCGTCATGAAGAAGCTGAACAACCCCGGCTTCGTAGCCAAAGCACCCGAAGCCGTCATCGCCCAGGAGCGCGAAAAAGCCGCCAAATACCAGGAGCTGCTGGACAAACTCAACGCCAGCCTGGACGCGCTGCAGTAAAATAACAGAATTCCCTGGCAGTTAACACTGTCAGGGAATTGTTGCATCTATATAAAAATAAAATGCTTTTTTCATATAAATTTACATGTATACGTTTGAAAAAATCTGTGGTATATTATATGTAGAAATTCTCCCATTCAAAAAAATATAGAGAAAGGAGTATATCTTATGAAAAAGAGAATTTCATATTGGCTGCCAGTTAGCTTAATTGTATGTGTTGCAGTAATTGCATGCATTCCATTTTCTGCGGCAGCTACCAATGTACCGATACAAGCGTACACAATTCATGAGGCATATGATTATCCGATCGTTCCAGGTACAGATGAATGGGAAGAATTCAGTAAGCTAGATGAAATGATTGCTGCCACACAAATTCCGGAAGACATATTGGAAAGTATGGACACACAAGCTCTTGTGGATACTATTCTGCAGTACCCTCTTTTAAGTACTTTCCGTGTCTTTAATACTGTATCAGAAGGATTTGATGCAATTGCAGAACGCTGTAATGGCATTCCTGAATTACTTTCTCGACCAGATGCAGTAGATGTAGTTTATGCAAAGTATAAAGACTTTCCAATCGCACAATATTTCGAAGGAACGGGCGAAATTGGTTATAATGCTGTATTTCGACAACCATTTTTAGAAGCTTTATTGTATGAAGCTATATCTACATGTAAACAGGATTTGCCGGAAAGTAAGATTGCCAATATAGAGAATACTGTTATGCAAAAACAGGCAGAAAAGGATTCTTCTGGTCGGTACAGAAAAACGGATAAAGTTTATATTCAGATGAAGATTCAGGACATGGTTACTCCAGCTGTGTCAGTGACAAATGTTCGCACGCCAAAAGGGACGCTTGTTCCGGTATATATCCGTGGAGAGGAATTAAGTGCTGCTGAAAAACAACAAACTAATGCAGATATGGCTTATCTCTTTCCAAATGCAGTTCGTATAGGTGAACCTACAACAAATTATAATTGCCATTCATATGCTTGGTATTCGGCAACTACTTCTAATCGGTATTGGATGAATGACCCGTCAGCTTATATGCAAGATGGCAGCTATACAAAGCGTAATGGTTCTGCTGGATTAGTAAATAGAAATAAGGCATATTACAGAAACGGGGTTCATTCGGCAGTTGTAGTCGCTACATATCCCATTACAGTTAACTCTAAATGGGGAGAAGCTGGGCTGTATCGTCATGCAGTTGATTATGGTCCTTACAGTGGTCCTTTCACTTATTGGTATTGAAGCATCGTAGGATAACAGTGATATAATGTGTTTTTACTTGGTACTGCCCGGAATACGAAAGTATTCTGGGCAGTGCAGTTTATGGGGGGAGCGCCCCCATCAGAAGGGTGCAGGGACGAGTCCCTGCCGGGGGTGTGGGGGCTGGCCCCCACAAAAAGGAGGCAACAACGATGACAGCAGTGGAACGCATTGAGCGGCGCGGCCGCTTTTCGGGGAGGGCGGGATTGCACCGCATCGGCGCGCTGTGTGCGGCGCTGGGCAATCCGCAGGACAAGATGCGCTTTGTCCACCTGGCGGGTACCAACGGCAAGGGCAGCACAGCCGCGATGCTGGACGCGGTGCTGCGGCAGGCTGGTTACCGGACCGGCCTGTACACTTCGCCCTACCTGGTGCGTTTTCACGAGCGCATCCAGGTGAACGGCAGGCCGATTGCCGGCCGCGATTTGGAGCGCCTGGCCGACCAAGTGGAAGGGGCTGCGGCGGGCTTGCGCCTGCCCGCAGGGGAGAGCATCGGGCAGTTTGAATTTGTCACGGTGCTGGCCTTCCTCTATTTTGTCGAGCAGGGCTGTGATATTGTGGTGCTGGAAACCGGGCTGGGCGGCTCGTTCGACGCGACCAACGTCATTGCCCCGCCGGAAGCGGCGGTGATTACGCCCATTTCGCTCGACCATACCGCGGCGCTGGGCCGCACGACCGGCGAAATCGCCCGCAGCAAGGCCGGCATCCTCAAACCGGGCAGCCCAGGCATTTCGGCCTTCGGCCAGCCCGCCGATGCGCTGGCAGCGCTGCGTGCGGCTTGCCCGAATTTGCAGGTCGCCGCCCCGGCCGAACAGATCCGGTGCGGCTGGGAGGGCACCCGCTTTGTCTGGCAGCAGAGACCTTATGCCGTGTCCCTGATCGGGCTGCACCAAGCGCAAAATGCGGGTACGGCCCTGCAAACGATCGAGGCGCTGCGCGCGCGGGGGTGGAACCTCCCCGAAGAAGCGGTGCGGCAGGGTTTGGCTACGGCTTTTCTGCCCGGGCGGATGCAGGTTTTGCGAAAATCGCCGCGTATCCTGGTGGATGGCGGACACAATTTGGGCGGCATCCATGCGCTGGGGCAGACCTTGCGCCTGCTGCCGCGCCAAGGCAAGCTCTACCTAGTGATTGGCATGATGCAGGACAAGGACGCGGCCGGTTGCGCCCAGGAGCTCGCCCACCTGGGCGATGGGTTGTTTGTCACCCAGCCGTCGGCCGACCCGGCCCGCGCCCTGCCCGCGCACGAGCTGGCCCATCTGCTGCCGCCGGGTAAGATTTGCGGTGTGTACCCGGATGCGGCAGACGCCCTGCGCGCCGGGGCAGCGGCCCTAGCAGCGGCGGATACCCTGCTCATCTGCGGCTCGCTGTATCTTGCCGGGGAAAGTATAGAATTTTTTACCGGATAACAAAAAACAACAAGAAATGCGTGTAAATTATTGTAAAATAGGCCTGTGACGATGGATCGCAGGCCTATTTTTTGTTGAGAGGTGAGAACATGCAGATCACACATGAGCGGGTAGGGGACCGCATTGTCGTCTATATCCGCGACGAGATGGGCCACCATGAAGCGCGGCGGATATTGGACTATCTGGACAACATTGTGGTGCTCTATCCGGTGGAGCCGGTGACGCTTGACCTATCCGGCCTAACGTTTATGGATTCCTCCGGCTTGGCGGTGGCGATCAACCTGCACCGTGCGCTGGCGCGGACCGGCCGTAGCCTGGAGATCCGGGGCGCGCCGCCCCAAGCGATGCGGGTATTCCGCGCGGCCGGTTTGCCCCGCAGGATGCAGTTTGTGGACCAAAAGGGAGAGAAACAATGCTGAATGTCATCAATAAAATGTCCATCAAAATGGAAAGCCGCTCGGTCAATGAGGGATTTGCCCGCCAGACGGTCGCGGCCTTTATCGCCCAGCTCGACCCCACCATGGAGGAACTGGGCGACATCAAAACCATCGTGTCCGAGGCAGTCACCAATGCCATTGTCCATGGCTACCGGGACCACCTCGGCTACATAACCGTGACCGTGCGCCTGTTTGACGACCGCACCGCCGAAATCAAGGTCAAGGACTCGGGCTGCGGCATCCCGGACATCGAACAGGCCCGCCAACCCATGTTCACCACCGGCGACGAGGAACGCTCGGGCATGGGCTTCACCATCATGGAGAGCTTTACCGATAAACTGCGCGTGCGCTCGACGGTGGGCAAAGGCACGCTTGTCACCCTCATCAAGACCATCCGCGGCCGCCAGGGGGATGCGCCGTGACCGACAACCTTGAGCTCATCCGCCGCGCCCAGGCCGGGGATAAGGACGCCGACGCCGCCCTGGTCGAGCACAACAACGGCCTGATTTGGTCGATTGTCCGGCGGTACACCGGCCGTGGGGTCGAACAGGACGACCTCTATCAGCTGGCCTGTCTGGGCTTTCTCAAGGCGGTGCGCGGGTTCGATGGCGCGTATGGCACCCAATTTTCCACCTATGCGGTCCCCAAAATTGCCGGGGAAATCCGCCGCTTTTTGCGCGATGACGGTACGGTCAAGGTCAGCCGGTCGGTCAAGGAACAGGCCGTGCGCCTGCGGCAGCTGCAAAACCGCCTGGAAACCGAACGCGGCCGGGAAATCACGGTGTCCGAGCTGGCCGAAGCTGCCGGGCTGTCGGTGGAAGAGGTCGCCATGTGCGAACAAGCCACCCAGCAGACCGATTCCCTCCAACGCGAGGTCGGTGAGGACGGCTCAGCCCTGGGCGAGTTGCTCGGCGATGACGGCATCGAAGAGCAGATCACCACCCGCCTGGCCCTGCGCGCCGCGATCAAGGCCCTGCCCGAACGCGAAGCCCGCGTCATCGGCCTGCGCTATGGCCGCGGCCTGACCCAACAGCAGTGCGCCCATATTCTGGGGGTCTCCCAGGTGCAGGTGTCCCGGCTGGAACGCAAAGCGGTCGAGCGCATGCGGGCAGAGCTGCTGCCCTAGTGGGGGCCAGCCCCCGCACCCCCGGCGGGGCTCCGCCCCTGCACCCCGCCAGGGGCTAGCCCCTGGACCCTTCTCGCGGGGGCCAGCCCCCGCACCCCCGCCAAGGGCTCCGCCCCTGGACCCCAAACGGGGCCTGGGGACGTGTCCCCAGCGCGGTCCAGGGCGCGCAGCCCTGGCCGCTGCCCGCAGGCAGCGGAACCCCCCTTTCAAAATCCGCCCGGCGGATTTT
>CAJFUJ010000031.1 GCA_904420185.1 uncultured Butyricicoccus sp. | reverse complement strand
ATGGAGAGTTGGCTGAGTGGTCGAAGGCGCACGACTGGAAATCGTGTGTGCGTGATGAGCGCACCCAGGGTTCAAATCCCTGACTCTCCGCCAGGAAACCGCACTTTTTCGGAAGTGCGGTTTTTTTCTGTCCAAACGCAAAAACAATCCGCAACCAACGCTTGGATGGCTGCGGATTTGTTTTTTGCCCTTACGGGACCAGGCGGGTCATGTCGCGCGGGAACATGGACGCCTCGCGCACGTTTTGCAGGCCGAGCAGCTGCATGGTCAGGCGCTCCAGCCCGATGCCCACGCCGCCGTGCGGGGGCATGCCGTATTTGTGCATCATGGTGAAGGACTCGAACAGGGTTTCATCCATGCCGCGGTCGCGCAGCTTTTGGATCTGCTCGTTGTAGTCGTGGATGCGCTGGCCGCCGGTGGTGATCTCCAGGCCGCGGAACAGCAGGTCGAACGACAGCGCCAGCTTGGGGTTTTCCGGGTCGTCCATGGCGTAGAAGGGGCGCTTGGCCGACGGGAAATGGGTGACAAAGCAGAACTCGGACTGGTGCGTCTCCTTGGCCCAGCGGCAGACCAGCTCCTCCTCGTCCGGGTTGAGGTCGTAGCGGTTTTTGGAGCGGTGGCCGAACTTCTCCTGCATCATGTCCTTGGCTTCCTGGAAGGTGAGCGACGGGATCTTGCCGACCGTGGGCAGCTGCACGCCCAAAAGCTCGAGCTCCGGCCCCACCTGCCCCGGCAGGTAGTCCATCAAAAATTGGAGCATCCCGGTTTCCATGGCCATGACATCGTACATGGAGTCGATGTAGGCCATCTCGAAGTCCAGGCCGACGTATTCGTTGAGGTGGCGGGAGGTGTTGTGCCGCTCGGCGCGGTAGACATTGCCCACCTCGAACACCCGGCCAAAGGCGCCGGCGGTGTACTGCTTATAAAACTGGGGCGACTGGGCCAGATAGGCCTGCTGGCCGAAGTAATCCAGCTTAAAGATGTTGGCGCCGCCCTCGGCCCCGGCCGAGACGATCTTGGGGGTGTGGATGCGGGTGAAGCCCTGGCTGAGCATATAGGCGGAAAAGCCCTCAGCCAGCGCGGCCTGGATGCGGAACACCGCGCGCTTGCGCGGGTGGCGCAGGGTGATGGGGCGCAGGGGCAAATCGACGTCGAGCGACAGGCCCATGTATTTTTTGCCCAGCGGGACGGGCAGCTGCTCGGCCGGGCGGGCCAGGATGCGCACCTCGTCGAGCACGACTTCGAACCCATGCTCGGCGCGGGGCTCCTCGCGGACCAGGCCGCCGGCCTCGATGACCATGGCGTCCTTGAGGTCGGCCTTGGTCAGCCCGCTCACCTCGCCCGACAGCATACACTGGATCAGCCCCCGGTCGGTCCGGACGACCACAAAGGCGAAATCCGACATATCCCGCACGCGGTGGATGGTCCCGCGAAAGACAACTCGATGGCCGATGTGTTCGGCGCAGTCCTGCACTGCGTCTACATATGGTTGCGGGGTGGTTACAAACTCCATTTTCAATCTGACCTTTCTCTTTGATAAACGATATTGCACCCTCCAATTATACTTGCTTTTGCGCGGTTGCGCAAGGGGGAATTCGCCGCTTGGCGCCGGTCAAAGGCCGCAATCGGGCGGCACAGGCCCCAATCCCCGCCTTTTCCGGCCGGCGTGCGCCTGGCCTTGCGGAATTTTGCCAAAATGCCGCCCCTGCTCTTGAGTTTTCGGGCGGATTGTCGTATGATAGTAACGATCATCCTAAAATCAAAGGGGAAAACACGATGGAGAAAATCAAACCCCGGACCCTGTCCGGTTTTATGGAGCTGCTGCCCCAAAAGCAGGCCCAGTTCGAACGGATGCTGCACATCCTGCGCCAGACCTATGCGCTCTACGGCTTTGCGCCGCTGGATACGCCGGTTTTGGAGGCGTCCGAAGTGCTGCTGGCCAAGGGCGGCGGCGAAACCGAAAAGCAGATCTACCGCTTCCAAAAGGGCGACGCCGACCTGGCGATGCGCTTTGACCTGACCGTGCCGCTGGCCAAATATGTCGCGCTGCACTATGGGCAGCTGACCTTTCCCTTCCGGCGCTACCAGATCGGCAAGGTCTACCGCGGCGAGCGCGCCCAGCGCGGCCGGTTCCGCGAATTCTATCAGGCCGATATCGACATCATCGGTGACGGCCAGCTGGACATCATCAACGAAGCCGAGATCCCGTCCATCATCTACCGCACCTTTACTTCCATGGGGCTGCAGCGCTTCAAAATCCGCATCAACAACCGCAAGGTGCTGAGCGGGTTCTTCGCGTCCCTGGGCCTGCAAGACCGGGCCGGCGAGGTGATGCGCACCATCGACAAGCTGGAGAAAATCGGCCCCGAACAGGTGCGCGCCATTTTGCTCGACGAGAGCGGCGTATCGCCCGAACAGGCCCAGCAGATTTTGGACTTCATCACCCTGCCGGGCGGCACGGCGGGCATCTTGTCCGCGCTTGCGGGGTACAAGGGCCGCGACCCCCTGCTCGACCAGGGCATCGACGAATTGCAGACCGTGGCGCGGTACATGGGCGATTTCGGCGTGCCGGATTCCCACTTCGCCATCGACCTGACCATCGCGCGCGGGCTGGACTACTATACCGGCACCGTGTACGAAACCACCCTGCTCGACCACCCCGAAATCGGCTCGATCTGCTCGGGCGGGCGCTACGACAACCTGGCCGAATACTATACCGACAAACAGCTGCCCGGCGTGGGCATTTCGATCGGGCTGACCCGCCTGTTCTTCGTGCTCGAGGACAAGGGGCTGCTCAATGAAGAACCCCCCGCCTGCCCGGCCGATGCGCTCATCTTGCCCATGACCGACGACCTGGGCCCGGCCATTGCGCTGGCCACCCGCCTGCGTGCGCACGGCTTGCGCGTGCAGCTGCACTGCGAGAAAAAGAAGTTCAAGGCCAAGATCACCTATGCCGACCGGCTGCACATTCCGTTTGTCATCTTCCTGGGTGAGGACGAAATCCGGCAGGAGGTTGTCACGCTCAAGCAGCTGGCAACCGGTGAGCAGGTCTCGGTCCCCTTTGATGCGGCGCTGGAAACCATGCAGGCCGTTCTGGCCGCGCGCGAACAGGGGACGGTGATCCGGGAGTGATCCCGGTCCCACAGTTTGGAATACAGAAAGGAACGAAACAATCATGATACAGGAAACCTCCCTCCTCGGCATGAAACGCACCCACATGTGCGGCGACTTGCGCCTGGCCGACGCCGGCCAGCAGGTCACGGTCAACGGCTGGGTCGATCGCGTGCGCGACAACGGCGGCGTGCTGTTCCTGCTCGTGCGCGACCGCGCGGGCATTGTCCAGTGCACCTTCGACAAATCGGTCGATGCAGCGCTGTTTGACATCGCCTTCACCTGCCGGACCGAATTCGTGGTCGCGGTGCGCGGGCAGCTGGCCGCGCGCGACGCGGCAGCGGTCAACCCCAAAATGCCCACCGGCGAAGTGGAAATTATCGCCAGCGACCTGCGCATTTTGTCCAAAGCCGAGACCACGCCCTTTGAAATCGACGACAGCAAGGAAGTCGGCGACCAGGTGCGGCTCAAATACCGGTACCTGGACCTGCGCCGCCCCATGATGCAGAAAAACCTCATGCTGCGCCACCGGGTGACCCAGGCCGCACGCAATTACTTCGACGAGCAGGGCTTTTTGGAGATCGAAACCCCCATGCTGACCAAATCCACCCCCGAGGGCGCGCGCGATTATCTGGTGCCCTCCCGGGTGCATCCGGGTTCGTTTTATGCGCTGCCCCAGTCGCCCCAGCAGTATAAGCAGCTGCTCATGCTGGCCGGGATGGACCGGTATATGCAGATCACCCGGTGCTTCCGCGACGAGGACCTGCGCGCCGACCGCCAGCCCGAATTCACCCAGATCGACCTGGAGATGAGCTTTGTCGATCAGGAGGACGTCATCGCGGTCAACGAAGGGTTTTTGCAGCGGGTGTTCAAAGAGGTGCTGGACGTGGACATCGCCCTGCCCCTGCCCCGCATCACCTGGCAGCAGGCCATGGACAAGTACGGCTCGGACAAGCCCGACACCCGCTTCGGCCTGGAAATCTGCGACATCACCGATCTTGCGGCCCAGTGCTCGTTCAAGGTGTTCCAGCAGACGGCGGCAAACGGCGGCACGGTGCGCCTGATCAATGCCGCCGGGTTTGCGGGCAAGTTCCCCCGCAAGGAGATCGACAAGCTGGGCGAATTTGTCAAGACCTACCGCGCCAAGGGCCTGGCCTGGCTCAAACTGGCCGACGACGGCGCCATGACCTCGTCGTTTGCCAAGTTCCTGTCCCAAGAGGAGCTGGACCAAATCAAGGCCCGCGCCGGCATGCAGCCGGGCGACCTGCTCTTCGTCATCGCCGACGCCGACTGGGAAACCGCTGCCACCGCGCTCGGCGCGCTGCGCTGCGAGCTGGCCAAGCGGCTGGACCTCATCCGCAAAGACGACTACAAGCTGCTGTGGGTGACCGAGTTCCCGCAGTTTGAGTACAGCGAGGAGGAGGACCGCCTGGTCGCCAAGCACCACCCCTTCACCGCGCCCATGGACGAGGACATCCCCCTGCTGGACACCAACCCCAAGGCCGTGCGCGCCCAGGCGTATGACATCATCCTAAACGGCTGCGAGCTGGGCGGCGGCTCCATCCGCATCCACGACCCGGCGCTCCAGACCAAGATGTTCCAGGCGCTCGGCTTTACCGAGCAAAAGGCCCAGGAGCAGTTCGGCCACCTCATCACCGCCTTTTCCTACGGCGCACCCCCGCACGGCGGCCTGGCCTATGGCCTGGACCGGCTGTGTATGCTCATGGCGGGGCTGGACTCCATCCGCGACGTCATCGCCTTCCCCAAGGTGCAAAACGCTTCCGACCTGATGATGCAATGCCCGTCCCCGGTCGAGCAAAAGCAGCTGGACGAGCTGGGCATCGCCCTGGCCCATCCGGCCGGCGAATCGTAACCCCCGCCGCCCGGCGGCAGCGTCTTGCCCGGCGGCTGTGTCTTGCCGCCCCCCTGGAATGCGTCCCCTTTGCGCATTCCAGGGGGGTTTTTGCTGTTTGTGCCAAGCGCACACACCCGGCCCCCCGCACAATCGACCGGCTTTCACAAAATTCTTAGAATGTTCTTAAACTTCGCCGCAGAGTATGCTATAATGAACTGCGTATAGAATTGGATTTGATTGGCGCGCCATGTGGGCGCCGCTGGATCAGCAGATTATGAGGAGGAACCAATCAAAGCTATGCCCAATCGCATTTCTGTGACCATCGCCGGACAGAGTTACACCATTCTGGCCGAGGAGAACGAAGAATATACCCGCCGGGTCGCCCAGCGGGCCGACCATAAAATCCAGGAGGCGCGCCAGGCAACCGAAGCCTCCCCCCTCAACGCCGCCGTGCTCGCCGCCCTCAACCTGGCCGACGAGGCCACCAAGGCCGAGCGCGAAGCCCTGCGCCTGCACAGCGAGGGCAGCGAACGCACCGAGCAGATCGAAGCCATGCGCAACGAAATTTTGCGCCTGCAAGAGGAAAACGACCAGCTCAAACAGGCGCTCGCCGCCTTCACCGCCGCGGCCAGCGACATCCCCGCCCAGGCCGCTGCCCTGGCCAGCAAGGCCGCCGGACAGGCCGCCAAACCCGAGCCCCCCGCCGAACCGGCCAAGGCCGCCGAAACCGCCCTGGCCGAAGCTGCCTTGGCCGCCTCAGCCGGCCGCCGGGGCGGAAAGGGGAAGGGCCATGCTTGAGCTGTTGTCCCCAGCCGGGTCGATGGACGCGGTGCGCGCCGCCGTCCAGTACGGCGCGGATGCCGTCTATCTGGGCTATGGGCAGTTCCATGCCCGCCAGGGCGCCAAGAATTTTGACAAGGACGAACTGGCCCAGGCCATCGCCTACTGCCACTGGTACGGGGTCAAGGTCCACATCACCCTCAACACCCTGGCGCACGAACGCGAAACCGCCGCCGCCCTGCGCGACGCCCAATGGATGAACCAGGTGGGCGCCGACGCGCTGATCGTCCAGGACCTGGGGCTGGCCCGCCAGATCCGGCAGGCTGCGCCCGATCTGCCGCTGCACGCCTCCACCCAGCTGACCATCCACACGGTGGACGGCGCCAAACAGGCAGCTGCACTCGGCTTTTCCCGGGTGGTGCTGGCGCGGGAATGCACCCTCGAGCAGATCGAGCAGATCACCCGCGAAGGCGGCGTGGAAACCGAGGTGTTCGTCCACGGCGCGCTTTGCATGTGCTACTCGGGGCAGTGCTACCTGTCGGGCATGATCGGCCGCCGCTCGGGCAACCGGGGACAGTGCGCCCAGCCCTGCCGCCTGCCCTACCGGTTTGCACCCGGCGCGAAGGAGGGCTACCCGCTGTCGCTCAAGGACCTGTGCCTGGCCGGATGGCTGGAACAGCTGCGCGGCATTGGGGTGCGCTCGCTGAAAATCGAGGGCCGGATGAAACGCCCAGCCTATGTGGCTGCGGCCACGTCGGTCTACGCCGCGCTGCTGCGCGAGCAGCGGCCGCCCACCGGCGAGGAACGCGCCCTGCTGGAACGCGCCTTTTCGCGCGAAGGCTTCACCGACGGCTACCTGACCGGCCGCAAAGGGGCCGCCATGTTCGGCGTGCGCCAGGCCATGCCCGCCGGGCAGGCCCAGGCCCTGGTAAACGAGCTCGAGCAGCAGTTCCCACTGGACAAGGAAAAACCCCGCGTGCCGCTGGACGCCCGCTTTGACGCCGAGCGGCTGAGCGGTTTACAGCTGACCCTGTCCGACGGCGTCCACCCGCCCGTGGTGGCGCGCGACGCCGACATGGTCGAATACGCCCAAAACGCCCCCACCCGGACCGCCCAGGTGGAAAAATCCCTGGGCCGGTTGGGCGGTACCCCCTACTTTTTGCGCGATGTGCGCGTGCACCTGGAGCCCGGTCTGCGCATCCCGGCCGCCCGGCTCAACGCCCTGCGGCGGCAGGCCGTGGCCATGCTCGACCAGCAGCGCCAAACCCCGCCCCCGCGCCGGTGGAACCCGCCTGCGCCCGCCGCGCCCGCCGTGCAAAAGCGCGGCTTCCGCGGCTTTGCGGCCACGGTGTGCACCTTGGAGCAGGCCCGCGCGCTGCAAAAGGCCGGGGTGGACACGGTCTATGCCCCCTTGCTTTTGGCCGCCCAGCACCCTGGCCTGCTGCCCATCGTACCCCGGGTGTTCTTTGACGAGGAACAGGCAGCCATCGAACGGCTGCTGCTGCTTTGCAAGGCCCAGGGCGCGCACGCCGCACTGGCCAGCAACATCGGCCATCTGCCGCTGCTGCGGCGGTGCGGGCTGGAGATCCACGGCGATTTCTTCCTCAACGCCTGCAACGGCGACTGCTTGGATGCGCTGGCCGGTTGCGGCGTGCGCCGCCAGGCGCTGACCATCGAAGCCCACATGGCCCAGCTGCGCGACATCCCAAAGTCCATCGACACCATGGTGGTGGCCTACGGCTATCTGCCGCTGATGATCTTCGAAAACTGCGCCATCCGCCGGGGGACAGGCTGCCCAGGCCCCGACCGGTCGCCGCTTGCGTGTCTGCCGGACACCGCCGGCTGGACCTGCCAGGGGCCGGCGGACCAGGCCCTCTATGACCGGATGGGGCAGCGCTTCCCGCTGCTGCCCGCCTACGGCTGCCGCAACGAGCTGCTCAACTGCCAGCCCTTGTGCCTGTCCGACCGCGGGCCCGATTACCGCAACGTGGGCGCCCCCTATGCCCTGCTGCGCTTCACCACCGAGCCGGCCGGACAGTGCGCCGCCGTGCTGCGCGCCTTCCAAGAAGGCCAGCGCATCCCCGGCGACATCACCCGCGGGCTGTATTACCGCGGCGTCAAGTGACCAAGGGTTGACGCCGCCCTGCAAAACTGGTAAGATAAGGATTGTAAAACCGCAAAGGACGAGATGCCATGTTACAACATACAACCATTGCACGCGACGGCGTGCAGTTTTGCGCCTATGCGCTCGACGAGCCAGCCGCCCCGCCCCAGGGCAAGCTGCTGCTGGCGTCGGCGTCGGCGCGGCGGCGGGAGCTGTTGTTCCCGCTGGCGGGCGCGTTTGAAGTTTTGACCTTTTCCATCCCCGAGCCGCGCGACCCTTCGCGCAGCGTGGCCGAACAGGCCCAGGCGCTGGCCGTGCGCAAGGCGCTGCACGGGCATTCGCTGGCCCCAGGCCGGCTGGTGCTGGGCGCGGATACCCTGGTCGCGTTGGACGGGGCGGTGTTCGGCAAACCGCGGGACGAGCAAGACGCCGCGCAAATCTTGCAAAAGCTGTCCGGCCGCACCCACCAGGTGACCACCGGCGTGGCTTTGTGCGCGCCCGGGCGCTACTGGGCCGGGTACGAGACCACCGAAGTCACCTTCCGCCCGCTCACGCCGGACGAGATCGAACGCTATGTGTCCGCCGGCGAATGGCGGGATAAGGCGGGCGGCTACGGCATCCAGGGGCAGGCGTCGGTGTTTGTTGCGCGCATTGCGGGCAGCTTGTCCAACGTCATCGGCCTGCCCGAAGCGCTGGTGCGCGCCATGTTAGCCGAAAGCAGCGATTCCTGCACGAAAGAGGTATTGTTTTGAAAGCATTTTTTTCATTCCGCACCCTTGTGATTCTTTTGGTGCTGGCGATTTTGTGTTTGGCGCTGGCCGTCTACACCGGCGCCACCGGCAACAGCAACCCCATCAGCCACGCAATCGGCGTGGTGGTGTCGCCCATCCAGCAGGGCGTCAGCCGGGTGTATGATGTGTTCCGGCAGGGCCGGGACTACATCGACAACTACCAGGCGCTGGAGGAGGAAAACGCCGCACTGCGCGTGCAGGTGTCCGAACTGGAGCAGCAGGTGCGCGACGCGGCGATCGCCACCGAGGAAAACAACCGCCTGCGCAACCTGCTCGGTATGCAGGAGCGCAACCGCAGCCTGACCTTCCGCACCGCCGAGGTCATCGCGCGCAGCCCGGGCAACTGGAGCAACACCATCTCGCTGGACAAGGGCTCCAACGACGGCGTGGCCGAAAATGACCTGGTGGTCACCGACGACAACCGCATGGTCGGCTATGTGTCCAGCGTGGCGCCGACCTACTGCGAGGTGACCACCGTGATCGACACCAGTATGCAGGCGGGCGCCATGGTCACCCGCTCGCGCGTGGCGGCCGTGGCCGAAGGCGACTACACCCTGATGAACGAAGGCTGCCTGCGGCTTTCCTACCTGGAGACCGACGCCGACGTCGTCATCGGCGACACCGTCGAAACCTCGGGCCGGGGCGGCGTGTTCCCCAAGGGCATCATGATCGGCACCATCGAGCGGGTCGCGCCCGAGGACAACGGCATTTCCAACTACGCGGTGATCCGCCCCTTTGTGGATGTCGGCGAAATCACCCATGTGGCCATTATCACAGACTTTGAGGTGATCGACTAAGTGATGCAACGAGACAAACCGCCGGTTTTAAAGATTGCCTGCTACATCCTATTCCTGGTCCTGGTGTATGTGCTGGAGACCGCCAACATGCCCTTTTCCATTTTGGGCGTCCGGGTGGACCTGCTGCCCTGCATCCCGGCGGCGGTCGCGCTGATGGAAGGGCCGGTGCTCGGCGCCGCGATCGGCCTGCTGACCGGCATGTTCTACGACGTCGGCTTTATCGGGGTGGACGGCCTGTTCCCGTTTTACTACATGCTCTTCGGCCTGGCCGCCGGCACGGTGAGTATGCGGTTTTTGCGGCGGATGTTCCCCTCCATGCTGCTGCTCAGCGCCAGCGGGATGCTCATCATCGGCCTGTTCCGGTACAGCTTTTCGGTGATCTTGTTTGAAGGCGCGTCCTTCCCGCTCGCCTTCCAGTCGCTTTGCGCCGAGATTTTGCTGTCAATGCTGTTTTCCCCCCTGGTTTATCTGCCCATCCGGCAGATTGCGCGGCGGTTTGACCGGCTGCGGTAAGCAGGTTTCACGTTTTCATGTTCCCAAGGGAATGCAAAAGAAAGGAGTCCTTGCATGGACAACAAAGCCAAACTCCTCCGCCGTTTGCTGGTCCTGTTTGCCGTCATGTTTGTGCTTGCCGGCATTTCGGGCGCGGGCCTGTTCTCTTTGCAGGTCATCAACGGCGAGGCCTACCACGAGCAGGCGCAAAACCGGCTGACCAGCTCGTCCACCGTGTCGGCGTCGCGGGGCGAAATCCTGGACCGGTATGGCCGCGCGCTGGTCACCAACGAATCGGTGTATTCTCTGCGCATCGACTACGCCTACTGGGACCGCGAACACCAAAACGACGCCATCTTGCAGCTGGTGCAGCTGATCCGCGATTCGGGCAACTACGAAGCGGACATCCTGCCCATCTCGGACACCGCGCCCTTTGAATACCTGGGCGAGGAAAACAGCGAGGAGCGGCAGCTGCTGGACAGCTTTGCCCAGTCGCACGAGCTGGGTACCGGCCTGTCGGCCGGCGAGATGATCGCCGCGCTGCGCGAATACTACGAGGTCGACCCGTCGATCACCGACGGCAACGCGCGCATCGTGGTCGGCGTGCGCTATGCGATGGACCAGAGCAGCTTTTCGCTGTACAATTCGTTCATCATCGCCACCGACGTGTCGGTCGATTTGATCGCCCAGGTCAAAGAACAGCAGGACATCTTTTCGGGTGTCAACGTCGAGACCCAGGCGGTGCGCAAATATGAAACCCCTTATGCCGGCCATATCCTGGGCCGCGTGAGCCAGATCTACGCCGAGGACTGGGCCGAATACGAGGCCCAGGGCTACAATATGAACGCCATGGTCGGCCGCGAGGGCTTGGAGCTCTCCTTTGAGCAATACCTGCGCGGCATCGACGGCACCCGCTCGATCGAAACCGACATCGAGGGCCGGGTGACCAACGTCATCGAAGGACAGGCCCCCCAGCCGGGCAACAACGTCATCACCACCTTGGATATGGATTTGCAGCAGGCCGCCGAGGAATCCCTGGCCCGCACACTGTCGGGCATTTCGGGTTCGGGCGGCGGCGCAGCTGTGGTCATGGACGTCAACTCGGGCGAGGTGCTCGCCATGGCCAGCTACCCCACCATCGACCTGACCCAGTGGAATGCGCTGTATTCCACCTGGGCGGCAGATGAGGTCAACACCCCCCTGCTCAACCGCGCCATCCAGGGCGCCTACCAGCCGGGCTCGACCTACAAGCCGCTCACCGCGGTGGCCGGCCTGGAGGAAGGGGTCATCAACGCCAACACCATCTTCGACTGCGAGCACTATTACACCCGCTTCGAAAGCCGCACCTACCGCTGCATGGGTACCCACGGGCCGACCAACATTCTGCGCGCCCTGCAAAAGTCGTGCAACGTATATTTCTATGAGACCGGCTACCTGCTGGGCGGCGAGACCGAGGAGGAATGGGCGCACAAGTTCGGCTTTGGCGAGCGCACCGGCATCGAGCTGGCGGGCGAGCGCGCGGGCACGGCTTCTGGCCCGGCCAACCGCGCCAATATGCTGGAAAACAACCCGCTGCTCAACAACTGGCAGCCCGGCGACGTGATCACCACCGCCATCGGCCAGTGCGACCTGGCGGTCACCCCGTTGCAGCTGGCCAACTACACGGCCGCCATCGCCAACAAGGGCACGCTCTACCAGCCCACCCTGCTGCGCAGCGTGCGCAGCTACGACTACACCGACGTGGTCGTAGACAATGAGCCCACCGTGCTCAAGACCATCGAAGCGTCCGAGGAGACCTGGGCGCTGGTCCACGAGGGCATGGCCGAGGTTACCGACGACCAGGGTACTGCGGCGGCCACCTTTGCCACCTACCCCATCGACGTGGCCGGTAAGTCGGGTACCGCCCAGCACGGCCGGTCCGACCGCAACGACCACGGCGTATTCATCGCCTTCGCACCGGTCGATGACCCGCAAATCGCGGTCGCTGTGGTCGGCGAATACGCGAGCGCGGGCTCCCGCATGGCTCCGGTCGCGCGCGATATCTTCGACGCCTACTTCTTTAACGACGACGCCGCCGGCGGCGCCATCAGCAGCGTGGACGCCGAAAATACCCTGCTCCCCTAACCGCATGTTGGGCGCAGCCGCCTGCGCTGCGCCCACCCTTTTTCCCCTTCCGGTTGCTTTGAGAAATTTAACAAAAAATTTACTTGTGCAATACAGACAAAAATCGAAAAATTTTTTCGAAAAATTCTGCAAAATCGCTTGAATTCTATCAGGCAATGTATTATACTAAAAATAAGCTGGAGTTGAGTGGCGAATATGTTCAAAGTAATCCTCATTGCTTCGGGCAAGGGCGGCACAGGCAAAACCTCGCTGACGGCAAACGTCGCCGCCGCCTTGGCTGAGCGTGGGCATAAAGTTTTGGCAATCGATGCAGACAGCGGCCTGCGCAACCTGGATATTGTCCTCGGCCTCAGCGATTCGATTGTATTCAGCTTTGCCGATGTCGCGCAAGGGATGGCCCCGCTGGAGCGGGCCGCTGTGGCCCACCCCACCTACCCGGGGCTGCACCTTTTAACTGCACCCGGCATTTTGCCGCGCCTTGCAGACAGCCAGATCTGCGGTCTGATGGCGGCGGCCGAACAGCTGGGCTTTGATTATGTGCTGATCGACGGCCCGGCTGGCCTTGCGCCCGAAATCGGGCTTTTTGCCAAAGCGGCCACACAGGGGCTGGTGGTCGCCATGCCCGACCAGGCCAGCGTGCGCGGCGCCGAGCGCATGGCGCGCGTGCTGGAGCAGGAGAATATCATCCGGCTGCGCATGGTGGTCAACCGCGTGCGGCCTGGGCTCATCCGCCACGGCGTGATGGGCAATATCGATGACGTGATGGATTTGGTGGGCCTGCCGCTTTTGGGCGTGGTCCCCGAGGATGAGGCCGTCATCGCCTGCGGCAGCAGCGGCAAAGACCTGCTGCATCTCAAACGCGGCGGCGCAGCAACCGCGTTTCGCAATATTGCCCAGCGGTTGGACGGCATCCGTCTGCCCGTGATGCGGCTTTAATCGACAGGAAAGGAGCGTTCATTTATGAACATCGCGCTCATTGCGCACGACCGGAAGAAAGAGCTGATGGTCCAGTTTTGCATGGCGTATTGCGGCATCTTGGCCAAACACAACCTGTGCGCCACCGGTACGACCGGCAAGTTCGTGTCCGAGGCGACCGGACTGAAAATAGAGAAATACCTGGCAGGGATGCAGGGCGGCGAAGAACAGATCTCGGCCCGCGTGGCCTACAACGAGATCGATCTGGTTTTGTTCTTCCGCGACCCCATGTCCAACAGCGAGTACGAACCCGATATCCATGCGCTGGCCCGCCTGTGCGATATGCACAACATCCCGATTGCAACCAACGCCGCCACCGCTGAAATGCTCATCCTCGGCTTGGACCGCGGCGATCTGGATTGGCGCAATATCGTCAACCCCAAGGGCCATTGACCCCGCACCCTCCCGGATGCGGCAGGATGCGCAGCCCCTTCGATCTGACACGAAAAAGCCCAGGCTGGTTTTGGCCCGCCTGGGCTTTTTTTTGCGCTAGTCGAGCGCGCCGGTGCGCTCCAGCCAGACCAGCGGCTGCAAATTGCACGCATAAACCGACACCGCGCCGGTTTCATCCATGGCCAGCACGCCCTTTTGGATGGCCTTGGTGGCAGCCTGCTGGGCCCAGCCGGGCATATCCTGCACATAGTTGTAAATTTTCATTTGTTCGTCCTCCATCTGTTCGGGGTCTTGTGCGCAGAGCGCAGCTTTGAAGTCGGTCCAAAGGGCGGGCTGCTCGACAAACGGGGCCGGGCAATGTTTGCCGGTCACGTCGTAGTGGCGCAGCACGTTTTCCGGCGGGATGCCGTATTGTTGCATGAGCGCGCGCACCAGCTGGGCGCCGCGTTCGATGCTGCCCCGCCGCAGCACGTTGCCTGGGCCGGTCATGCACAGCTCCACGCCCAGCGAGTTGGCGTTGCGGCAGTGCGGATGCCAATAGGTCTTGGCGCCGCAGTGCCAGGCGATCGATTGTTCGGGCACGCTCGACCAGATTTGGTCCTCATCGACAAAATAATGGGCGCTGGCCTGCACGGTTTCGCGCGCGAAATAGGCGGCATTGTTTTGGGCGGTATCGCCCTGGTTGGCGGTATAGTGGACCACGATATAGTCGGTCTGGCCGCGCGCGCCGCCGTAATTGGCCGGGTTGCATTGCTTGGTATGGATTTCCATATGGTGGGGATCTCCTTTCGGTTGGCCTCAGGCCGCTTGGCGGCATCAGTCCAGGCCATAGAATAGGCGGTTGTTGACAATCTGCTGGTGCTGGTTTTCCAGGAGCGCGCCTTGGTTTGCGATCTGGGCGCCCTGGTTGACAATTTGCTGGTACTGGTTGTACAGCTTCTGGTACTCGTTTTCGAGCAGCTGGGTTTGCATCCCCATGGCCGCGCTTTCGTTGGCCAATTGCAGTGCGCGCAGTTCGGCGGCGGCCTGGTCCATGCCGTAGGTCCGCTGCAAGAGCAGGGCGTACTGCTGGAGCTGGTTTTCCAGGTCCATGCCCTCGATGGTGTAGGACAGCTGCTGGCCGGCCATGGTGGGCTGGCCGTACAGTTCGCCGGTCAGGCCGGCCTGGGTGAAGGCATTGTCCACCCCCTGCTGGACCTGGTTTTGCATATTTTCCACCCCCCATTGGCCGAGATTGGCCAGGGTTTGGGCCTGTTGCAGCCCGGCGTTCAGCACGGTGTTGTAGTAGCTTTGCAGCTGCTGGGCGGTGGCAAGATCGCCCGAAAGCTGGGCCTGGGTGATGGCCAGGTCGATGGCGGCCAGCTGGTTGGCGACGTTTTGCTCGTTGGCGTTGACCGCCTGGGTGTAGGCGTTGTTTGCCGAAATGGCCGCGGTTTCCGAAAGGCCGGACTCGGTCAGGCCCAGGGCGGCCAGCTGCTCGGCATTGGCGCCGTTGGGGTTTAGTACGTTCATGTAATTTTGCTGGGCGGCCTGGTTGGCCTGGGCGCCGGCCTGCTGCACCTTGGGTTTTTGGGCGTTCAGCTCGGCGATGTTGGCGTCCACTTTGGCCTGCTGTTCGGCGCGCAGGGCCTGCTGCTGGGCGGTGTAGGCTTGCAGATATTGGTTTGTGCGGTCGGCATAGGCCTCAGCCACCTGCTGGGCCGGACGGCGCAAGTTCTGCTGGTAGCTGGACAGGTAGCCGGACGCCCAGTCCTGCCAGGAATCGGTATCGCCGCCCATCTTTTGGGCGCGCAGATCCAGGGCGGCCTGGGCGGAAGCCAGGTCGCCGGTGCCGATCGCGTCGTAGTATTTGGCAGCCCAGTCGGTTTGTTCGGTGGTTGTGTGGGTACGGCCGTCCGAGTCGGTGTAGGTATAGGTTTTGGACGAACTGCCCGACGGCCGGCGGGTGCCAGATGTGTTGTTGTTTTTCTTCACATTGGCAGCCGCGGCGGCGGCAGCGCTGATTGCGCCTGCCAGGCCTGCAAATCCAAGTGCCATGGTTGATTTCCTCCTTTTGGTTGCCGCCCGGTTTGAGCGGTTTGGTTTGTTACTTTTCTTGGGGCGGAATGGTTTTGTCCCCGGTGTCATCGACGATTTTGTGCGCAACTTGCAGGCCGCGCACCAGGATATCCGGGACAGAGACGCCCAATAAAATCAAATTTTCGACAATGCTGGTCAGCTCGTTCAGGATGTACACGGCCAGCGTAAACCAGCCGAGCAGCCGCAAAAAGCCCAGGTCGATGCCCAATTCCCCGCCCAGGCTCTGCAAAATGCCGGCTGCGGTGAACGCCAGCGCGACGACCACCCAATAGCTGACCTTTTTGAGCACGCCGCGCGCGCCTTTGGCGCTGGAAATGCCGCCATTCTGCCAGCCCTTCAGCCAGCCATAGACCAGGTCGATGATGTTCAGGAACAGGAAAAACCCGAATAAATACCACTTGTCGCCCAGCAGGGCGGTGAGTGTGGTGAGGATGCCGCCCCAGAGCAGGTTGGCTTTTTCTGAAAACGCGGAAAAAATGGATTCCATGTTGTCCCCCCTTTCGGTTCTTTTGTCGGATGCACGCCAGCCGTTGCGGGTGTTTTACCCGATCTGGTCGGCGTAATCGCGGAAGGTGGCATTCTCGGCAATGGTGCCGCCTGCGTCCTCGATTTTGCGGCGGAAGTACCACTTGGTCTCCTCCAAAAACGCCAATTTACAAGCAGTCGTACCCTCAACGAGCAGCAAATCTTTGAAGTAATCGGTCGCGGTTGCCGCGCCGTCCACGACGGTGTCGGCCAGGCGGATGGTGGGCGGCTGGACCGGGGTAAAGGTAGCGCTGCTCTGTTCGACATACCAACCAGGGGTGATCTGCTGGCCGCCGGACGACTGCCCGGCGTCGAAGAAGAAGGTCCACATCCCACCAGCAGCGGTCTGCACGACCATGGCAGCGAGTGAGCCGGTATAACCCGGCACATACATCGCGGTACCGCCGCCGTCGCCGGTGGCCGAGAACAGGATCTGCATGGAGGTGGGGTTCTCCGGTTTTTCCTTTGGGGTAAAAAGCCGGTACATCGCCATATCAGACCACCTCCCCGCTGATCGCGTCGAGCAGGCTGCCTATGTCACCCACCAGGCCGTCCACATCGACGGCCAGGCTGTCCACATAGGCCTTGGTAGCGGCGTCGGCGTCGGCGGTGGGCGTCCCCAAACCCGTAATTTTGCAGCTGCTCATAGCCAAATTTCCGGTGAGGGTCCCGCCCGAAAGCGGCAGGAAGTTCATGTCCGGCAGCTGGGCGGCAGGCACCTTACCGGTATCGTCCAGGCTGGCCACGCCGTTTGCCACGCCCTTTTGGGCGGTTGGAATATACTCCATACTGGGCAGCTGGGCGGACGGCACTTTTCCAGCGCTGTCCAAGGTGGCCACCCCGCTGGCCGCCCCCTTTTGGCTGGCGGGGATGTAATCCATGCTGGGCAGCTGGGCGGCAAGCACCTTACCGGTATCGTCCAAGCTGGCCACCCCGCCGGCGGCGCCCTTTTGTCCGGCCGGGATGTAGGCGGGCAGCTGGCTGTCCGGCACCTTGCCCATGGCGTCCAGCCCGGCCACGCCGCTGGCTGCACCCTTCTGGCTCGTCGGAATATAATCCATACTGGGCAGCTGGGCCGCGGTTACTTTTCCATCGCTGTCCAGGCTGGCCACGCCCTCGGCGGCGCCCTTTTGGCTGGCCGGGATGTAGGCAGGCAGCTGTGCATCCGGCACCTTGCCGTTCCCGTCCAGCCCGGCGACGCCGTTTGCCGCGCCCTTCTGGCTCGTAGGAATATACGCCATACTGGGCAGCTGAGCCGATGGCACCTTGCCGGTGTTGTCCAGGGTGGCCACGCCGCCGTTCGCGCCCTTCTGGCTGTTCGGGATGAAGTCGCCGGTGGCGATGGCTTCGGCGTCCTCGGCGGCCTGTTCGGCCCGCCCGGCCGCGTCCTCGGCGTCGGTTACATATCCCGCCAGCTGGGTGGCGACCGCAGCCGCTGCATCGGTTGCCGCAGCTGCGGCCGCGTCGGAGGCTGCCGTGTTCGCCGCACCGGCCGCGGTGCTGGCGCTGCTGGCCGCCGCGGTGGCCTGGGCCTGCGCCTGGGCGGCAAACCCGCTGGCTTGGGTGACGCTGCCCGCCGCCGCGCTCGCGCTGGAAGCGGCCTGCTGGGCGTAATATTGGGCGTTGTCGGTATCCTCGCCGGTGCGCGAACCGGTGCCGCCCACCGCCCAACTTTGTGCAGTCGTTTTGTTGGCCCCTGCCTGGCTGGCCGCGCTCGTGGCCGTGCTCGCCGCGCCCGATGCGGCGGTGGCATACTCTGCGGCATTGCTCGCGCTGGACGCCGCACCCGCCGCCGCGGTCTGGGCCGCGCTGGCTGCAGATTGGATCGTAGACTGTACGGTGCTCTCCAGCATAGCCAGGGTAACACTTCCATTTTTGATGGTTGCCGTCACCGAATTGCCGGACGCAGAAAAGTCGATGGTTGCCGAGTCTGCAAATTCGGTCTGGGTCAAAAAGGCGGAGAGGTCGGCCCGTTGTTCGGTGCCGTCGTCGAGCACAAGTACAAATTCCTGGTCATCCAGGTAGCAGCTAACTGGGATTTTTTCGAGCAGCGTGTCGATGGTTGTCGTGGTCCCGTCGTCGGTCTGGATGGTAAATACCCCAGTATCTGCATTACACGTGATGGTCTTGACCAATTTGTCGGTCGTGGTTTTGTCGGCCTTGGCAGATAACTTTTCATCTGCCCCGCTGGCGGTTTCGCACAGGTCGAGCAGCGCCTTCAGCGCTTCGAGCGCGGCCTGCACATTCGTCCCGGCCACGCCCTCAATGGCGGTCACGCCGATCTGTCCCGCCCCGCCCGCGCCGGTCAGGTCGTCGATCACGCCGTTGAGGGCGGGCCTCAGCTCGTTGGCGTTGCTGTCAAACGCGGCCTTGAGCGCGGCGGCGGAAAGCTGCGGCTTGTCGTCCAAGCTGGAAACCGGCTGGGTCCAGGTATCCAGCTTGCGGTCCTGTAAGGACATGGTATACACCCCTTTCGCAATCCTTGCAATCATATCGTGAATTTGTTATTTTCATCAGCGTTTTTTCCGCTTGGCATAGCTGCCGATGGTGTAGTGCAGCGCAGCCGAATACAGTCCAAACCCTTCGTTTGCGTTCTGTCCTTTGAGGATAATTTGGATGAACAAGAATTTTTTCAACTTTTTCTTAAACAGGATCTGCTGGACATCCAAGCTGGAAAAGGTGAAGCGGCCAAAATCAATATCCTGGAAGGAAAACACGTCTGCTTCGGGGGTATCCACCTTTTGGCCGAAATCCTTTTCGGTGCGCAGCCAGATCTCGCAGGTCGAGCGGGTGAAGGCTTTGAGCTGCACGCCGTTGCCCCGTTTGTGCAGGGTTTTGTAGCGGGTGGGATAGCGCAAACTATCCAATTTGCTCCGCCACTCCCATTGGATGGGGTCGCCGTCATCGTTGTAAGCGGCCATCAACCGCTCGCCGTCCTCGTCCACCAGGTCGTTGTTCAGGCGGCACAGGCGGCCGTCGTCGGTGCCAAAATACAGCACATCGTCGCGGGTATTCAGGCAGCGCGCCGGGATGTTGTCCCAATAGTACCATTCGTATCCGTTTTTATCGCGGTCCTGGTTGCTGTCCGCCACATAGGCATGGCCACCCACAGCTAAAATATAGTACCCATTCCACACGGTGCTAATTGCTTCGGAGAGGCCGGGCTCCAAAATCAGGCGCGGATTGATCCGGTCGGACCGCCCTTGCAGCGACCGCTGCACGTTGGGATAGGCATAGCTGGTCACAGGCGCGAACACCCCGCGCGGGGTGAGGAACAAGGGGTCATCGAGCAGGGTTTGCACGGTGTATTTTCCAATCGCGCCCAATCCACCCAACCCCTCCCGCAGCGGGAAAACGGTCGTGCCGGTGTCGCTGAGCTCGGCGGTGTGGTGCCAAATGGTAATTTCCTGGCGGTTGTCCTCTTTGAGCACCAGCAGTTCTCCCTGGTATTTGGCATAGGCGACGATTGCGAAATCCTGCGCGCCCACTGTAATGCTCTGGTTGTCCGGCCAGTAGGTGGCGTCGCCCAGGCCGGAGTACCATTCGGTAGCCGGCTGGTCGGGGTTGCCGGACAGGAACACACGCGTCGAATTGTTTACCCCAAAGGTGGTAAAGACGGTGCATTTCTGGATTTTGTCTGCCGCGCCCTCGGTGGTTTTTTGGAATTCGATGGTTAATGTTGCGGTTCCGGCGGCAGCTGGTGCGGCGGGCGGTGTGGAAAACGTCACCTTGCCGGTGGTGGGCTCAAAGGTGAAGCCGTCGGCCATTTGTTGACCGTTGTTCCAGACTTTCACTGTGCTGCCCGCGTCGATGGCATGGGTATCCACGGTAAAGGCGGTGGCCTGGCCGTCGGGGATGAAGGTATTTTTGCGCCGGGGGGTCATCAGGTTGACCGCCTCATAGCTGGTACCGCCGCCGTTCGGCTGGGCGCTGATGGTGGTGGTCGGGATGTATGCCTCGTCGGCGACGTTGTAAACCAAATCACCGTCGTAATGCAAAAACTCCCCACCGGTGAGAATCCACAATTCTCCGTTAAAGTAAAAACCCGTACTGCGCGCATCGGTCAAACCGGATCGCAGCAAAATTTCCATTCCCAGGGCCAGGCGCACCAGCCAGGTGCCCACATGGACGATCACCTGGTCCACGCCTTCCAGCGTGAACGGCCACACCCCATTGACGCGCGGGGTCTGGCCGTCCTGCAAGGAAAAGGTGTGGATGGTGCGCCAGCCCAGCCGTTTTTCCGGGTAGCCGCCCGCGTCCGAGATCAGGTTGACCGCCCATGGGCTGCGGCTGTCGTCGATCTGGGTTTCGTCGGTGAGCAGGTCGATGCCGCGGAATTTCTCGTACACCTTGTACCCCTCCAAGGGACTGGTAAACGCCGGCACATCGATTGGGTTCATGCGATCACCTCGGTTTCCACGCCGGGTGTCAAGCTGTTCAGGGCATCCAGCATTTTGTTATATGCGAGCACGGCTTCGGCTTTTTTGTCGTCGTCGGCTTCCAGGAATTTGGACTGCACGCCATAGGGCAGCGCCAGCCGGGCGATCTCATCGACAAAGGGCAGTTCACTGTCGTCGTCTGCGCTGGTGTAAAGCGGCAAATCCGGGATGTCCTGTCCCCGCGCGCGCCGGAACATGGCCTCATACGGCAGGCACAGCGCCGCGAGCTGGTTTAAAATCGCGGGAAAGCTGTCTTTCAGGTCGTCGTCATCGTCCGGAATTTCGTAGATGAGCGCGCAGCCCTGCTCGTAAAGTTGTCTGACTGTCATTTTATTCCACCACTTTCCTGAGAAATTTTCGAGAAAGCCCCATGAAAGGTCCTCACGAGGACCTTTCAAACGGGGGTGCAGGGGACTGGTCCCCTGCCGGGGTCCAGGGGCAGCGCCCCTGGCGGGGTGTGGGGCAGCGCCCCACGAAGGCAGCGCCCCGCCAGAAGGGTGCCAAGCTTTCCAAGCCAAGTCATGCGCTGGCGACCGCTTTTTCCGCGACGGTGCTTGTAAATTTCCCCTCTGTTTCCATTGCAACCGCTTTCACGGTTTTCCCTGCTGCATCAAAGGCATCGGTATAAATTTCGCGGGTGATGGAAAAACGCGGGTCGGTCCCGTCGGTCGTATAATAAATTTTCCCAGCGCCGCTTGACGTCAGCGTAACCGCCGTGACCGTGGTGTCGGTGATCGTCGGGGCTGCCTGCAGCGCGGTGGAAGCGACCGCCGAATATACAGCGTCAGCCTTGCTGCCCAGCACGAACACGTCGAAATACTGCCGTCCCTCGATGACCGCGCCGTTGATGCCGACCGGGTCTGTATGAATTTTTGTGGAGTTGAGCTTGTACGGGAAGGCGACCGCGCTCTCATGGACCGCTGTAAAGTAGTGATTGCTATCAAACAAATAGTCTGGAATTTCCACAATCGTAAACCCGGCGCACCGGCCGATCACGCCGGTGGGCAGCTGCTTGCCGGCCAAATTATCCAGGCCGGCCCACTCTTCGGACAGCATGATCTCGGGTGTAAACGAAGCCGGGATGTACAGCACCCGTCCTGTATTGGGAATCCGGTGATTGTTAAACCAAACCCTTGCGTTAAAGATTTCGGAGACAATATCCGATTTATCCGGCTTTTCGGCCGCGCCGTAGAGATGTCCATAGTTTGCCATCCGCTGCAATGCATAGCGGTCGGCGTAGGGCGCCACCTGTTCGCGCAGTTCCTGGCGCAGCCATTGCCCGGCCTTGTTGACGATGGTCTGGTCGCTCTCGTCGCCCTTGTCCACCACGCCGGTAAACGACTTATCCTGCGTGAGCGTGTACTCAAACACCGTGTCCTGGATGTCCTGCAACGCGCCGTAGCGGGTGGTTCCGCTGCGCTGATAGTCCACCAGCGGGGTGGTATTGAGCATGTACACGCGCACGGTTTTTGCGCCGGTAAAGTCCACTTTTGCCTTGCAATGGCTTTGAATCAAGCTATCCTGTGCGAATGCTTTTTCGATGGTTGGTGCGTATTTGAGTGCCAAATTAATTGCCATACGGTTCACAATCCTTTCTATTGGTTGCCGCAAAAGGCGGCAGAAATGGGTTCAAGATTTTTTGCACTTCTGCGATGGGTTTAACCGCGGAAGCCATCCAAAAACGGATCGCCTCGCAAGCCCTCGCCGGCCATTTTCCCGGCTGTCTGCTGGCGATTTCTCCAGTTTTTCTCGCTTGCCCGCAGCTGTGCTTTGAGTTGTTCGGCTTCTTTTTGTGCCTGTCCGGCCTGCAGCCGTTCATAGGCGGCCTGTGGGTGCAGGCCCTCGCGCACGAGCTGGAAGAATTCTCTTGACAAGCTTTTCTTATCCACCTGCGGATAGGCTTGGACGAACTCCATCCAAGGCAGCGCCATGGCGTACAATTTCTGCAAGGCTTGCGGCGGCATCCCGCCTGAAGCGAGTGTTTGGCCCGGCGCATTGGATTTTTGCGCGGTTGCGCGTGCGAGTGCGGCCACGGCGGACTCGGACAGGTCTGGCAGCTGTGGTTGCGTGGCTGGCGCGGGCTGCACACTTTGCGCAAGCATGGCCTGCCAGGCCGGATCTTCGACCGGGTTTCCAGCAGTTGGGAGGGGCTGTCCCTCTGTAAAGCCGCTGGCGAACCCCTCGGTTCCGTCCTGCATGGCCTGCCGCTGGGCGAGCAGACGCGCCAAGATATCTGCGTTCGGATGTGGATTCGGCTGATTCATATCATCAATACCTCCTTTTCACGGAAAACAAAATCACTTCTTCTATCCATCCCCCTTCTGCATCGTGCCGCATATCTTTATGCAAGAATCCTGTACGCTCCATGCAATTTCGCGGCATACCGATGCACCGGGCGATTTTCCAGCCAGCATTTCAAGATTCACCCACCTTTCTGCAACATTTTATCTGCTTGCTGACCGTTCATCTGTTGGGATGCTTCCTGTTGTTTTTGGCGCACAGCGCGGATCAAGTCGCGTTTATTCGGCACATAGCTGTTTGGAATACTTTCCAGATACAGCGACGGATCGGGGATCAGTCCGGCCTGCATGAGCTTATCCATATTGGTCATGGCCACGATTTCCGACCAATAGGTTGCTGCGCCGACCTCGACATGGATATCCAACGATCCAGTTGAAAAGTTGTCGAAGTCCACCAGCACTTCAACCTCCTCCCGATGCTGCTGTCCATTTTCATCCACTTGTTCGCGCTGAATCATGACCTGCCGCAAGCCATAGTAGGCGCACGCCATATCCACAATGATGCGGATGCAGTCCTCGTTGAACTGTTCGAAGGTCCGTTTTTGCAACTCCAGCGGCGCATTGGATGCCTTTTGGGTGGCTAAAATGGCCGATGTATTATCAGGATTTTGAATATTTCCCAACGCAGTATCGCTGGCGCCCATACAGTCTTTCATCATGGTCTGGTAGGTATTCAGGGTTTCAAACACGCCATTTGGCATTTGTACGCCGCCAACCGGGTTGACAATCACCTCACGCGGGTCGCCTGCCACACCGATCGCCCTTCCAGGGTCTCCGTTCCACCCATCGGGCAGCCGGTTGATGTTGTACACCAGCTTGGGCATGGCCATATTCTGTGTATAGACCCCGATATAGGTCGCCTGCTTGTTGATTGCAATCTGTGTAGGGATCATTTCGGTGATCGGGCTCACCCCATGCATACAGTTATTTCGTTCAATCCAGCTGGCCCAGGCCAGCGGATACAGGCTCATCCCGGTGGCTGTATCGGCTTGTGTGACCACCTCGCCGGCCACGCGCATGAAGTGCACTTGCGTCCGGGTACGCCCCAGCAGATCGTCTGGGATGCGCTCCTTCACCTTCCAAAACCGGGTCAACTCGGTCACCTGGTCGTATTCGCTTTCCTGTTCCCCGCCAACATATTCGCTTGCTGAATCGCCCTGGATGCGTTCCCAGTCCAAGATCCCTGCTTCCTTGGCTTCTTTGCGCACCGTGGCCAGCGGCCGGCGCCTTGCGATGAGGATATAGGGCTGTCCCTGCACGTCGGTGGTATGTGGATCTCCGAAGAACACATTGGTATTCATCAAGGTTTCGGCGGCAATATCGCCCTTCATCAGCTGGCCGGTTTCGACGTCCGGGTCCCAGGTAAAATATAGGCACATATCGCCATCCACCACGCCGCCGCGCAGGGCTTTGCGGTTTTTGGTTTTGATTGCCTGGGAATCATATACCCGTTCAACCACTGCGTCAAAGGCCTGGCATTCCTCGTCGGAAGCCTGGTCGCGGTTGTAGGGCCGGATCTCCCAGGAAATATCGTCCGAAACCACCTGTGCTTGGAACATTGCCGTCACCCGGCGCAGGATATTGAAGGTCACCGGCTGGATTTTGCTGGTTTTCAATCCATCCCACTGTTCGCCCAAATAGAAGCGTTCGTTCTGGCGCACCTGTTCAAACAGCCCAAGGTTTTCCTTAAACACCTTTCCTTTGCTGTACTCCTGCTGCACCTGCACGGCAGAAAGCTCCTGCTCTTCCATTTTATCCATTCCGTTTCCCTCCCGCATATAGCATAATGTTGCGCAGATCGCGGAGGACTGCGTCGTCCTCATCGGCGGGCCACGGCCGCGCCGGCTGGGCGGACGGCGCGGCCGATGCAACAAGCCCACCATCTGTCTCGGCCTCCTTTTCTTCTGTCGGACGGTTGTCCACCTGCGTGCGCAGCCCATCCAGGCGGCGATACAGCAGGTACCCGGCCAAGGCCAGGTTACAGGCCAGTGAAATTGTTAAACGCATCGATTTCAAGTTCATAGGAATACTCCTCCTTTTCTGGTGGATCGGGTGCAGCTGGCAGCGGCAGCCCATCGCAAAAGTACCGCAGCGCATCGGGTGCATGGGTGAGCTCATGGGGTTCGAGCGCCACATCGTTGGGCCGTTTGGTGTCGTGCTGCACAGCTGGCAAACAGCGGATCAGGTTGCGGCAGGTGTGAAAAATCTGCAATTTGGGGCGTGTATCACCGAATTCATCGGTTTGCGGCCGCAGGTACCGTTTGACCTCATACCACCCGGCCTCCCGCCTGCCGTTTACTTTGTCCAAGTAAATCCCCATATCGGCGAAGCGTGCCGCCACGCTTTTCCCGGTCTCCTGCCGCCGGTTCCACAAATCCGCGGGTGCGAATATGCTGCAAATTCGTTGCATTTCGCCGGGCGGCATGGCGTGCAGGATGGCGCGTGCGGCCTCGTCGATGATGAGCCCGGGCTGGTACAGCTCGCGGTACACGGTCACATACCCCATGGCGTCCATGCTGTACCAATAGCAAGCCAGCATATCCAGTCCATAGTCGAGCGACATATACCGCCGGTCGTTGCCGGGCAGTTTCCGCGGGGCGATCACGTGCACATCCTGCTGGAACTCATCGAAATACGCGCCCTCGTCCAAGTCCCAGTCGCCGTAAAGCAGGGCGCGCTGGTCATTCTCCGACAAATTCTTCAATCTTTTCTTATACTCGGGGTCGGCGCGCATCAGGAACACATTATCATCGACCAGGCTTGGCAGAAATACCCTGCTATGCTTGCCCCCATCGGCGTCCTGCACCCAGAACACCTCACCGGGCGGGGCGGGATGGATGAACCGTTCTTTCACCCAAGCGTGGCCGATGCCGCCGGGGTTTGTGGTGCTTTTCACCTGTTTGGGATATCCATTCGTCCCGCGCACCCGGCTCATCAGATAGAGGTACATCGAGCTGGTGAAGTGGGTCAGCTCGTCGAACCGCAGCACATCATACTCTGCCGATTGATATTTATACACATCCTTTTCGGCATCGCAGTTGCCGAATTCCACAATGGACCGGTTGACGAAGGTCCACACATGGCTGGTTGCGTTGTAGCGGGCGACCGCTTCGGGGAAGAGCTCCAAACTGGTCCGGATGATGGATTTCTCCAGCTCGGGATAGGTCCTGCGCAAGATGAGCTGTTTGCTCCCCTGGTATTTCAGGGCAAAGAGCAGCGCGTCCACCAGCTGTCCATAGCTTTTGCCGCCGCCGGCCGCGCCGCCGAACAGGACCTCCTCGGCCTGTGCCTGCAAGAACGCCTTTTGTTTGGCGGTAATCTGCAATTTCATTTCCACATCATCCCGTTACACAATCGTAATTTCCACTTGAAAGCGCTGTTCGGCGGGTGCAAGGGGTTCTTGTTTTTCGCGCCACTGGTCGGGGCGGCGGTTTTTCAGCCAAAAGATTGCCGCGTGCAGGTCGGGCGGCATATATTTTCTGGTCACAGTGGTTTTTTCTCCATCCTTCCCATTGCGCTCGACGCGCTCCTCCTCGTAGTAGAAGCCGATTGCGCGCTTGTGCAGGGCATCTTCCACGGCGTCATCCTGGTCGCCGGGCGGCGTGCCATCCGGGGACGGCTGCACGGCATCGTGCTGGCCGTGCAGCGCGGCCTGGAGCGGCGGATAGCGCGCCATCCACCTGCGCAGGGTATGGGGTGTGACCTGCATTTTTTCCGCGATCTCGCCGTCGGAAAGCCCGCCGCACGCCCAACCGGCGATCTGTGCGAGCCCCTCGGGCTGGAGCCATCTCACATATTTCACCATACAATCCCTCCTTTTTGGGGCAAAAAAGCAGCGCCAGCCGCCCAAGCCGCCAGCGCCGCGATTTCCAAACATGCAAAAGCCGCGACCGTTGCCGCGACTTTTACCACTATCATTCTAACACAGTTGAACCTGTTATTCCATAGTAACATTTTTTTCCTTCTCACCCACCCAATCCGGACAGCCCTGCTTTGGCTGCCGGGTTTTGCGGATGGTTTGGCCACAAAAAAATGCCCCGTTGTCAACGGGGCGGCAGTTTGGCGGGCGGCGCAGGATTGTCTGTGCGTCCAAGCAGGTAATCGGTGCTGGTATGGAAAAAATCGGCCATCCGGCACAGCATTTCAAGCGACGGCTCCCGAAATCCACGTTCATACCCGCTATAGGTTGTCTGTGCGATGCCGAGTGCGTCTGCCAATTCGGTCTGGCTCAATTCGGCATCCTCCCGTAAATCGCGCAACCGAAATAGGTTCATGTAGATCACCATCCGAAGATAGTGTATCTGAATTTCCTATATATCCTTGATTTCTAATTCGAATCGCATTAAAATATTTATGAGGTGATCACCATGTATCAATTCGAAACAAACCCGTTGCATTACGAGCAAGCTTACGCCTTGCTTATTGACCGTATTGAGCGGCTCATTACACAGCTTACAGACCAAAATATTGCATATCCACAGGAATTCATCTGTACTGCACTCATTCGCGCATTAAACGAAGCCGAGGATACCGCTTGCGCACCATAAGCTCCCTTTGGTGCGCCACAGTCGCTGGGGCGTTTCGCGCTAAGCCGCTTAGTCCCAGTCATTAAACAACCGAGGTGCAACACCCACGGCGATCTATCCGGAGATGTACAATTTCACCCATACCACCGCATGAAAGGGAGGGGGTTGCGGGGGGTGAGGGGGACGACGGGGAACCGTAGGTGCCCCGTCCCCCTCGCGGAGGGGGTGATGGGGAGTCCAGAGGGGAAGAGAGGGGGAACCCTAGGTTCCCCCTACTTCCCCTTTGGCGCTCACCGCGTAGGTGTGAATGCCTGCCGGCCCGCGGCAAATGCATTCCTGTCTGGGGCTTGTACTTGCCCGCATTTTATCCGCGCGCGACTTAGCGCGAGGAGCCCTAACGGTAACGGCCGCCCCTAAACCCCCGAAAAAGAGAAGGGCCCCTTCCCCTTACCGGGAAGGCAGCCCTCCTCTCAAGCTCCCATCTTATTGATGCTCGTCGATATACTTGACAATATCCCCGATGGTAGACAGCTTCATGGCTTCCTCATCGGAGATGGTGATCCCGAACTGTTCCTCGAGGTCCATCATCAGCTCGACGACGTCGAGCGAATCGGCGTTGAGGTCGTCCTTAATGGAGGTATCCATGGTCATGGTGGAGGCGTCGGCATCGAACTTGTCGGCAAGCAGCTCACAAATTTTCTCAAACATCGGTAAAACTCTCCTTACATACTTTGTTATCGTTGATTTATTTCCTGGAAAACCCCGATTTTTCGGAATTTTTCATACCGTTTGGCCAGCATTTCGTCCACATCCTGCACAGCGGACAATTCGCGCAGGGTATAGACCAATGCTTTTTTGACATTTTTGAGCAAATTGGGGGTCTCGGGGATGATGCCCTCGATCATCCCGAACCCAAAGAGGTCCTGTGCGGTGATCTTGAGCCGTTCTGCGGCTTCGATCTCGCGGCTGGCGTCTTTCCACAGGATGGAGGCGCACCCGCGGGGCGAGATGACCGAATAGAGTGCATTTTCCAGCATCAGCACCCGGTCTGCGACAGCCAGTGCAATGGCGCCGCCGGAGTTGCCCTCACCGGTAATCACGCTGACCACCGGGGTGCGCAGCGCCATAAAGTCATATAGGCATCGCGCAATGGCTTCACCCTGGCCGCGCTCCTCGGCGCCCACACCTGGGAAAGCCCCGGTCGTATCCACCAAACAAATCACCGGGCGGTGGAACTTTTCGGCCTGATGGGCCAGGCGCAGCGCCTTGCGGTAGCCTTCGGGATGGGCCATGCCGAAATTGGCGGCCATATTCTCCTCGGCGGTCTTGCCTTTGCGGTTGCCGATGATGGTGACCGGCAATCCGGCCAGCGACCCGACGCCGGCGCACACGGCATGGTCCTCTCCGAAGGCGCGGTCGCCGTGCAGTTCGACGAAGTCGTCCACCATGGCCTGGATATAGTCGTCAATGGTGGGGCGCTTGGGGTCGTGGATGATCTTCAGTTTTTCACGGACCGAATCGGCCACGCCGCTCACCTCCCCTTTCTGCCTTTGCCCTGGGGCTGATGCAGCCGCAGCAGGGTGGTCAAGGTCTGCTTCATTTGGTTCCGCGCCACTATCTTATCACAAAAGCCGTGATCGCGCAAGAACTCTGCGGTCTGAAATTCGTCGGGCAATTTTTCACCGATGGTACCCTCGATGACGCGGCGTCCGGTGAAGCCGACGGTGGCATGGGGTTCGGCCAAGATGATGTCGCCGAGCGAAGCGAAGCTGGCGGTCACGCCGCCGGTGGTGGGGTCGGTGAGCACGGTGATATACAGCAGCCCTGCATCCGAATGCCGTCTCGCCGCGCCCGACACCTTGGCCATTTGCAGCAGGGAGAACATGCCTTCCTGCATCCGCGCGCCACCCGAACAGGTAAACAGCACCACCGGCAGTTTGCGCTCGGTGGCGTATTCAAACAACCGGGTCAACTTTTCCCCGACCACGCTGCCCATGGACGCCATCATGAAGTGGCTATCCATCACGCCCAAGCAGGTCTGTATGCCGCCGATGGTGCACACGCCGGTAACCACGGCATCATTCATGCCGGTTTTCTGGGTGAGCTCCCGGATTTTCTCGGCATACCCCTCAAACTCGAGCGGGTTGAGGGTTTTCAGGTCGCCGAAGAGCTCCTGGAAGCTGTCGGCGTCGGCGGTGAAGCGGATGCGGGTGCGGGCGAGCAAGCGGCTGTACCGTCCGCACACCGGGCAGACGTAGAGGTTGCGGCCAAAGTTGCGGGCCTTGAGTTCGGCGCCGCAGCCCTTGCACACCTCGACCGGCCTGGCGTCCTCGCTGGCCTGGCCTTTCATGCGCATGGAGCTATCGCGGGTTTTCTGGAACAGGTCAATTAACACATAGACCCCTCCCCTCTGTTAATCCTGGCGGTCAAAGTCGCCGTGTTCAATGGAATTGGTATGGAAATCGCCCTGTGCGAACCGTTCGGACGACAAGATGTGCATTTGGTAATCGGCGGTGGTCTGCACGCCGTCGAAGATGATCTCGGCCAGGGCGCGTTTCATGCGGTTGATGGCCTGTGCGCGGTCGCAGCCGGACACGATCAGCTTGCCGATCATGCTGTCGTAATAGGGCGGGATGGCGTAGCCCTGGTAGGCGGCGGTGTCGATGCGCACGCCCGGGCCGCCGGGCAGGTGCAGCGCGGCGATGGTACCCGGGCAGGGTGCAAAGCCGCGGGCCGGGTCCTCTGCGTTGATGCGGCACTCGATGGCGTGGCCGTGCAGGGCCAGGTCGTCCTGGGTAAAGGAGATGGGTTCGCCTGCTGCGATGCGCAGCTGTTCGCAGACCAGATCCACGCCGGTCACCTGCTCGGTCACCGGGTGTTCGACCTGGATGCGGGTGTTCATCTCGCAGAAGTAAAAATTCCGGTCATTGTCGGCCAAAAATTCCACCGTCCCTGCGCCGCGGTACCCGGCTTCGCGGGCCAGGCGCACAGCGGCGTCGCAGATGCGCGCACGAAAATCGGCGTCGGCAAAGCCGGACGGTGCTTCTTCGATGAGTTTTTGGTGCCGCCGCTGGATGGAGCATTCCCGCTCGAACAGATGCACCACATTGCCAAAGTTATCGCCCAGCACCTGCACCTCGATGTGGCGGGGGTTGTGGATATAGCGTTCCAAATACACCCGTCCGTCACCGAAGCTGGCCTGTGCCTCGCCGGACGCGGCGTCATAGGCGGCGCGCAGCTCGTCCGGGGTGAAGGCGATGCGGATGCCTTTGCCGCCGCCGCCGGCTGCGGCCTTGCACATGAGCGGATAGCCAATGCGCGCTGCCTCTTGTTTTGCGGCCTCGAAATCGGCCACTGCGCCGTCGGTGCCGGGCGCGACGGGCACGCCCGCGCGCAGGGCGGTGCGCTTGGCCTCGGCCTTGTCGCCCATGCGGCGGATGGTTTCGGGCTTGGGGCCGACAAAGGCCAGCCCGTTGTCCACCACCATCTGGGCGAAGGCGGGGTTTTCGGACAAAAAGCCGAACCCGGGATGGATGGCCTGCGCGCCGCTGGCCAGGGCGGCCGAGATGATGTTGCGCATATTGAGGTAACTCTCGCGGGCGGGGGCCGGGCCGATGCAGACCGCCTCGTCAGCGATCTGGGCATGCAGGGCGTTGCGGTCGGCCTCGGAATAGACCGCCACCGAGATCACGCCCAAATCCCGGCACGCGCGGATGACGCGCACCGCAATTTCGCCCCGGTTGGCGATCAAAACTTTACGAAACATGCCGCGCCTCCTGCTCAATCGACGACCATGCACTGGATGGTTGCCTCGGCCGCCTTTTGATCGCCCACATAGGCGGTCCCTTCGGCCACGGCGAGCGGGCCGCGGCGTTTGACGAACCGGATTTCCATGCGCAGCGTGTCGCCGGGGTGGACCATGGCGCGGAACTTGGCCTTATCGATGCCGGTATACACGGCGGTTTTGCCGCGGAACTCCGGGCTGCTCAGCAGGGCCACGCCGCCCACTTGGGCCAGGGCCTCCAGCTGGAACACGGCCGGCATGATGGGGTTGCCCGGGAAGTGCCCCTGGAAGAAGAACTCATCGCCCTTGAGCGTCAGGGTACCCACCGCGTGGGTTTCATCCAGTTCGGTGATCTGGTCCACCAGCAGCATGGGCGGCCGGTGGGGCAAGATCTGCATAATTTGTTCTTGATTCAGCATCGCGTGCTTCTCCTTTATACGATCACAGCCAGGGTCTGGCCGTATTCGACCATGTCGCCCGACTGGGCCAAAATGCGGCTGACCGTGCCGTCGCACGGGGCCTCGATCTCGTTCATCACCTTCATGGCCTCGATGATGAACAGGGTATCGCCCTTGCGCACGGTCTGCCCTGCTTCGATATAGGGCGGCTCGTCGGGGGCGGGGGCGGCGTAGAAGGTGCCCACCAGCGGGGCGGTCACCTTGGTGCCGGGCAGCTCGTCGGCCGGGCTGGCGGCGGGCGCCTCCTGCACGGCCCCCGCTGCCGGGGACGCCTGTACGGCCACCGGTGCCGCCGGCGCGGCCGGTGCTGCCGGGGCGGCCGGGGGCTTTGCCTGGATTTTAATTTTCACATCCTCGGCCTGGACCGAAACTTCATAAAGGCCGCTGGCCTTGAGGGCTTCCATCAGCTCCAGGGCGGTCTGCTTGATTTCGTTTAGCTCCATGTTCACACCTTCTTAAACAGCACGGTTGCATTGTGTCCGCCAAAGCCCAGCGCGTTGGAGATGGCCACGTTCACCGGCATCTGCACGGCCACGTTGGGCGTAATGTCCAAATCGCAGTCGGGGTCGGGTTCCTTGTAGCCGATGGTCGGCGGGATGACGCCGTCGCGGATGGCCATCACGCAGGCAATCGCTTCCACGGCTGCGGCGCCGCCGAGCAGGTGGCCGGTCATGGACTTGGTGGACGAGATGTGCACCTTGTAGGCGTCCTCGCCGAAGGCCTTTTTGATGGCGATGGTCTCATATTTTTCGTTGAGCGGGGTGGAGGTGCCGTGCGCGTTGATATAATCGACATCGCTGGGCGTCAGTCCGGCGTCGGCGATGGCGCGGGCGATGGCGTGGGCGGCGGCCTCGCCGTCGGGTGCCGGGCTGGTGATGTGGTAGGCGTCGCCGGATGCGCCGTACCCGGCCACTTCGGCCAGGATGGTTGCGCCGCGGTTTACCGCGTGGGTATAGCTTTCCAGCACCAGGCATCCGGCGCCCTCGCCCATGACAAAGCCCGACCGGCGGGCGTCAAAGGGGATGGACGCGCAGGTGGGGTCGTCGCCCATGTGCACGGCCTTCATGTTCTGGAAGCCGGCCATTGAGATCGGGATGATGCCGTTTTCGGTGCCGCCGCACAGCACAATATCCTGGTAGCCGTGGCGGATGGCGCGCATGGCCTCGCCGATCGAGTGGTTGCCGGTGGCGCAGGCCGAGACCGGGCAAAAGTTTTCGCCCTTGAAGCCAAAGCGCATGGAGATATATGCCGCCGCCATATTGGCGATCATCTCGGGGATGCACAGGGGCGACACCCGGCTGGGGCCTTTCTCCAGCAGTTTGGGGATCTCCTCTTCAGCGATTTGCAGGCCGCCCACGCCCGAGCCATAGAACACGCCGGTACGGAAGGGGTCAAAATTGCCCTCTTTGAGCCCGGCCTGATCGACGGCTTGCTGGGCGGCGGCCAGTGCAAAGTGGCAGTTTACGTCCATGCGGCGGGCCTCGCGCTTGTCCACATACTGTGTCACATCGAAGTCCTTGACCTGGGCGGCGAGTTTGACCTTATAGTCGCTCACATCGAAGCGGGTGATGGGGCCGATGCCGCACTTGCCCTGCTTGAGTGCCTGCCAAAAGCTGTCCACATCGTTGCCCAGCGGGGTGATGGCGCCCATGCCGGTGATTACTACTCTTTCCATGCCTTGCAAAAAACTTCCCCCATTCTGGTTAAATCATGCCGCCGTCCACCACCAGGGTTTGCCCGGTGATGAAGCTGGCCTGTTCGCCTGCCAAAAAGGCGACCGCTGCTGCGACCTCTTCGGGTTTGCCGAAGCGGCCCAGGGCGATCTGTTTTTTGGCGCCTGCCTTGAGTTCGTCGGCCAGCCCTGCGGTCATATCGGTGTCGATGAACCCGGGCGCGACCGCGTTGACCGTGATGCCGCGCGGGCCGAGTTCTTTGGCGGCTGTTTTGGTCATGCCGAGAAGGCCGGCCTTGGCCGCGCAGTAGTTGATCTGTCCAAAGTTGCCCACCATGCCGGAGATCGACGAAATGTTGATGATGCGGCCGTATTTGGCGCGCATCATGGCCGCGCCGCACACCTGGAGCATATTGTACGCGCCCTTGAGGTTGATGCGGATGACCTCGTCGAACTGTTCTTCCTTCATGCGCACGAGCAGGCCGTCGCGGGTGATGCCGGCGTTGTTGACCAAAATCGTGGGCACGCCCAGTTCTTCTTTGATCTTGGCCAGTGCCTGTTCGCAGGCGGCTTGGTCGGCCACATCCCACTGCATGGCCAGGGCTTTGACACCCTTCTCCCGGCATTCCCCGGCGACCTGTTCGGCCTTTTGCACCGAAGAGGCGCAGTTGACCACCACGTCATGTCCGTCCTCGGCCAAGCGGCGGGCGATGGCCGCGCCGATGCCGCGCGACGCGCCGGTTACAATCGCAATTCCCATTGTACTGTCCTCCTCCTTACGCAAAGCGGCGGCAGGCCGATTGCAGCAGTGTTTGGGCCTGTTCGGTCATGTTGCGCACGATATCGGCGCAGGTGTGGGTTTCGTGCACCATGCCTGCGATCTGCCCGCAAAGGAAGGTGCCGTTTTCGTAGTCGCCCTCCTGCACGGCGCGGCGCAGCGAGCCGGCGGTGGCCTCCTCGATCTCCTCGAGCGACTGGTTGGTGACCGTCTTTTCCAGCTCCAGGCACCGCCGCTGCAAGGGGGTCTTGATCGAGCGGCAGGGGTGGCCGGACGGCCGCCCGGTCACCACGGTGGAGATATCGGTTGCCTTGAGCACGAGTTCCTTGTATTTATCTGCGATCTGGCACTCTGGGGTGGCCAAAAAGATGGTGCCGCACTGCACGCCTTCGGCGCCCAGCATGAGCGCGGCCGCCATGCCGCGTCCGTCTGCGATGCCGCCTGCGGCCAAAACCGGGATCTCGACCGCGTCCACCACCTGGGGCACCAGCGCCATGGTGGTCAGTTCACCGATGTGGCCGCCCGACTCGGTGCCTTCTGCGATGACCGCGTCGGCGCCGGCGCGGGCCATGCGCTTGGCCAGCGCCACCGACGCGACCACTGGCATGACCTTGATGCCGGCCTGTTTCCAGGCGGCCATATATTTGCCCGGGTTGCCGGCGCCGGTGGTCAGCACCTCGATTTTCTCGTCGATGGCCAGCTGGGCCAGGTCGTCTGCGTTGGGCGAGAGCAGCATGATGTTCATGCCGAGCGGTTTGTGGGTCCGCTCGCGGGCTTTGCGGATCTCGTCCCGGATCACGTCCACCGGTGCGGCGCCGCCGGCGATGATGCCCAGGCCGCCGGCCTCGGACACCGCGGCCGCCAGGTGGTGTTCGGCGATCCAGGCCATCGCGCCCTGTACAATGGGGTATTCAATCCCCAGAAGCTCGGTAATTTTGGTTTTCATCGATTGATTCCCTCCATTTTACAGTTTTAGGGCAATGGCGCCATAGGTTAACCCGCCGCCAAAGCCGCTCATCACCAGGGTCTGGCCGGGTCTCAGCAGGCCTTTGTGCTGCATTTCGGCCAAACACAGCGGGATGGATGCCGAAGAGGTGTTGCCGAACCGGTCGATGTTGACGTAGACCTTGTCCATATCCAGCCCATAGCGGTCTGCGACCATTTTCACGATGCGCAGATTGGCCTGGTGCAGCACGAACCAGTCCACCTGGCTGGCGGTCAGGCCGGCGCGCTGCATGGCCATGTCGATGGATTCGGGCACCGCAGCCGCTGTAAAGCGGAACACCTCGCTGCCCGTCATTTTCAAAAAGCGGTGCTTGGCCGCAATCTCGCGGCCGCCGCGCAGGGGGTCGTCCTCGGGCGGCAGTGCGCCGGCAAAGAGCGACTGGCCGAGCGAGCCGTCGGCGCGCAGGTAGGTGGACAAGATGCCGCCCTCCTGCCCGGCCGCATACACGGCCGCGCCCGCGCCGTCGCCAAAGAGCACGCAGGTGGTGCGGTCGGTGTAATCGACAATGCTGCTCAGCCGTTCGGCCGAGACGACCAGCACGGTTTTGGCCTTGCCTGCGCGGATGTAGCTGTCGGCCACGTCGGATGCATAGATAAAGCCCGAGCAGGCGGCGTTCAGGTCCAGCGCTGCCGCATGTTTGGCGCCCAGCTTGTCCTGCAGCACGCAGGACACAGCCGGGGTCAAGCTGTCCGGGGTGACGGTGCTGACCAAAATCAGGTCGAGCGCTGCCCCGTCGATTCCCGCATCCGCCAAAGCCGCCTGCGCAGCCTGGAGCCCCATTTCCCAGGTTGTGACCCCCCGCGCAATGCGCCTTTCCCGGATACCGGTGCGTTTGACAATCCACTCATCGCTGGTATCGACCAGCGCTTCCAGCTCGCCGTTTGTCAGGCGGAACTGGGGTATATAGGAACCTATCCCAATGATCGTACTCGTAGAAATCTTGTTCGACCTCCCGTTCGGTTTTTACAGTATCAAGCCGCTCTCTCTTCATAAATAAAGAAAACCTTGTCCTCTCCGCCGGACAATTTCCAGTTCCCTTGCCTGGGCTGCCTTGCGGTTTGATTGACAAAGTAACTCGGTAATATTATAATAAAGCCATCTCTGGATGTCAACACCTTCCTCCAAGTCCGGCTCAAAAAGCGGGCAAACGGGCATCCAGCGCTTGTATTTTGATCAAGGAGGTTTCTTTGTTATGACGTATGGTTTTGCCCTTTTCCCTGGCCAGGGCGCCCAACATCCCGGCATGGGCAAGGAGGTTTATGAGGCCAGCGCAGCGGCGCGCGCGGTGTTTGACTGCGCCTCGCAGGCGGCTGGGCTGGATGTGGCCCAGCTGTGTTTTTCCAGTACCCTGGACGAGCTTTCGCGCACCATCCACTCGCAAATTGCCATCTTCACCCACTCCATGGCGGTCTACGCGGCGCTCCAAGAGGCGGGCGTGACCTTTTCCGCCTGCGCGGGGTTTTCGCTGGGCGAGTACACTGCCCTGGCGGCGGCCGGGGTCATCAGCCTTGCCGACGCGGTCCAGATTGTCTGCAAGCGCGGGCAGGTCATGCAGCGCGCGGCCGACGCGGTCGAGGGCGGCATGGCGGCGGTGTTGGGCCTGGATGACGCCGCGGTCGAGCAGGCCTGCGCCCAGGTGACAGACGGCCTGGTCCGCCCGGTCAACTACAACTGCCCGGGCCAGCTGGTCATCGCCGGCGAGCGCCGCGCCATCGAGCAGGCGGTCCAGCTGTGCCGCCAGGCGGGCGCACGGCGGGCGGTGCCGCTGGCGGTTTCGGGCGCCTTCCACACCCCGCTGATGCAGGCGGCTGCGGCCGAGCTGCGCGATTATTTGCAGTCCTTCACCTTTTCGTCCCCGTCCATGCCGGTTTACTCCAACCTGGACGGCCGGCCCCTCCAGGTGGACGGCCTGCCCGAACATTTGGAGCGGCACATGGTTTCGCCGGTGCGCTGGAAGGCGCTCATGCAAAACGGCCTGGCCGCCGGGCTTTCAACCGGCTGCGAGATCGGCCCGGGCAAGACGCTCACCGGCTTTGCCAAGAAGATCGACAAATCGTTGTCCATCACCCCGGTGGAAACCATGGACGACGTGCGCGCGGCGTCTGCCACCGCCTGACCCCTGGCGCGCACAGCAAACCCCCTGGCCTTTGTGGGCCAGGGGGTTTCTTTGGTTGTTTGGTTTTCAGGAGGCGTCCTGGTCCCGTTCTTTGAGCACCTGGGCGAAGCTGTGCCACAGGGTTTCCATCAGGCCGACCACGGCCTGGCACTCTTCCACCGAAAGGGCGGAAAAGGCGGCGATCTCCACCTCGCGCATGGCGCGGCCGATGCGCCGGCCGGAGATCCGGCCTTCCTCGGTCAGCGTGACCACGCGGCTGCGGCGGTCCTTGGGGTCGATGCTGCGGGTGGCATATCCGCGCGCTTCCAGGTTGTCGATCACGTTGGTCACGGTCTGGCGGGGCAGGTGCAGCTCCTGGCTCAGCTCGTGCTGGCTCATGGGCGCGCGGTTCTTGTAGAGCAGCGTCAGCACGGTCATTCCATTGTTGGTCATCCCGCAGTCTGCGGCGATCTTATCATAGGCGATATCGATCCCGCGCCAACTTTTATAAAATCGGTCAAAAAGGTCATGATCTAAACGCGCCATACGCGATTTTACCTCCCAATCCTTGTTGGTGCAAAAATATATGTGCCTGTATTTTATCGCAAAACAAACCGGCGTGTCAATAGGGTTTTCCACACTTTTTCCGAGCAAAACCCCGGGTTTCCACCCGATTGCATCTGCGGCAGGGCGGCTGCCGCGCAGAGCGGGGACAGCCGGCGCCGCCTGCTGCAGCTGGCGCGCGCTTTTACAAAGCCGCCCCCCTGCCTGCAGGGCATGGCAGCCGCCGTTTCTACGTTTTGCATAAAAAAACCGATGCATTTCTGTGAGTTCGTACAAAGTGCATAATTTTTTTGAAAAATCGGTTGACTTTCTCGTGGGAATGCGTATAATCTGAATTGTACAACGTCGGACAAACAATTTTCAGACAAACCGATGTAGGACAATAATAGTTGTGACAATTTTTAGAAAGGAAGAGTTGTTATGGATTTTACACTGAGCAAAGAGCATCGCGCCCTGCAAGAAAAGGCAAGAGAATTTACCGAGCAGGTCCTGTTCCCCTATGAAATGGAGTGCGAGGAGAACAACGGCATCTCCCCCGAAACCCACAAGCACATCACCGAAGAAGTTATGAAGTGGGGCTTCAACGCCACCAACCATTCCAAGGAGCACGGCGGCACCGGCTACACCCTGTTTGAGCAGGCCCTCATCAGCGAGCAGCTGGGTATGTCCACCGGCGCGATCTGGGACGCTGTTCCCCAGCCCTCCTTCCCCATGAAGTTCGGCACCCAGGAGCAGATCGAAGAGTACCTCATCCCCTCCTGCCAGTGCAAACGCCGTGACGCTTACGCCATCACTGAGGCCGACGCCGGCTCCGACCCCACCCAGTGCCAGACCACCGCGGTTAAGTGCGACGGCGGCTACAAGATCAACGGCGAAAAGTGGTACGTCACCGTTGGCAACATCGCTGACTTCCTGCTCGTACATACCCACATCGACGGCGACCCGAACAAGGCTACCGTATTCTTCGTAGAAAAGGATGCCCCGGGCGTCAGCGTAAAGCGCACCCCCGAGTTCACCCACCACTTCGCATTCAAACACCCCGAGTTCACCTTCGAGGACGTTGTTGTGGACGAGTCCAAGATCCTCAAGGGCATCGGCGAAGGCTTCACCATGACCAAGGACTGGTTCGTAGAAGCCCGTCTGGGCATCGCGGCTCGCTGCGTAGGCGGCGCAGAGCGCGTACTGAAGGTTGCCAACGAGTGGGCGGCTGAGCGCGTACAGGGCGGCCGTATCATCCGCGACTACCAGGTCATCGAGCACATGCTGGTTGACATGACCATGGACATCATGGCTGCCAAGAGCCTCCTGTACCGCGTATGCTGGGAGATCTCGGGCGACATGGACCGCAAGCTCAAGCACGCGCGTGCTTCGGCAATCAAGCTGTGGTGCTCGGAGATGGTCAACCGCGTCACCGACAAGGGCGTACAGATCCTGGGCGGCCGTGGCTACATGCGCGAGAATCCGGTCGAGCGTCTGTGGCGTGACCAGCGCGTGGACCGCATCTGGGAAGGCACCTCGGAAATCCAGCGCAACGTCATCGGCGGCATGATCAAGAAGCGCGGCATCGAGCTGTACACCGGCTGGGCTTACGAGGAGTAATCCATCAGCGTCTCACAGTAATAGGAGGTTACAATGTTCCCATTAGAAGGAATCCGAGTTCTGGACTTGATGACGCTTTCCGGTTACTGCGGGATGGAACTGGCCGATTACGGCGCGGAAGTAATTAAGGTAGAGACCCCCGGTGCGGGGGACCCCCTGCGGACGCTGGCGCCCCTCAAAGAGGGCGCCAGCGCCCACCATGCCTTCCGCGACCGGGGCAAGAAGAGCATCACGCTCAATTTGCAGCATCCGGAAGGGCAAGAGATTTTCAAACGGCTCGTAGCAGAGGCCGACGTGGTTTTGGAGAACTTCACGCCCGGTGTGATGGAGTCGCTTGGGCTGGGCTATGACGCGCTGTCGGCCATCAAGCCCTCGTTGGTTTATGGGCGCATTTCGGCCTATGGTTCGACCGGCGAAGGCGCCGCCACCCCCCAGTGTGACCTCATTGCACAGGCCAAAAGCGGCGTGATGCATTTCACCGGTTTCCCGGAAAACCCGCCCACCCGCATCGGCTTTTCCATTTCCGAGCGGTATGCGGCCAGCTTCCTCTCCTCTGCCGTGTGCTTGGCGGTCTATCACGCCCGCCAGACCGGCGAAGGCCAGCTGGTAGAGACCACCCTTTGCGGTTCGGCCATCGCCATTTCCGAGGACAAGGTCATCACCTACGGCGCCACCCATGAGGACCCGATGCGTACCGGCAACGCCCACCCGCTCATCAACCCCTACGACATCCTCAAGTGCAAGGACGGCTATGTGGCCATGGGCATCTCGTCGGACGCCCAGTGGGCCAAGTTCTGCGACGCGTTCAAGTGTCCCGCCGAGTGGACCACCGACGAGAAATACTGCTCCAACCTGGTCCGCGGTTACCACTATTTTGGCGACCTGCGCGTCAAGCTTGAGGACCTGTTTTCCAACTACTCCATGCAGGAGATCGCCGACATCTGCGACGCGGCCCTGATCCCCGGCACCATGTGCAGCACCACCAAGGAGGCGCTCGGGCAGCCGCAGCTGCAAGTGCGCGGCATGATCCAGTCGGTGCAGGACAAGGTGCTTGGCAACCTGGAGATGCCCGGCCGGCCGGTCAAGTTCTGCGGTTACGAAACCGAAGCGCCGCTCAGCCCGGCGCCCGCAGTCGGCGAACAAAACGCGCAGCTCTATGGTGCGCTTGGTCTGGACAGCGCTGCGCAGCAGCGGCTGCAGCAGCAAGGCGTCATCTAAGCGATTGGCGCACAAGGCCTGAGATGATGAATTTAGGAGAGTGAAAAATGAAGAAGGGACCTCTCAAAGGGATAAAAGTTCTTGATTTTTCTCAAGTTTTGTCTGCGCCGTTCTGCGGCATGATGCTGGCGGATATGGGCGCGGATGTGATCAAAATTGAGCGGCCTGGTGCCGGCGACATCTCCCGTGAATACGGGCCCTATGTCAACGACATCAGCCTGTACTTCTGCCAGTACAACCGTGGCAAAAAAGGCATTGCCATCGACATGCGGTCGGAAGAAGGCAAGAAGGTCGTACTGGATCTGGTCAAACAAGTAGACGTTGTCATTGAGAACTTCAAGGCAGGCACGCTGGAAAAGCTGGGCATTGGCTACGACAAAATGCGCGAAGTCAACCCTGGGCTGATTTACGGTTCGATTTCCGGCTTTGGCACCTATGGGCCGCTGTCCCACCTGCCGTGTATGGATATTATCGCTGCCGCCCGCAGTGGTCTGGTTGCGCAGAGCGGCCAGGCGGGCGACGCCCCCATCAAACCTGGATTTTCCATGTGCGATACCTGGGCTGGGTTGCAGCTTTTGCGCGGCCTTTCCATGGCGCTGCTGCACAAACAGCGCACCGGCGAGGGCTTGCGTGTGGATATCGCCATGCTCGACTGCGCGTTCTATATGTGCGAGTCGTCGGTCCTCGACCATTCGCTGACCGGGCAGTTCACCGAAAAGAGCGGCAACCACCACCCGTGGTATGCCCCCTACGGCGAGTTTGCCGCCAAGGACGGCAACGTCGTGGTCGCGGTATCCAGCGAGGAAGATTGGGCCGTTTTGTGCAAGACGCTCGGCATGGAGCCGCTTGCCCACGACCCGCGGTTTGAAACCAATGCGCTGCGCGTACAAAACCGTGACGCGCTGATCGCTGAAATGGAAAACGTCACACGCGGCCTGGGCCGGTATGACATGGAAGCTGCTCTGTGCGCCGCAGGCGTGGCAGCAGCGGCGGTGCAGTCCTTGCAGGAGTTTGACACCAACCCGCAGACCCGCACCCTGGACGTCATCACCCAGATCGATCAGGCTGGCGTGGGAGAATATACGGTCACAAACACCCCCATTTTGTTTAGCAAAACGCCGGTTGACCCCAATGCATCGGCGGCGGGCTTCCCGGGTGCGCACAGCAGGGCTATCCTCGAAGGGCTTGGCTATGACGCCGGGCGCATCGACAGCCTGCTCTCCTCGGGTGCTGTACATCAAGCAAGTCAATAAGTGTCCCCTCCATGGACCAATGGATGGGCCCTACCGCTTCATGTTCGCCGCCCGCACCCTGGGGAATGTAGCATGAAGCGGTTTTTTTTGAAAGGACGAATCACTGTGGAACTGGTTTCGCCGGATAAGGAAACGTGCGTCAAATGCAAGGCGTGCGCCGAGATCTGCCCCATGCGCGTCATCCTCATCGGGGAGGACGGTTACCCGCGGGCGATCAGCAACGCCTTTAAAACCTGCATCAATTGCGGCTACTGTGTGGATGTGTGCACGGTGGGTGCGCTGCACCACCGCGTCCGCAAACGTTCGATGAACTCCGATGCGGCGCTCAAACGCCTCAAGCGGATCAAAGAGAACCGAAAGAAGCGAGGAGAAATCAAATGAGACGCGACTGCATCTTCTTTTGCCCTGTCCGCGTGCGCTTCGGCGAGGTAGACCGGCAGGGAATCGTTTACAACGGCAACTATGTTGCCTATACCGACCTGGCATTCGAAGAGTTCCTCCGTTCCAAGGGGTATTCTTACCGCGAGCTGGCCGAAAAGCACGGCTCCGAGGTATGCCACAAAAAATCCACCTACGAATTCATTTCCAGCGCCTACGAGGGCGACATGCTCGAGGTCGGCATCAGCAAGATCAAGGTTGGCAACAAGAGCTTCACCCTGCAGTTTGAGATTTACCGCGAAGGCGAGGACGATCTCATCCTCTGGTGCGAGTCGGTCTACGTCGGCTACGACGTGGAAAAGCGGGCCAGCCGGCCGATCACCCCGCTGATGCGTGCGCTTTTGAGTTCGTAAACCGCGCAAGGCGCCCCGCGCGCCTGCAAAAAAATCCACCTACCACCGAAAAAGGGGAGGCGAAGAGAAAAGATATGGATCAAAAGAAAAACAAAAACGCCGACGTGGAAGTTGGCCTAATCATCGTCACGGTGGCGATTCTGGTTGCCTTCATCATCCTGATGGTTGTCAACCCGGACGGCACGCTGAACGCAATCAACAGCTTCTTTAACCTCATCATCTCGGTACTCGGCCCGGTTTTTGAGGTTGTGGCCTTTGCGGCCTTCTGTGTGGGCCTTTACCTGTGCCTTGGCAAGTATGGCAAGGTGCGGTTGGGCAACTGCAAACCCGAGTATTCCAACTTCAGCTATTTTTCCATGATGCTGCTCGCGTCGCTGGCGTCGGCTGCGCTGTACTGGTCGTTCACCGAATGGGCCAGCTACTACCAGGCGCCCGGCCTGGGCATGGAGCCCCTGAGCAACGAAGCGCTGGAGTCCTCTTTGGGCTATCAGTTCTTCCACTGGGGCATTGTCAACCAGTCGCTTTATACGGTCATGGGCGTTGCGATTGCCTATGGCGTCTATGTGCGCAAGATCAAGTCGTTCCAGACCAGCGCGGTTTGCTGCGCGATGCTGGGCGAAAAGGTCAAGGGCAAGACCGCGATTGGCAAAGTGATCGACTTTTTGGTGCTGTTCGGCATCCTGGCGGCGCTGAGCTCCTCGTTGGGCCTGGCGGTCCCGCTGTCCACCGGCGGCCTGAACGCGCTGTTCGGCCTGGAAGCGACCCCGGTTGTGCAGATCGGCGTGGTTGTATTCATTGCGATTGTGTACACCATCACGTCCTTCCTGGGCACCAAGCGCGGCATGCAGACGATCAGCAACATCGCCTCGGTTGTCTGTATCTTCTTCCTGCTGTACGTGTTCTTCATGGGGCCGACCACCTTCATTTTGAAGAACATCGTCAACTCGTTTAGCTATCTGCTGGACTTCTTCCCGCGCATGGCGCTGTTTACCGACCCGATCATGGGCACCGGCTTTGTCGAGAGCTGGACGGTTTACTTTGTCGCCTTCTACCTCAACTACGTGGCCATGATGGGCATCTTCATCGCCAAGGTATCCAAGGGCCGCACCATCCGCGAGGTGTCCATTTACACCATGTTCATCATGACCGCGGGCGGCATGATCATCTTCGGCATCGACGGCAGCTTCGCCATCTTCCAGCAGCTGTACGGTTCGGTTGATGTCATCGGCCTGGTTGCCAGCGGCATTGGTGACGCGGCGATCTATCAAATCCTGGAGGCGTTGCCGCTTGGCAGCACCCTGCTCCCCTTCCTCATCCTTGTGCTGGTTGTAGGCTTTGTGGCGCCCTCCATGGACTCGGCTTCCCTGGCCCTGGCCGAAACGGTCACCAAACGAGGGACGCCAAAGATGGCCTTGCGATTGTTCTTCTGTGTGCTGCTGGCCATCATCCCGATGTCCATCATCCTGGTTGGCGCCAAGTTCGACGCCATCAAGAACATCGCGATCATCATTTCCGCCCCCTTCCTGTTGATTATCATAGGCGTTATGATCGGGCTGCTCAAGTGGCTCAAGCATGACGACCGCATCGGCCTGCACGCGCAGATCGTCGCCATCAAGGAAGGCGAAGAGCGGGACGCCGCGCTCGAAGAGGACGCCGAAAAAGGCCTCCTGCCCCCGCAAGATGGGGTCTTGCCAGAAATGGCCGAGCATGAGATAATACAAAAAGAGAAAGTTTAACTTTCCGTAAGATCGAACGCAGTAGGCATGTGGTTTTACTACATGCCTATCTGCATGAAAACAGGAGTGAAAACATGGCGAGAGATTTATACTACGGCGAAGAAGCCCGCCGGCGTCTGCAAGCCGGAATGGACCAGCTGTCCGACGTCATCCGGCGGACCATCGGCCCCAAGGGGCGCAATGTGCTGGTGAGCGGGCCGGGCGGCAAGGCGTCGGTGACCAACCAGGCATCCGAGGTCGTCAAGGTCTTTGAGCTGCCCGACATCACCGAAAACCTGGGCGCGCAGATGGTCAAAGAGATCATCACCAACACCAACGAGGCGGCCGGCGACGGCACCACTGCGGCGGTCATCCTGCTGCAAAGCATGGTGCGCCACGGCATGAAGAACATCGCTGCCGGCGCCGATCCGGTGGCGCTCGGCCGCGGCATCCACGGCGCGGCCGACGCGGCCGAGCAGGCCATCGTCTCGCGCGCCATCCCGGTGCAGACCAAGGCCGACATCGCCCACATCGCGTCGGTCTCGGGCGGCGACCCGGCCACCGGCGGCATGCTGGGCGAAATCCTGGACCAGATCGGCGCCGACGGCGTCATCACCATCGAACAGGGCCAGACCATGGACATCACCTACGAGATCGTGCGCGGCACCCAGTTCGACAAGGGCTACCTCTCCCCCTACATGGCCAGCGACCAGGAAAAAATGGAGTCTGTTCTGGAAAATCCATACATCCTGTTCACCGACAAGAAGATCAGCGACATGCACGACATCCTCCCCCTGCTCGACCAGGTGGCCCAGTCCAAACGGCCGCTGCTCATCGTCGCTGAGGAGGTCGAGGGCGAAGCGCTCAAGGCGCTCATCATCAACAAGCTGCAAGGCGCCATCGACGTGGTCGCGGTGCGCGCGCCCGGGTTTGGCGACCGCAAAAAGGCGCTGGTCGATGACCTGGCGCTCGTGACCGGCGCGACGGTCGTGCGCGAGGAAACCGGCTACAACCTGCGGGATGCCGGCTTGTCCCTGCTCGGCCGGTGCGACAAGGTCACCGTGAAAAAAGACCGCACCATCCTGACCGGCGGCGCGGGCGACCCGGCCCGCATCCACGAGCGGGCGGCCCTGTTGCGGCGGCAGCTGGCCGACGCCGTGGCGGCCCACGACCAGTTCGCCGTAGACCGCGCCACCGAGCGCCTGGGCAAGCTGGCCGAAGGGGTGGCCATCGTCCGGGTGGGCGCGGCCACCGAAACCGAAATGCGGGAGAAAAAGGCCCGGGTGGAGGGCGCGTTGCACGCCACCCGCGCGGCCATGGAAGAAGGCGTGGTTGCCGGCGGCGGCGTGGCCTTTTGCGACGCCATCCCGGCCGTGCAGGCCTATGCCGAAGGGCTGGACGGCGACGCCAAAACCGGCGCCATGGCCGTCTGCGCGGCGCTGCAAGAACCGGCCGTGCAGATCGCCTGCAACGCCGGGTTGGACTTGCAGGCGGGCGAGCTGCTGCGCCGCGGCCCGGGCGTCGGGCTGGACGTGCAAACCGGGCAGTATGTGTCCATGGTCCAGGCCGGCATCGTGGACCCGGCCAAGGCGGTGCGCCTGGCGCTGCAAAATGCGGCATCCATGGCAGCCGTTTTCCTGACCACCGAGGCCGACGTCATCGACCCCATCGACGAGGCCTGGCTGCGTTCGGGCGGCCGCACCCGTCAGGAGAGCAACCGCAAAAAATATTAATTCACCCAAAATGCCCCGCGCAACCGCATGCCTGCGCAGGGCTTCCCTCCTCTATCTTGCAGGGCGGCATGGACATTCTTTCTCCATGCCGCCCCCTCCATTTTCGGGCAGCAAAAAGCAGACGCGCGCGAAAAAGCGGCGTCTGCTTTTATTTTTACTTAAAATTATCCTTCGGCGTAGAGCAAAAATACGGTCTCCCCGCCGAGCATGAGGGTGTGGCCGCCCATGGTGCGGCTGCGCGAGAGCAGCAGCTGGCTGACCGCCACCTTGTGGTAGCGCAGGGCCTGGAGGGCATCCTGGGCTTCGGCCAGTTTGTCCAGGCTGCCGGCGGCGATGACCACGCGCACGCGGGGGTTTTTGTATTTGAGCCGGTCGAGCAGGCCGTGGTAACTGTGGGCGCGCAGGCCGAAGAGCACGGCGTCGGGTGCGGACAGGGGCTGCATGGCCTCGTGCAGCCGGCCGGGGACGGGCAGGATGTTCCAGCTGCCCAGCAGTTCGCGGTTGCGGGCGAGCACCTCCAGTTTGTCGGTGCTTTCCTCCAGGGCGTACACCCGTCCCTCGTGGGCGCGGCGGGCCAGCTCGACGGCTGACGCGCCGTTGCCCGCGCCCAGCACATACACGGTCTCGGCCGGGCGCACGTCCAGCAGGCTGGCGGCGTTCCAGCGCAGCTCCTGGCGGGCCATGCCGTCGGTGCCGGCCAGGTCCTCGTCGAACACCGGGCGCAGCGGGTCGGCGGGATGGTCCTGGAACAAAAGCACCACCGATGGGCCGGCGAATTTCTTATTTTTGAGGCTCTGGGCATTGTGGTCGGCGATCTGTTCGTAGCCGGTACCCAGGCGGCTGCCGACGGCCACGCGCATCCGGCCCAGCCCGGCGGCGTGCAGCACGGCGCAGACCTTTTCGGGCGGATGGGCGTCGTCGGTGAGCACGCCGACCTTGCTGTGGTAGGACACGGCAGCCAGCAGGTCGGGGCCGTCGCCGGCCTGCATCCAGAACAGGTCGTCATAGCTTTCGCCCAGGCGGGCGCACAGGTATTGCAGGCTGCTCACGCCCGGATAGACCTGCACCTGGCCGTGGGGCTGCAAGATGGCGCGCACGTGCTCGATCTCTTCAAAGAAGCCGGGGTCGCCGGGCACCAGCACGGCCACCTTGTGGCAGGCCGATTCGGCGGCGCGGACGGCGGTCTGTCCGTGGGGGCACAGCTGCCAATCCTTGCGCAGGGCGGCCAGTGCGCCGGCGATCTGGCCGGTGGCATAGGCCTCCTGGGCCTGGCAGATGGCGTCGCGGGCGCGGGCCGAAAGCAAGCCGGGCTGGCCGGGGCCGGCGCCGACGACCGAAAAAATGCGGCTCATACGGGGTTATCCTCCTCTTTTGCGATAGCCTGGATCAAGTGCGGTCACCGAACGAGATGCCGATGTCGCGGGCCGAGCGGATCATGCCGTGGTCGAGGGGCACGGTTTTGAGCTTGCCGGCCACCTCGCTGAGCGGCACGGGCACGATCTGCTCGTTGCGCAGGGCGACCATGTTGCCGTAGTTGCGGTCGGTGATCAGGCGGGCGGCAGCGGTGCCCAGGCGGGTGGCGAAGGCGCGGTCATAGGTGCAGGGGCCGCCGCCGCGCTGGAAGTGGCCGGGCACGACCACGCGGATCTCGCGGTCCATTTTCTGGCCGATTTCGCGGGCGATGCGGTAGGAGATGGCCGGGTCGGTCAGGTCGGCGCGGGCCTTTTTGAACTCTTTTTTGCTCATTTTGGCTTCCTGGACCGACAGCGCGCCCTCGGCCACGGCCAGGATGGAAAAGCGTTTGCCGCTCTTGTCGCGCTGCTCCAGGGTCTGCACGATGCAGTCCAGGTCATAGGGGATTTCGGGCAGCAGGATGATGTCGGCGCCGCCCGCCACCCCGGCGAACAGGGGCAGCCACCCGACCTTATGGCCCATGATTTCCACGATGAACACCCGCCCGTGGGAGGTGGCGGTGGTGTGGATGCAGTCGATGACCTCGGTGGCCAGCTCCAGGGCGCTGTAAAAGCCGAAGGTCATCTCGGTGCCCCACAGGTCGTTGTCGATGGTTTTGGGCAGGGTGATGACGTTGAGCCCCTCCTGGGAGAGCAGGTTGGCGGTTTTGTGGGTGCCGTTGCCGCCCAGGATGACCAGGCAGTCCAGCTTCATTTTTTTGTAGTTGGCCTTCATGGCCTCGACCTTGGCGCGGCCCTCGTCGGTCAGCAGCTGCTTATAGGGCTGGCGGGAGGTGCCCAGGATGGTGCCGCCCAGGGTGAGGATGCCGGAAAAGTCGGCGGATTTCATCAGGCGGTAGTTGCCCTCGATCAAGCCGCGGTAGCCGTCCTGGATGCCGTAGATCTCGACCTCGGGGCCGAGCTCGACGTACAGCGCCTTGGCCACGCCGCGAATGGCGGCGTTAAGGCCCTGGCAGTCGCCGCCGCTGGTCAGTATCCCAATTTTTTTCATTCGTATCCCTCTCTCTTTCATACGTGGGTGGGTGTACTCTTTCGTTATTATACCACACCCCGGCCCTGGGCAAAAGCCCCTTGTCCCCTGCGCGCTTAAAAGCCGCCGGCTCCCATGGCCAGCGGGGCGGACAGCAGCGCCAGGCGCACGGCCAGGCCGAGCAGCAGCGCGAACACCGACGCGGTGGTCATCAGGTCGCAGGCGCGGTGGATGTCGGTTTTGACGGCTGCGCGGTCGTCGTCGCCGATGGTGGGCTTGTGGACGTACTGGCCGAAATACTGGGCGCTGCCGCCCAGCTGCAAATGCAGCGCGCCTGCGCAGACCGACTCGGTCTGGGCCGAGTTGGGGCTTTTGTGGCAAAAGCGGTCGCGCTTAAAGATGCGCAGGGCGTTGCGGCTGTCGAATTTGAGCATGCCGGCGCCTGCGATCATGCACACGGCGGCGATGCGGGCCGGGAAAAAGTTGCACACATCGTCCGCTTTGGCCGAGAACCAGCCGAAGTGCTCGTATTTTTCGTTGTGGTAGCCGACCATGGAGTCCAGGGTGTTGACCGCCTTGTAGCAGAAGGCCAGCGGCGCGCCGCCCAGCAGCATGAAAAACAGCGGCGCGACCACGCCGTCGGTGGTATTTTCGGCAACCGTCTCCACGGCGGCCTTGATGACCCCCTCTTCGGTCAGCGCGCCGGTATCCCGGCCGACGTAGTGGGCAATGGCCCGCCGCGCCTCGGCCAGCGAGGTTTGCAGCGCTTCATACACCTTGTCCCCGGCCTCAACCAGGCACTTGCGCGCGAAAATCTGGTAACAGAACAGGGTTTCGGCCGCAAACGCCAGCCAGGGGCTGGCCCGGCCGAGCAGCCACAGCAGCACCGCCGGCGCCGCATAGCTCACGCCGCACACCACGCACCACAGCACCACCCCGGCGATTTTCTCGCCCCGGGGCGTGGCCGGGAACAGCCGGCGCAGCAGTTTTTCGGTTTTGCTGATGAGCGCGCCGATGGCGCACACCGGGTGCCAGACGCCGTCCGGGTCGCCCAGCAGGCCGTCGAGCACAAAGCCCAGGGCAATCGACAAAGTTGTCAGCATAGGCCGCCCTCCCTACCGTTTGGGGCCGCCGGACAGCAGATAGATGGGGTTATTCATCTGCAGCGGGAGTTTGCCGTCCGCCTTGGTGCCGCGCGCGCTGGTCAGCTGGAGGATGCGGGTCTGTTCGAACCCCAGGCGGTCCAGGGCGGTCTGGGCGTCGTGCAGGGTTTCCAGCGACACCGCCGAAATGACCACCCGCAGCTGAGGGTTGCGCGCTTTGAGCAGCGACAGCGTGTCGTACAGTGCGCCGCCCGAGCCGCCGATGAAGGCGGCATTGGGTGCGGGCAGGCCGTCCAGCGCGGCCGGGGCCTCGCCCTCGACCACCTGCACGTTCCAGCACCCCAGCGCCCGGCGGTTGCGCTCGATGAGGGCCACGCCCTCGATGTTGCGCTCAATGGCGAACACCAGCCCGTCGGGCGTGCGGCGGCTGATCTCCATGGACACCGAGCCGGTGCCGGCGCCCACGTCGTACACCACATCGTCCCGCCGCAGGTCGAGCAGGTTGACCGCGGTCCAGCGGGCCTCCTGCTTGGTCATGGGCACGTTGCCGCGCTCCATGTCGTGGTCGAACACCGGGCGGCCGGCCTTTCCGGTGTGGTCGTTTTGCACCAGCAGCACGGCCAAGCTGCCGCAGGGCGACTTGGCCAGCTCGGCGGCCGAGGCCGTGCGGATGCGGGCATCCGGCGCGCCCAAATTTTCGCCGAGCGTCACCTGTACCCCGCCCAAGCCGGCCGTTTCGAGCGACCGGCACAGCGCCTGGGCATTTTGCGTGCCGCCGGTCAGGGCGAACACCTTGGGATGATAGCTGACCGCGCCGAGCAGGCTGCCTTCGCGGCCGTGCAGGCTCAGCCAGTGCACGCCGTCATACGACACGCCCAGCTCGGCGCACAGCAGCTGCATACTGCTCAGCCCGCACACGACCCGCACCTCCCCCGCCGGGGCGAGCGCTTGGCGCAGCCCTTTGGCGGCGCTGAAGAACCCGGCGTCGCCCGACACCAGGATGCCGACCTGGCCGGCCTTTGCCTGCAGGGCGGTTGCGGCCAGCTGCCCGGCCGGGCAGCTTTGCACCTCGCCCAGCCCGGCCAGGCTTTCGGCCAGCCGCCCGGTGGAAAGCAGCAGCCCGCAGCCTGCCAGCGCTTGCAGGGCCTCGCCTGTCAGGTCGCTGGCCTGGCCGCTGCCCACGCCAATGATATAAAACAACCGGCTCATGCCATTTCTCTCCTTTCGAACATAGAAAATGCCGCCGGAACCTATCCGGCGGCATCGTGCTCTGGAGGTACCACCCAGAATCGAACTGGGGATCAGGGAGTTGCAGTCCCACGCCTTACCGCTTGGCTATGGTACCGAATCAGT
>CAJFUJ010000030.1 GCA_904420185.1 uncultured Butyricicoccus sp. | reverse complement strand
GGGAGGTTTCCCGAGTGGCCAAAGGGAACAGACTGTAAATCTGTCGTCTATGACTTCGGTGGTTCGAATCCACCACCTCCCACCAGCAAAAGGCCCCATCCACAAGGATGGGGTCTTTTTTTCTGTCTTGGCTCGGGGAGCGTTCTACCGCCGGGATGAGTGGAATAAACATGGAAAAATAGAAGGAAAATATATAACGCGGGGATTTCTTTCGGTTTCTCGCGTTTTTTTTGCCATATTGTTACCCAAAATGCCGGGATTTGTGTTATAATAGGCAAGACTTATAGCGTACTCCAAGCATTGAAGCGGAATGGCGGCCGTGGCTTGTATGCGCTGTAAGCACCACCATACCGGGCCAGACGGGGCCAGCCGGAAAAAACCGGCGGCTCCTTGCAAACGGTATAGGATCTCATTGTGGGAGAAGGTAATAAACGATGAAATGGAGAATTGGCGCCCTATTGATGGCGCTGCTGTTTTGCCTGGCCCTGCTGCCGCCGCTGGTTCGAACCGTGATGACGGGAGGACTGGCGCTTTCGGGCGGCTCGGGCCACGAACTGATTTTTCAGGAGCAAAACACAAACGCCCTGCTGGATGGCAAGGTCACGCCTTTGGAAACCGGGCTATACCGCTCGGAGACAGATGACCTCATGCTGCCGGCCTACACGCTGGCCCAACTGCTGGGTTTGCAAACCAGCTGGGACAGCACAACACAAACCGCGCAGTTGGGCGACGGAAAAACCGAACTGACCATTGTAGTGGGCGAGGAGAAAATCGCCGGTGGTGAAGAAACTGTGACAGTGTCTACTCCGGCTGCCTTGACCGATGATATCCTCTATGTGCCGCTCAAAGGCGTGGCACAGGCCTTTTCGTGGGCCTATGCGGAGGACGAAGCCACAGCTAGCGCGATGATCTGCACCAATCAGAAGGAACTCAAGGAAAAAGACGTGCAAAAGCTGGCTGAAAAGACGATAGAGAATCTCGGGCAGCCCTGTGCCGTGCTGGTAGAGGACAGTTTGGTGTTCCGCGCAGGATCGGATTATGTGGTGCAAAAGGGCCAGGCCGCAGATTTGGCCGACCAGGATGGCAAGCTATACGCCCCCTATGTGGAAGAGCAAACGTATTATCTGCCTGCCGCAGCCACCGCCTGTGTGCTGGGCGGCTCGGCCGAGCAAACCCAAGATGGCGTGCAACTGACCATCGGTGAGACCTCGATCGAACTGCTGGATGGCGGGGAGGTCAAGGTCAACGGGAACAAATCCCGCGCCGGCGACAACGATGCCGTCGAACAGGACGGGGTTTGGTATCTTTCCTCCCGCTTGCTCACCGAATCGATCGGCTATTTTGAAGCGGGAGAAGGCGACATTTGCATGATCGGCAGCAAAAGCTTTGCCGCTGCGGATAGCCAGGTGGCGTACTTAACCAGTCTGGGACAGAACCTGGAGGACAAACGGCCCGACCTGCCTGTGGCTGACGCTTACATTGCCCTCACCTTTGACGACGGCCCCACAGGCGGCGCCGACGGCTTGACCGCGCGGCTGCTGGACGGCCTAAACGAACGCGGCGCACATGCGACCTTCTTCATGTGCGGCTACCGGATCAAAGATTTCCATACCCATATGGACCGGTATCTGGAAGAAGGGCATGAGCTCGGCAACCATACCATGGACCATCCAGGTGTGCTCACCAAAAAGGACTATGCGACCATCTTGGATCAAATCCAGTCCAACAGTGAATTGATCACCTCTTATTGTGGACAGGGACCGAGCGTATTCCGGCCAGTGGGCGGCGCGGTCAACGACGATGTCAAAAATGCAGCCAAAGAAGCCGGCCTGCCGGTTGTCAACTGGAGCTTGGATACCTTGGATTGGAAATACCGCGATGCCAATTCAATCTACGACAAGATTGTCAAAAATGCCAAGGACGGCGATATCGTCCTCATGCATGACCTGCGCGAATGTACCCTGGAGGGTGTGTTGCGGGCCATCGATACCCTGAAAGAAAAAGGATTTGCCTTTGTCACCGTGGATGAGCTTGCACGCGTGAAAGGCGTGACTTTGGAGCCCGGTGAGGTCTATACGGACCTGCACGATGACACAGTGGCGAAAATTCAAAACGGCACCTATCAGGCGCGTTATTCCAGCCAGTAAAAGCAGCGCGCAAAAACGAGGCCGATCCGTAAGACGGAAGGCCTCGTTTTATTTTGTCAGGTATAGCGAAAAAGTAAATTGAAAATGAAAATTATTTTTTAAGAGGGCTTATATTTTTGATAGAGATGACGAAGTTAAAACAATATAGGGAATATCTTTGTCAGTTGTGTGATAAAAATATTCTGAATTTAAATTATTATAATAGGAGTGTGATCCACATCTGTGATATCAGACTTTTTTCAAACAAATTTTATGATGTGAGGAGCGTAAAAAATGACGGATGGTCAGAAGAAAAACAGAAAAAACCTGCGTGCACAGATCATGCATGGCTTTAAACGGGTCATTCTTTTTTTGTGCATTTTGGGAGCACTAAATATTGGATTTTTAGTCGGATTGTACACTGAGTATCAAAGTATTAATCAAATGGAAAATGTTCGCTTACAAATCCAGCAGGTTTTGTCCGCACACTACTCCTGGCGCATCCAGCTCAGCGATAGTTTGCAAACCGGCGCTGCATTTGAAGGCAGCCTGGACCCAGATGCTTGCTCATTGGGGCAGTGGATTCAAGCAAATGAAAGCGAGATTCAGGGCAATTCTCAGCTGTCCTCCTTGGTCGAACAGGTCCGCACGCCGCATGAAGAGATGCATGCCAATGCGGCGAACATACAGCAGCTGCGAGAGACCGATTTGGCTGCGGCTACCCAGATGTATATACAGGAGGTTGCGCCTTTTACCGAGCAGGTCATCCAGGGGTTGCAGCAAATCGATACATATTATAGCCAGCAGCTGCAAAGTGCGCAGGGCACCTATCAGGCGCTGATGATCGTGATCCTGTTGCTGATTGTGATCATTACAGCGGGGATTGCCGCATTTTCGGTGTGGTATGCCACCCACTTGGCAAGCCAGATCTCGCGGCCAGTGGTACGGATGGCGCAATGGGCTGACCGGCTCGCGCTGGGGATGGTTGAATCCGAAGCAGATGCCGAATTTTTGCAAATGCAGGAGCAAAATAAAGACAATGAAGTTGGCACCATGATGCGTGCATTTCAGAAAATGGCGGCCAATGTGGAAAACAACGTAAAGGTTTTGGAGCAGGTGGCCAAGGGCGATATGACCACATTTGTCCATATTCGCTCCCGGGAGGATAGCCTGGGCAAAAGCTTGTATCATCTGGTACAGTCCAACGACGCGGTATTTAATGAGATCGTTGAAGTGGCCCACACGGTGGCTTCGGGCGCCAACGAAATCGCCAGTGTCAGCCACACGCTGGCTGAAAGTGCCACCGAGCAGGCTGACGCGGTCCATCAGCTGTCCGACACCATTGCGCACACCCGCAATCTCATCCAGCAAAACGATGAGGGTACCCAGTACGCCAAGCAAATCACCGAAAAAATCCGCCAGGACACCCAGGTCAGCAATCAGCAGATGCGGCAACTGGTGGATGATGTGATGAAGATCCATGCAGCGTCCCAACGCATTTCAGCGGTGATGAAGTCGATCAACGACATCGCGTTTGAAACCAATATCTTGGCGCTGAACGCTGCAATTGAGGCAGCGCGGGCGGGCAGCGCGGGCAAGGGCTTTGCCGTAGTCGCGGAAGAGGTGCGTGCGCTGGCGATGAAGAGCACAGAAGCGGCCAAGGAAAGCCGTGAGCTGATCCAGGGTACCATCGATCAGGCGGCAAAGGGAAGCACCATCGCCACCCAATCTATGGCGGTCTTTGACGAGATCCAAGAGGATATCAGCAAAATTGTGGAGATTGTTGACCGGATTTCCGCATTTTCCGGCGAGCAAATGGAAGGCATCGCTTCGGTGAGCCAGCAGATCGATCAGATCACCCAGGCGGCGACCAACAATGCCGCAATCAGTGAGCAATCCGATGCAGCCAGCCACAATATGAGCGAACAGGCGGATGTTCTGCGGCAGACAATGCAAAAGTTTAAGCTGCGCCATCGCCTGCCAGGACAAGCATTTATTCCTGAAGAGAAAAAGTCGGATGCAGATTTCATCAAAGCGGCCAATGAAGCCTATCACCAGACCGAACAGACCGGCCGCTTTGGCCGGGAATATATCGATCCCGATGAGCAGAAGTACTAAAAAATAGCCGAAAAACCGGCGTCCCTGTTTTGAAAAGGGATGCCGGTTTTAAATTTACTGAAACGCCACCGAAACAAGGATAAACATATTATTATGCGTCCTGCGCGAGCAGCTCCCGGATGGTTTGCATGGACAGATCAATGGAAGCAATTTCCTCGGCGCAGCGCTTGAGTTCGGCGCGCACAAGCGTCTCATGGGCAACCGAACGCTTGTATTTGAGTTGGTGCTCTAGGCTGGCCCAACAGTCGATGGCGATGGTGCGCAACTGGATTTCGGCGGTCAGGCCCTGGGCTGGGCCATCGGTAAGCCCGACAATCAAATGCAGGCTGCGGTAGCCGTTGGGCTTGGGGAATGAGATGTAGTCCTTGGTTTGCACGACGCGAAGCCGCTCGGTCAGCCAATCGGCCACCCGGTAGACATCGTCCAAAAAGGAGCAGATCACCCGAACGCCGACCGCATCGTGCATATATTCCAGCGCGGATGTACAATCGGGTGGCAGGCCGTTTTTTTGGAGCTTGCGCATCATGCTTTCGGGCGACTTGATCCGTGAAATGCAGTAGAGCACCGGCTTAGGCCCTTCACACTGAGTCTCTGGCAGACATGCGATCAGACTGGTGAGTTGGTGCTCAGCCGCTTGCAGCTTGGCCAAGGCGGGGCCGTAAAATTCTTCATAGGTCATAAGGCGACTCCTTTGATTGTGGGATGCAAGGGGAATGGACAACGCCTATGTACATGGAAGCGAGACGACCACTTCCATGGAGTCCCCGTTGGGGGAAAGGGCGGTGATTTTGCCGCGGTGGGCGGATACAACCGCGCGGGCGATCGATAATCCGATGCCGTAGCCGCCAGTTTGCGAATTGCGCGATTTGTCGGCGCGGTAGAACCGGTCGAACAAATGGGGGAGATCGGCTTTGTCCACACCGCTGGCGGTGTTGTAGACCGATAGGCGAAGCGCATGGCCTTGGCGGGAAAGCGAAAGCCGGATTTCACCGCCATCGGTCGAATATTTGACTGCATTGTCCAGCAAGATGGAGATCAGTTGGCGAATGGACTTTTCATCCCCGCGCAGGGTCAAAGCGGGCTGGATGTTGATGGAGAACTGCTTGCCGTGCTGCCGGGCCAGCCCTTCAAACGAATGGGACAATTCGACTGCAAGGTCAGACAGATAGAAATCGGTCCGTGACAGCTGGGTTTCTGCCTCCTCCATCTGCGCCAAATAGATCAGGTCGCCGGTCAAATCGCTCAGACGGCGGACCTGGCTTTGAATGTCCTGCAACCATTCACTGCCCCCCTGTTCCATCTCGATCAGGCCAGCGTCGGCTTCGATGATGGCCAGCGGGGTTTTGATCTCATGTCCGGCGTTGGTGATGAACTGCTTTTGCTTTTCGTAGCTCTCAGCTACTGGACGGATCATCCGGCCAGAGAGCAGGATGATTAAAATGCACACGGCCAGCAACCCCAGAAGGGAGATGAGCAGGCTGTTAAACAAAAAGGTGCGGCAGGTATCCAACTGCCGTCCGCAATCCAAAAAGCTGATGCGAACCCCGCTGCCCTCGTCAAAGACCGTATACCGGTAATCGCCTACAAAGCCGCGGTCCTGCCCAGCAGACCAAACCGTATACGCCAGGTCAATGGCCTGCTGCTGGTCGATTGCAGCAATTTGACCGACGTTGGTGGCAATGGCATTGCCGTTCTGGTCGAACAGGACCGAAAAATAGCGGGACTCATAGGGAACCTCGGGGGAGTCGTAGGCCTGCTCGCCCTGGTGATCCAGCAAGCCGTCGAGCTTGGGCAGCAGGCCGCTGTTATCCTCGAGGATGTCCAGTACAGCGTCGGCCTGGTCAACCAACCGGCTGAAATTGAGCGCGTTGACGCTGCCCAAGATGATGACCAGAACGAACAAGAGCGACCCCATGGATACCACGATGAGCTTGATACGCAGCCGCTTGATCAAAGTCAGCATGGGAGGGCCTCCAGCCGGTAGCCCTCCTTTTCGACCGGCTGGATCCCCACGTCGGCGTGCAGCGCGGTCAGTTTTTTGCGCAAATAGGAGATGTATACCCAAACCGCCTCGTGACTGGCCTGACCGCCCCAGATGCGTTCGCATAGGCGCGCGTTGGTCACCAGATGTCCGGCGCTGCAAAGCAGCAGTTCGAGCAGCAGCGATTCCTGTTGACATAGGCCGATGCTCCCGCTGGGCGTGAGCAGGGTGAGCGTGGCCCGGTCTAGCGTCACATTGCCCAGGCGCAGCGGCTCAGGTGCCTCTTGCGTGCGTGTCATGGCCCGCACGCGCGCCAGCAGTTCACCCGCGGCAAACGGTTTGGTTAGATAATCGTTTGCGCCGCTGTCCAGGCCAGTGATCTTGTCTTGCAAGCCCGATTTGGCGGTTAGGAGTAAGATGGGAAGGGGAACACCCCGGTCGCGGACCTGGCGAAGGACCTCCAGCCCATCCAGCTTGGGCATCATGATGTCCAGCACAGCGCCGTCGTACTGGCCGGTCAAAAGCGACTGGAGGGCCTGCTCCCCGTCATATACGGTGTCAACGGTATAGTTTCCATGTTTGAGAATGGCGGTCAGCGCACGCGCCAACGCCTGTTCATCCTCTGCAAGCAACAATCGCATGGTATAGTCCCTGCCTTTCTGGGTTTCGTTGCCCTTATTATCCTTCTGTTTTGCGGAGATTGCGTGAAGAGGTTGTAACCGTTCTTTGAATTTGACGGCGCGGCCCAAATTGATGATGTGGATGGAAACCTTTTTATTGATTTTGGTTGACGCATATGATATACTTATGTAAACTAAAATAATAAAATGAGTTTACACGAAAGGGACGCCTATGAAAACCAAACCGCTTTGTTACACCGCTCTATTTGCCGCGCTGACTGCCGTGTGCAGCCAAATTGCGATACCGACACCCTGGCAGGTGCCGATTTCCTTTTCCACGTTTGCAGTGTTCCTATCCGGCGCACTACTTGGCTGGAAGTGGGGCACGGCTGCACAGCTGGTCTATCTGGGGCTGGGCGCGGTGGGTGTGCCGGTGTTCAGCGGCCTGCGCGGCGGCTTACAGGTGCTGGCCGGGCCAACGGGTGGCTATCTGGCCGGCTATCTGGTCTCTGTGCTGGTGATCGGCCTGCTAACCGGGCGGGTGCGCTCCAAAAAGGGGCTGGCAGCCGCCATGACCGCCGGGTTGGCGGCCTGCTATGCGCTGGGGACGGTATGGTTCATGCTGCTCAACAGTACGCCCCTGGGCGCCGCGCTGGGGATGTGCGTGCTGCCCTACCTGCCAGGGGATACGATCAAGATCGCGGCCGTGACTCTGCTGGTCTGGCGGTTGCCCTGGCGGGGACTGTCGGCGCTGAAGCGGCCCCAAATCTCGGGCGAACTGTAAAAAGGCCCGCCCGCGCAAAAAAAACCCGGCATCCTGATCCGCCATTTTGGAGGAGACAGGGTGCTGGGTTTTTTGTGTGGCGTCATGAACCGAAGGCTTGGCAATGCTGCACGCCTTCCGGGGAAACGGCCGGTTGGCCGCGGTAAAGCTGAAAATCCGCGCCAACCGGACAGACGCACGCGCATAGGCCGCAGGGCCAATGATGGTTGCGCTTGAGCTGCACATGGTAGGCGGTACACGCGATTTTGTCCATTTCATAGGGGCCGCCGCCCGCATCATGGAAGCAGTGCGATGGGCAGTGCTTGAGACATAGACCACAATGCAGACATAAATCCTGCTCCAACATGGGGTCGGGGGTGAGCGGCGCGTCGGTCAGGACCGAAACCATGCGCAGCCGCGGGCCGAATTCGGGCGTCAGCAGGTTGTGGCTGTCGCCAATGGTGCCCATGCCCGCATAGTAGGCGGACAGCACATGGGAAAAGGCCGCATTGGGGCTCTTGAGCAACACCTCAATGCTCGAATAGCAGTCGCGCGGGAAATACAGCGCACGATAGCCCAATTCGCACATGATAAAATTGGTCAGGCGGTAGGCCAGATCGTCTAAAACTCGATTGCTCGTGTCGTATAGCTCCTGGTACACCATGGAAGGCGCGGTGCGCATCATGGGCAGATAGAGCGGGATGCCCAGTACCACCACATGGGTCGCCCAGGGCCAGATGTTCTGCGGCCAAAAGCTGGAGTCTTGGATAGGATGCTCGGCCCAGCGGGAAACCGGGCAGACACGCACCAAGTTGGCGCCGAGCTGATGGGCCCTTTGGCAGATAACAGCTTTGCGCTGTTTGTCAGAGATGCAAGACATGTTGGAATGCATGAAAAATCCCTTCTTTCTTATGTTGCCATACCCCTGGCAGGGGTGCGGGGGCTCACGCTAGGAAGGGTTCCAGGGGCAATGCCCCTGGCGGGGGTGCAGGGGGCAGCGCCCCACAAAGGACCGCAGTCAATCGCCCTGCGGTGGGATCGCAGACTGGCGTCCCTCGCCGCCTTCTCCGGCGGGCTTGCGGCGGCGCCGGCGCGAACCGCTGCGCCGGCGGCGGGGCTTTTCCTCAGCAGGCGTCTCCGCATCGGCGGCCGCAGGTTCCTCAGCCGCAACCGTCGGGGTGGGCTTGCGCTTTTCGAGGGGTTCCATGGTGGATTCATCGTCGGCAGGAGCACGATGGTTGTCCGGTTGCGGGCCCCGCTTGCCGCGGCCCGAGCGCAGCATGGTGCAATCTTTGCAACAGAACACCTGGGGCGTATCCGGCGAATCCTCGAGCTGCACTTTGCAGGTGCCGCACAGGATTTGGGTGGAAACCACGGTGCCGCGCCCCTCAGGGGTTTCGACCAGGCTGTCCACCTTGGGAGTCACCTTTTGCAGCTCGTGATAGCTTTCGTATTCGTACTTCAGGCAGCACATCAGCCGTCCGCAGGTGCCGGAAATCTTGGCCGGGTTGAGCGAAAGGTTTTGGTCCTTGGCCATATTGATGGAAACTGGCTGGAAATCATCCAGATAGCTGGCGCAGCATAGTTCGCGCCCGCAGATGCCCAAGCCACCGATCATTTTGGCCTCGTCCCGTACGCCGATCTGCCGCAGCTCGATGCGGGTGCGGAAGATGGACGCCAGATCTTTGACCAAGGCGCGAAAATCCACCCGGCCGTCCGAGGTGAAATAAAACAGGATCTTGTTCAGATCAAAGGTACATTCGACCGATACGAGGTTCATATCCAGACCATGTTCGGCGATTTTCTTCTTACAGATGGTATACGCCTCACGCGCCTGCTGCGCATTGCCGCGGGCGACCTGCAAATCGGTCTCGGTGGCAATGCGGATGACCGGCTTAAGCGGGCGGACCACCGCCTCTTCCGCGATTTCTGTGTTGCCCACCACGCATTCGCCACACTCGATGCCACGCGCGGTTTCGACGATGACATGTTCGCCCGGCCGGACGGTCAGACCGTGCGGGTCAAAATAATAAACCTTGCCCACTTTTTTGAAGCGGACGCCGATAATATGAATCAATCGTTCTATCCTCCTACATGCAAAGCTTGCTGTTTGATGCACAGCTGGTAGGCCTGCGCGCACAAACCGGCGCATTGGATGGCCGGTGCGGCGTTGATCTCCGTGCGGCGCGACAAAACACCCACAAAATCATAGAGCGCCAACAGCTGGTTCCGGCCGGTGCGGCCAGCCAGCCGGCGGGTCCACTCGGCAAGCGCGGGCAGCAGCGCACCGGACAGGCCACAGCCGGTCAGGATTGCGTCGCGCAGCGCGGTTTGCAGCAGCCCGAGCGCCGCTTGGAAATCGGGCTTGGACAGCTTTTCCAGCGCCATGGCAGCCAGCAGCATCTGGTATTCGTTCCCCTCGGCCAAAGCCTGGACAAAGGGCATGATGAGCGGCAAAAAGTCGCTTTGCTGCGCGCTGTCTGCGGCAGGGGGCGCCAGCTGATAGCGGGTGCAGCGCGAACGGATAGTTTCCAAAATTTCACCCGGCTGCTCGCTCGTCAAAATAAAAAAGGCGTAGCGCGGCGGCTCTTCGAGCACCTTGAGCAGCGCGTTTTGTGCCTGCGGGTTGAGGTGCTGGGCGTGCCGCACAATGACAACCCGGCGGTCGCCGTCGTTGGGCAGCACCATCACTTTGCCGCGCACCTCGCGCGCCAGCGCGACCGGCAGGGCGGCGTCGCCCTCGTCGACGATGTCCAGGTCGGGGTGCACGCCGTGGTCCATTTTGCGGCAAGAAGGGCAGGCCCCGCAGGGCCGCTCGCCCGGGCCGGTACACAGCAGCCCGGCCGCCAGCGCCAGCGCCAGCCGCATCTTGCCGCTGCCCGTGGGGCCGGTCAGCAGCACGGCCTGCGGGAAACGGGTGCGCAGCGCGGCGCGCAGGCTGTCCTTGACCGCGGCATTGCCCGGGATCTCTTGAAAGGAAAGCATGGCCGCTCACTCATTTCGTACAAATTTACACCTTACGGACAGTATTATAGCATTTTTGCCGCGGGAATTCAATGTGTTTCTGCTGGTGCGCCGCGAAGACGGCAAAACCCGCATCCATGGGAACAGGACGCGGGTTTTTAAAGCGGGATTGAGTTTTAGGAGAGATGTGTATTTGCGCTATAAGAGATTGTTTTGAGATAAACAGTGGTTTCTCATATTGTGTAGGCGAAAGAGGACAGAATTCTCGTTCTATCCCATCCGGAAGTCGGGTGTAAATACAACCATACGTCAATCAATGTGTCGGTTTCGGGTACGCAATAGAAGGCGTGTTCTTGGTCGAGCGGGTCGTTGTCCAGCTCCAGGCTCATGTGTAGGTCGGTACTGCTGCTGCTCATCATAATCGCGCCCTGGCTGCGGGCAATTTGATAAAAAGCGCGCGAAGCATCCGGGATGTACTGGGTGGCCAACTCCCAAGAAGGCAGGGTGTAACCTCGAGGTGTTGGCTTGGGACAATATAGCGCCGCCATATCCTCTGCGGGCAGATTGGAGTAGATGGCAACCCCGCCCACGACCTGGCCGCCTTTGTAAAGCGCCGCACCATCTGGAGTGGCTTGCATCGTGTAGCCGGCAGGCAAATCCACCTGCACAGATCCCACCTGCATGGGTCGCTGATAGAAGAACTGGGTATATACACCGACAACCGCCGCCACGGCGATGCACAGCCCAACAACCGGCAACCGTTTTTTTGTGTTTTGCAAGAACATGGAGTAAAATCCTTTCATTGCAAAATCACATCTCTCCATGTTGTGAATCGGTCATGACTGATTGTAGCTTTATTATATACAAAAGGAAGTTTTTTTTCAATACATAGCCAGGAAAATACCTTACAAAATACCAGGAAGAAATTTGGACAAAACGTACAAAAACTAGAACTTATGCAAAAGCATTATAGAGAAGCATCCGCACAGATCTGCACGGTGCCGTCCGCATCGTAGCAGCTGCACCGCAAAAATTCGATGTGTGCGGCGGTGATGCGTTCGCCCGGCCACAGCAGTGGGATGCCGGGCGGATAGGGCGTCACCGGCCGGGCACAGATCGCCCCAACCGCCTGGTGCAGCGGCACGGTACGGCAGGGCGCAAACCAGGCCCGGCGCACCGGCAGGGCCGGTTCGGCCGACGGCACAGCGGGCAGGGGTGGGGGCGGCGCACCGGCGCCGGACAGGCTGCCAAAGAGCCGGACAAGTGCATCGCGCAGGCGGGCGAAGTCGTCCGGGCTGTCAGCGCCGGTCAGGATGGCCACCAGGTTGCGCTGGTCGGTCAGCTCGAGCGCGATGCCATAGCGGGCATACAGCGCCTGCCCGGCGGCCTGTCCGTCGAGCGCGGTGCGCGCGCAGCAAAGGGTCAGGCGGCAGGGGTCGAGCGGCAAACCGGCGGCATCATCCAGCGCGACGAGCGGGGTGGACTGCTGTATCTCGCCGCGCAGTGTGGCCGTCTGCCGGGCGGCGGCTGCATAAGCGGCCCGCCCTTCGCCCTGCATCCAGGCGCGGGCTAGGTCGAGCGAGGCCAAAATGGCATAGGATGGGCTGGAGGTCCCGACCATCGCTTCGCACCTGCGCAGCTTGCCGCCGTCCACCTGGTCGGACAGCAGCAAATACGCCCCCTGCCCCAAACAGGGGAGGGTCTTGTGGGCGCTAACAACCGCCGCATCGGCCCCTTGCTCGATGGGCGAGGGCAGGCCCAGCGCCGGGAAATGGGCGGCATGGGCGGCGTCCACGAGCAGCAGCTTGCCATAGCGGCGGCACAGGGCCGCGAGGGCGGGGATGTCTTGTACGACGCCGTAATAATTGGGGGACACGATGAGCAGGGCAGGGGCGTCCGGGTGAGCGGCCAGCGCGGCCTCGACCGCGTGCAAATCGAGCATCCCGCCGAAGCCGAACGGCTCGAGCGTGGATGGGAACACAAAGGCAGGCCGCAGGTCGAGCAGCGCACAGGCGCTGGCCGCGCTTTTGTGGCAGGTGCGGTCGAGGAGCACCGGCCCGCCCGGCGTGCAGCAGGCAGCCAGCATGGCGTGTACGCCCTGGGTCGAGCCACCGGTCAGGAAGTGGCAGTCGGCCGCCCCATAGCAGGCCGCGGCCAGCCGTTCGGCCGGGCGGATGGGGCTGTCTGCATCTGGCGCGTATAGGTTGCCGGTTTCATAAGTTTCCGTATAGTCCAGTGCAAAGACTTCCTCCCAGCCGGGGAAGAGGGGCTTGCCCTTGTGGCCGGGCATGTGCAGCCGTAAATGGCCCTGGCTGGACAGGGCGCGCAGGGCGGAGTAGAGAGGGGTAGGGTTCATTTTGGCAGCTCCTTGCAGGTGAGATTGCGCAAGAGTGGGGCCGGGCCCCGCCAGGTGAAGGCGCGCAGGGGGAATTTTTCGGTGAATTGCCGCCGGGTCAGGCCGTCGAGCGCGTCGCGCGACAGCGAACAGACCAGCACTTCCCGGAAGGCTGGGTTGCCGGTTTCGGGCACGTGGCGGTTGAGCGGACAGCTGGTCTGGCACAGGTCACAGCCCCAGATGAGCGGGTGCTGCGCCAATGCGGCCGTCTGCCAGGGTGCCAGGGGGCCGTTTTTTTGGGTCAAGGCCGACAGGCAGCGGTCGGGATTCACCGAGCCGTCTTTGCCGAGCGCATCCAGCGGGCAGGCCCGGCGGCAGGCCCCACAGTGGTTGCATTGGAGGAGCCGGTCACCGGGGGCAGGCGGAGGAGTGGGGGGGCCCGAACTGTGCCGCGCCGCTTCCAGCGGCAGCGGCTGCGTGGTTAAAATGGTGCCGATGACCACATAAGAGCCGTACAAGGGATCGAAGATCAGGCCATTTTCCCCCAGTTTGCCCACGCCGGCCAGACGTGCGGCCTGGGTCTCGGGCAGGGGGGAGGCATCGGCCAGCACCACGCCATCTGCCAGCTGTCTGGCAAATGGCGCAAGCAGTTGTTGCACGACCGCATGGTAATCGGTACCGCGCGCGTAGAGTGCCAGATTGCCGGGCGCGGTACCGGCGTAATAGGGGAACAACGCTACCACCACCCGTGCCGCCCCTGGGCATAGCGCCAGCGCTTTGTCGCGGGCTCCGGGGGCAAAATAGGGGGTGAGGGCGTCAAATTCGCATACACCGGCGGACGAGATTCCTTCTACGGCGCACAAACTATCCAGAATGTTCATCAGACTCGGAATTCTCCTTGCGTTTTTTATATATTATACCATGTTGAAAATGTTCTGTATATCTTGAACAAAGTGCATTGGTAGGATTATAATTAAGGGTATATTCAAAACAATCGCGCGTAGGAAGGGCCGGAAAGCATCAGATTTGTCGGATACTTTTAGAAAATGGCTTTCTATGCGGCGAAAGAAGAAAGGCAGGCTGCTTTTACGATGTCGGAAACCAGAATTTTTAATTTCTCCGCAGGACCCTCGATGCTCCCCCTATCGGTGCTGGAAAAGGCTGCATCCGAGATGACAAATTATCACGGCAGTGGGATGTCGGTCATGGAGATGAGCCACCGCTCTAAGGTTTATGATACCATTATTAAGGATACTGAGGCTGCGCTGCGCCGCATCATGGGCGTGCCGGACAACTACAAGGTGCTCTTCCTGCAAGGTGGAGCGACTACCCAGTTCGCAGCCATCCCCATGAACCTGCTCAAGACCGGCAAGGCCGATTACGCTGTGACCGGTAACTTTGCAAACAACGCCTATAAGGAAGCGGTCAAGTTCGGTGATATCCATGTGGCCTTTACCTCCAAAGAAACCAACTTTGACCATGTCCCGGCCCAGGAAGAGCTGGATATCCGTCCGGACGCTGATTATTTTTATATTTGTGCGAATAATACCATTTACGGAACAGAGTATTCGTATGATCCGGTCGCACCCGCCGGTGTGCCGGTTGTCGCCGACATGTCGTCGAATATTTTGTCCAAGCCGGTAGATGTGAGCAAATACGGCGTGATCTACGCGGGCGCACAGAAAAACATGGGGCCTGCTGGCGTCACGGTTGTCATTGTCCGAGACGATCTGCTCGGTTCCTATCCGCTGGAAAAGTATCCGGTGATGCTCGACTGGAAAACCATGGCCGACAAGGACTCCATGTACAACACCCCCCCAACCTATGGCATCTATGTGCTTGGCTTGGTGCTCGAGTGGGTCGAGCAGATGGGTGGCTTGACCGCCATGCAGCAGCGCGCCGAACAGCGTTCTGCGATGCTGTATGATTATTTGGATAGCCAGGATTTCTACAAGGCCGTGGCCCGTAAGGATTCCCGCAGCCACATGAATGTAACCTTCCGCACCGGCAACGAGGAGCTGGACGCCAAGTTCGCCAAGGAGTCGGCCGCAGCTGGCATGTCCAACCTCAAGGGCCATCGCTCGGTCGGAGGGATGCGTGCGTCTATCTACAATGCAATGCCCATTGAAGGGGTGGAAAAGCTGCTCGACTTTATGAAGAAGTTTGCTGCAGACAATCAGTAAGCCGCTCTTCACAGTTCGTCTGGCCCGGCTGGGCGGAAATTTGATTTTGAAAAAGAAAAGGGGAAGAACGAGTCATGTATCAGGTAAAGCTCTATAATAAGATCAGCCCGGTGGGGCTGGAGCTGTTTGACAAGGAGAAATATGCGTACAGCGAGGATATGGCCGACTATGATGCGGTGTTGGTCCGCTCGGCCAAGCTGCACGACGTCGCATTCCCGGAGAAGCTCAAATGCATCGCCCGTGCAGGCGCTGGCGTGAACAATATCCCGATTGACAAGTGCTCCGAGCAGGGGATTGTGGTGTTCAACACCCCGGGCGCCAACGCCAACGCGGTCAAGGAGCTGGTCATTTGCTCGCTGCTGCTCGCCTCGCGCAAGATTGTCCAGGGCGCCAACTGGGTCAAGGGCCTCAAAGGGACACTGGATATTGGCCCTGCCGCCGAAAAGGGCAAGGCCACTTATGCCGGCCCGGAGATCTCCGGCAAGCGGCTGGGCATCATCGGCTTGGGCGCCATCGGCGTCAAGGTGGCCAATGCTGCCGTAGCGATGGATATGGAGGTCTGGGGATATGACCCCTATCTGTCGGTGGATGGCGCCTTGCAGCTGTCGCGTGCGGTGCATCATGTGACCGACCTAAGCGAGCTGCTCGCTGGATGCGATTATATCACCATCCATGTGCCGCTCACGCCGGATACCAAGGACACCATCAACGCCGACACCATCGCCAAAATGAAGGATGGCGTGCGCATCATCAACCTGGCGCGCGGCGAATTGGTTGACACCAAGGCCATGGCGGCTGCCCTGGAGAGCGGCAAGGTCGCGGCTTATGTGTCTGACTTCGCTTCCGACGAAATCCTCGAGCAGGAAAATGCGATTACCCTGCCCCATCTGGGCGCTTCCACCCCCGAAAGCGAGGACAACTGCGCCAAAATGGCGGTCTATGAGATCACCGAGTACCTGGAGAAGGGGACCATCCGCAACTCTGTCAATTTCCCCAACCTCAAGGTACCGTATGAGGGCGGCTACCGCATCTGCATGATCCATAAGAATGTGCCCAACATGATCTCCGCCATCACCAGCGCGGTCAAGAGCAACATTGAGAACATGGGCAACCGTTCCCGCGGCGATTATGCCTATACGATCATCGACACCGCGGCCCAGCCCTCTGCCGACGACTTGGCCGCCCTGCGCGCCATCGATGGCATGATCTCGGTGCGCACCCTCTTTTAAAGTGGGGGCTTGCCTCTGCACCCTGTAAGCCCTTTTTTAGAACCCGCGATGAGGAAGCAAGCAGAGCTTGCGCAAAAACTTTGCCACCCGGAATACGATAAGCATTCCGGGTGGTGTTTTTATGCAAAAAAACAGCAGCCCTTGGTCTATTGCCAAGGGCTACCACATAAGTTTTGTTATGGAGACTTAATCGTTCAACACACGGCCACCGCAGATAAAGCGGGTGTTGTAGCTGCCGGTATCCAGCGAATCGTACTTGACGACCGAACCGGTATGGGGAGAGTGGATAAACTGACCGTTGCCGACATAGATGCCAACATGGCTGACAGTGTCACCCGAACCGAAGAACACCAGATCGCCCGGAAGCAACTCTTCCATGGTGATGTTTTTCGTCGTAGCACGCTGCTGAGACGAAGTGCGCGCGATTTCACAGACCACGTTTTTGTACACATAGGAGGTAAAGCCCGAGCAGTCAAACCCAGTCTCCGGCGAACTGCCGCCATACAAGTACGGGGTACCCAGGAACTGCGCTGCAAAATCTATAATCTGCTGCCGGATGCCAGTGGCAGCATCCGAAGTGGTGACCGTTGTCGATCCGGTAACCGTGGACTTGTCCGCCTGCTGACCACCCGAAAGCGACAGGTAATCGGCCGATACAAAGCCCTTCGCGCCATCGACCTCAACCTTATACCAGCCCTGCGCAATGCCGATCACATCGACCTTCTGGCCGTTTGTAAGGGAAGCCAGCACCTGGCTGCTGGTATTGGGCAGGCTGCGGAAGTTGACTGTTGTCGAACACTGGATCACGCCTGTACCCAAGTCGAATTCACAATCCGGAATCCAGTTTACATATGTACCGCTTACATACGCAGTCTGACCGTCGTAGCCGATCTGGTACCATTCGGTGCTGTTGCTGATGACAGCGACCTTGCTGCCGTAGGGCAGTGTACCGATCACCGTACCGTTCGGGCTAGAGCGCACATTCAGGTTACTGGCTGTGGTTTCGCCCGCATATAAAGCCGATGCGGCAGTAAGAGAAAAAGTGACGGCGAGCGCGCCGGTCACCGCAAATTTCGTCCATCGTTTAGACAAATGCATGGGTAGACCCTCCTAATGATGTCGGTTGGTTTGCTACTTGGCAGACAGCGCGCGGCGCAACCAAATGGATGCAAGATCCATCGCGCTCCACAGGCTGTTTTTCTCCGCGCTCTTAATCACGCGCTCCCGTCCGCGAGAACCCGCCGACGTTTGCTGCAACTGAACCGATACGCGGGATGCGACCTCCAGACCATGGTCTTTTCGGGTGTCCAGAACCTGCATCATAATAATATGGCTATCAGCCATGCTGCCGTAATAAAGAACATTGTCCCGCCGCAGCAGGGGATGGCCCTTATATTGCAGCGTTTTGTCTTTTTTCGAATTCGCTGGCATGATATTCTCCTTTGTTTACAGGTTGGTTGCTAAAGTTACAAAGTGGTAACAAAATTAGATTACATTACGGTTACATAATAGCACAGCCCGCTGCAATTGTCAAACCAAAATCAAAAAAAATTTTCGCAATTGGAAAAGATTTTGTCGCGGAAATCCCGTATTATGTTTAAGCTTTTGGCAACAAAATAGGTTTTTTGCCTATTTTGTGCGGCGATTGTGGACAAACTTCTTCGCTCCGCTGGAATAGAAAAAACAAATTTCAGTCTGCGCACAGCGCGCAATCAGGCCGATTGTGTTATAATAGGGGGGCTTTACAAGGGAAGGATGAAATCCGATGAAGTTTTGTTTTTTTGCACTGGGTTGCAAAGTCAATCTGTTTGAGTCCGAGGCGCTCGCGCAGCTGGCGCAAGCGCGTGGACATGAAATCGTCGAGCAGGGAGCCGATGTTTGCGTTTTAAATTCCTGTACCGTTACTGCTGTGGGCGATCACAAAAATTTCCGTGCGATACGCCGGCTGCGCCGGGACAACCCCCATGCAGTGCTGGCCGTCTGTGGGTGCATGGCGCAGATGGAGCCGGAGAAACTGAAGGGCGTGGCCGATCTGGTCTGCGGCGTGGCCGACCGCGCCAAGGTGCTGGATGCGTGTGAGGAGTTTGTTCGGTCGCGGAAGCCGCTGGATACGTCGGCCTTCCGTACGCCGCCGGCCGCTTTCGAACCACTGCCGCCCAGCGTGCCGCGCGGCCGCACGCGTGCCCTGCTCAAGATCGAGGATGGGTGTGACCAGTATTGTACCTACTGTATTATTCCGTACGCACGCGGCCATGTCCGCTCTCTGCCGATGGCGCAGGCCGTCCAACAGGCCCGGCAATTGGCTGCAAACGGTGTGCAGGAAATCGTGTTGACCGGGATTGAGATTTCCTCTTATGGCCGCGACCGGCCAGGGGAGGACCTGGTGCATTTAATTGCGGAGATTTGTGAGGCGGTCCCCGATGTCCGTATCCGGCTTGGTTCGCTCGAGCCGCGCACGGTGGATGATCGGTTTTGTGCTTTGGCCCAATACCCTAATTTGATGCCTCATTTTCATCTTTCGCTGCAAAGCGGCTGCGATACCGTGCTCGCCCGCATGAAGCGCCGGTATACGTCCGCACAGTTCGCACAAAAAGCCGAGGCATTGCGCGGCAGTTTTCCCAATTGTTCGATTACCACCGACTTGATCGTTGGATTTCCTGGCGAGACCCAGGCCGAGTTTGAACAGACTTTGCTGTTTTTGCGGCAATGCGCCTTTGCCGCTGTCCATGTTTTTCCGTATTCGCCACGGCCGGGAACGCCGGCAGCTGCCATGCCCGGACAGGTGCCAGACCTCCAAAAGCAGTGCCGTGCAGCCCTAGCCAAGCAAATTGCCAGCCAAACTGCGCAAGCGTATCAGGAAGGTTTTATCGGTAAACAGCTCCGTGTGCTTTGGGAACACATGGATGCCGATGGATTTTGGCGTGGGCATAGCCCTTATGCGTTTCAGGTAAAAGCAAAAGGGGACTTTTGTAAGAATGTATTTTGCGATGTGACCGTTGTCGCCGTGGAAGGGGACTGCGTCATTGGACAGAAAAATTGCAAGCATAAAGACAGGTGATATGTGGAAATTTTGCCGTGCCGCTTGACCACCGGGGCGCAGGCAGGTATACTATTAATACAATGGATCAAGCCATAGAGGGCTCGCCATGGGCGCGTATCCCGATGGATTGGGTACGCGGTGGTCCGTAAAAGGGCGGTGGGGTCCGGCTTGTTTCGTAGCAGTATGTCAAATTTCCGAAAGGAATGGGAGAATATGAAGCAGTTTTTCAGCAGGCTGCCTGGCGTTATGACCGCTGCATCGGCGGTTTTGCTTGCGGGCGGCGTCACTGCGCTGGCCATATCACAGGCCGGCTCGGCTTCCGATCCACTGATCAGCCAAAGCTATGCCGAGGGCACCTATCGTACCAGTATTGCGCAACAAGCAGCCGATGTGGCGGCTGTGGCGCTCGATGCATCCCAGGATTCCTTGGATCAGTCGCTTACAGCTGTGCAGGATGCCTACTCGGACGATGCTTTGCGTCAAAAACTGGTGGAGCAGGTGGCGGCGGCCCTACAAGGCGATCTTCTCCCGGCGCAAATGGAAAACGGCGCGGTTCTTCAAATGGAGTTTGGCGCAGAGTTTTGCTTGACCAGCGGCTCGGCCAACGTTCTCTCGGGCGAACTGCTCGACCTCACGGTGGGGCAAGCGGCTGCGGCTGGAACGGTACTGACTCGGAATCACCTCTACTTGGCGCCAGAGGGAGGTGCGTCGGTCAGTATGACTTCGCCGGTTCAGGTCCGCATTTCGGGTACTTACACGGTGTCCGATGGGACGGTTGACAGCTATACCCCGCAGTATACCGCCTACGCCGATGCACTCAGCGACCTTGGCCTGTTTTCCGGCGGCAGCACTGGCTATGAGCTGGAACGTGCGTCCACCCGCGCGGAGGGGCTTGTGATGCTGTTGCGCCTGCTGGGCGAACAAGCGCAGGCCGCCGCCTACACAGGCAGCCATCCCTTTATCGACGTGCCGGCCTGGGCGGAGCCCTATGTCGCATATGCCTACGCGCAGGGGTATACCAGTGGCATCAGCGCTACCGAATATGGCTCGCAAAACACCCTGACAATGCAGGATTATATGACGTTTTTGCTGCGCGCACTTGGCTATAACGATTCCGCAGGGGATTTTTCTTGGCGTACAGCGGCCGAAACCGCTGTTTCCTATGGGATCTTGACCGAGCTGCACCGCGAGCAAATCGCCGAGCGGGGAGTGTTTTATCGGGACGATATCGTCTATACCTCCTATCAGACGCTGTTTTTGCCCTGCAAAGATACCGATACGTTGCTCTGTGACCGGTTGATTGACCAAGGGGTCTTTACACGCGATCAGCTCGAAGCTGCGGCCACCCAGCTTTGAATTTAAAAATTTTTCATCCGAAGTATGCACCACTGTCGGTTGCCTGCCATAGTATGGTAGTGAAATCACGCATTAGGAGGATGAAAAATGATGTGTTCTTCTTACAATACTCTGGGCGATAGCAACAACTGGTGGATCATTATCCTGTTTGCCATCATCCTGCTGTGGTGCTGCTGCGGCAATAACAACAATGCCGTAAGCGACGATTGCTGCTGCCACTAACCGCTTTTTGTGGGGCGCTGCCCCACACCCCGCGAGCCTTTAAAAAGGCTCGACCCAAACTTCGCAGCCCGGGACGCCGAAAGGCATCCCGGGCTGCGGGCTTTTATGGGGGATATTGGGGTGTGTGTACGGTAGCCGGTGCTGTGCAGTCTCAAAAAGAAATTTTCGCTGCACTGAAAAAAATGCTTGCAAATGTGAAAAGAATAGAGTAAAATAGAGAAGCACTAGAAATTAACCTGCACGGCTGTACCGTGCTTTTGGAGGAATTGGGATTTATGATTTCCGCTGGTGAATTTAGAAACGGCGTAACTTTTGAAATGGACGGTCAGGTCCTGCAGGTCGTAGAATTTCAGCACGTAAAGCCCGGCAAGGGCGCCGCTTTTGTGCGTGTTAAGATGAAAAACGTTATCACAGGTGCGGTGACCGAGCGCAGCTTTAATCCGACCGATAAATACGAGCAGGCCTTCGTAGAGCGCAAAGAAATGCAATACCTGTATTCGGATGGTGATCTGTATTACTTCATGGACACCGAGACCTACGAACAGCTGCCCATCAACAAGTCTACTTTGGGCGATGATTTCCGTTTTGTAACCGAAAATATGAATGTAAAGGTGTTGTCCTATAAAGGCAATGTCTTTGCGGTAGAGCCCCCGCTCTTTGTTGAGCTGGAGGTTACCGAAACCGATCCTGGGTTTAAGGGTAATACGGCGACCAATACCTTGAAGCCTGCGGTGGTTGAAACCGGCGCTTCGGTGCAGGTTCCGCTCTTCATCGAGCAAGGCGATAAGATCAAGATCGATACCCGCACAGGTGAGTACCTCGAGCGCTGCAAGAGCTGATTGCACTGTTGTTACACCTGAAGGACCTGTTGCCGCGAAGGAGGCCGTTGTTATGAACGTATTGGAACGTGTTGCTTATCTGCGCGGCCTTTATGCAGGCCTGGAGATCGACAATCAGCAAAAGGAAGGCAAATTGTGGACCGCTATGTTGGACACAATGGAGGAGATGGCCCAGTCCATTACCGATTTGCAAACGCGTAACAATGCACTTGTAGAGGAACTGGATGGCATCTATGAAGAGCTTTCTGCAATGGCCGAGGATTTCTTGGAAAATAGCGAGGAGGACGGTGAACTATATCAGGTCATCTGTCCAACTTGTGATGAAGTAATTTACCTCGATGACGATGCCCTGGAAGAAGGGGCAATTACCTGTCCTTCATGCGGAGAAGAGCTGGAGTTTGATCTTTCAGATCTTGATAAAGATGAGGATAGTATAACAACTGAAAATTAAGCGGTGTTTCACCGCTTTATGGACACTTAGCTCAGCTGGAAGAGCATCCGCTTGACGTGCGGAAGGTCGAGGGTTCGAGCCCCCCAGTGTCCACCAAATCAAGATAATCCGAACCTTTTCCCAATAGGGGATGGGTTCGGATTTATCATTTATCTGGATGAAATAGCATAAGTACGACGGCGGCGGTATGTGTTACATACTGCCGCCGCTGTTATTCGGGCTTTGTCCCGTTTTACCTTTACCCTGATTCTGCTGCTGTGCTTGCCATTCGGCAAACGCTCTCTTGCCCTTGTCACTCTCAAAATAGGCTTGCATATCGGGGAGTAGACAGCGGGCAAGGGCTTCTAACTCATAATCAGGGATTTTGGGGTGGTATTGCTTTTTCCGCTGCGTCAAGTGGGCCGTCCTCCTTCGCGGCGATGTTGTACTGTCGGTAGTTGATGATATTTTTCACGTCCCCGGCCTCGTCGGTGACTGCAATCGTCTTTTCATAGGTGAGTGATGC
>CAJFUJ010000029.1 GCA_904420185.1 uncultured Butyricicoccus sp. | reverse complement strand
CTGGAGGTACCACCCAGAATCGAACTGGGGATCAGGGAGTTGCAGTCCCACGCCTTACCGCTTGGCTATGGTACCGAATCAGTGCTTGTTTAGTATACCTGTTTTCGCGCGGGTTGTCAATTCTTTTTTTAAAAAAATCAAAAAATTTTTTTGTGTGCATCCAGCGCCGCCGTGCGCGCGCATGTCTTTGAAAATTTGCAATCCCCCTTGTGCAGCAAGGTCGAATCTGGTAGAATGATCATAAGGTGCTGCCGCGCCGCGGTAGGTGGCTAAGTCTTGCCCCTGAAAGGGGGCGTTGCTTATGGACTATGGAGCTATTATCTTATTATTGATCGTAGCCACCGGGTACATTCTCGCAATAAAAAAGAAGTAACCGCCCATGAAGCCTGATAGGACGGTTACTTTCAACCAGAATATCTTGGGGCTAGCCGTCTACCGGCAGCACCGTTTTTCTATTTTTAGTATACCCTGCGTCCAGGAAAATGTCAAGCGTCCATCAACCGGTGGGCGCATTTTTTGTGCATCCAGCGCCGCCGTGCGCGCCGCACGAAGCGCCTTTCTGCTCCTCAAAAAAGCAAACCCGCTATGTTTTTTCCTGTAACGAAAAAATCAGCGTGGCAACCTTCACAAATTCTACACAGTAAATTTATTATTTTGTCCAAAAATACCGGCCTTATCGAAAAACCGATTGACATCTTTCCTGAAAAGTGTTAGATTCAAGCCAAGGAAATATTCCTACAAGGAAAAATTCTTTACCACTTCGTTACACAGGAACATCTATCCCACAACCCTACACAACCGAACATCTACAAGGAGGTACTTACCATGGCAGAAAAAGCGTACTTAGCGCGCATCAACCGGCTGAAAAAACGGGTGCTGGACACCCGGCCGGAGATGGACCTGGAAAACGCCGTGCTGCTCACCTACGGCTTCCAGGAATCCGAGGGCGAGCCGTTCGTCGTGCAAAAGGCGTACGCGTTCCGCAAGCAGTGCCAGGAAAAGACGGTCAAAATCTGGGATGATGAGCTGATCGTGGGCAACTCGGGCAGCAAGCAGCGCGGCGGCCTTCTGTGCGCCGACACCTGCTGGTCGGTGCTCGACGACGAGCTGGACACCATCTCCACCCGCGAATACGACCCCTTCTACCTGACCGACGAGGACCGCCAGCGGTTCGTGGACATCATCCGCCCCTACTGGAAGGGCCGCTCCACCTTCGAAAAATGGCTGGTGCAGATCCCCGAAGAAACCCGCATCCTGCGCGACTGCGGCGTGCTCTACATCAACCGCAAAGCGGTGCGCGGCTGGGGCGAAACCACTGCCGGCTATGAGAACATCATCAAAAACGGCATCCTCGGCGTCAAGCAGCACATCGCCGACGTGCGCGCCACCCTGGACATCACCAAGCCCGGCCACTATGAAAAGCTGACCTACCTGCGCGCCATGGACATGGCCGCCGACGGCATCGTCATCCTGGCCAAGCGCTACGCCGCCGAGGCCCGCCGCCTGGCCGAGCAGGAAGCCGACCCCACCCGCAAGGCCGAGCTGCTGCAAATCGCCGAAACCTGCGAATGGGTGCCCGAACACCCGGCCCGCACCTTCCGCGAAGCCATCCAGTCGTTCTACTTCTATCAGATCTCGATCATCATGGAGCAGAACGCGGCCAGCTACAACCCCGGCCGCATGGACCAATACCTCTACCCCTACTACAAAGCAGACCTGGAAGCCGGGCGCATCACCGAGGACCAGGCCCAGGAGCTGCTCGAATGCCTGTGGGTCAAGTTCTCCGAGCCCTGCCTGTTCCAGGACGCGGTGACCGCCAAGTTCTCGGCCGGTTACCCGATGTTCCAAAACCTGTGCGTGGGCGGCGTGGACCGGCGCGGCATGGACGCGGTCAACGACCTGTCCTACATGATCTTGCAGGCCACCATGGATGTGCAGCTGTACCAGCCGTCGCTGTCGGTGCGCTACAACATGGCCCGCAACCCCAACAAGTTCCTCAAAAAGGTGGTCGAGGTGCTCAAGCTGGGCACCGGCTTCCCTGCCTTCCACAACGACGAGGTCGGCATCTCCATGATGCTAAACAAGGGCATCCCGCTGCCCGAAGCCTATGAGTGGAACCCCTGCGGCTGTGTAGAGACCAACCTGGCCGGCAAGCAGCGCTGCTACACCTCTTACGCCGACTACAACATGGGCTCGGCGGTCGAGTTCGCGCTCTTAAACGGCCGCAGCCGCAAGTATGACTGCCAGGCCTCCATCCAGACCGGCGACCCCACCCAGTTCACCTCCTACGAGCAGTTCCTGGAAGCGGTCAAGAGCCAGCTGGCCTATGAGCTGCGCGCGGTCGTTGCCGGCAACCACGTCAACGACGACATCTGCATGGAGCGCGTATGCCCGGCGCTGTCGCTGTCGTTCAACGAGTGCATCGACAACGCCAAGGACTACGCCTGGGGCGGCGCCAAGTACAACCTGGGCAACGGCATCGACGCCATCGGCGTAGCCGACCTGGTCAACAGCGTCTACGCGGTCAAGAAGCTGGTGTTTGACGACAAGTCGGTCACCATGCAGCGCCTGCTCGACGCGCTGGCCGCCGATTTCGTGGGCTGCGAGGACGTGCAGGCCCTGTGCCTGGCCGCGCCCAAGTACGGCAACGACGACGAAGCGGTTGACGAACTGACCGCCGACCTGTTCACCTTTGTCGCCGACACCATCGAGTCCTACGAGAGCCGCTTTGGCCGCATGACTGCGGGCATCCTGCCGGTATCGGGCAACACCCCGTTCGGCCTGGAGGTTGGCGCGCTGCCCTCTGGCCGCAACGCCTTCAAGCCGCTGGCCGACGGCATCAGCCCGTCGGGCGGCACCGACGTCGAGGGCATGGGTGCCATCATTAAGACGGTGTCCTACATCCCCCACGCCCGCTTCTCGCAGGGCACCCTGCTCAACCTCAAGCTCGACCCCTCCTTTAACAAGGGCGAGCATTCCACCGAAGCGCTCATGGACTTCCTCAAGACCATGTGCACCCTGGGCGTATTCCACGCGCAGTTCAACGTCATCGACAAGGAAACCCTGCTCGACGCCCAGCAGCATCCGGACGACTACAAGGGCCTGCTCATCCGCGTCGCCGGTTACACGGCCTACTTCACCGAGCTGGGCCACGAAGTCCAGGACGACATCATCTCCCGCACCTCGCATACCACGGTGTGCTAACAGTTCCCAGCCGCGCGCGGGCGCAAACGCATTCTATGCGCCCGCGCCGCTCCTGAAAACCTAAGTAGAGAAAGGGGTAACCACATGAACGAGAAGAAAAAGGGCGGTTTGCTCGGCCGCGTGGAGCCGATTGTATTCTTCCCGGCGCTGATCATCATGATCGGCGTGACCATCCTCGGCTTTTTCAACTACGACGCCCTATTAAACGGCCTGCTGGCCATTTACAACTGGGCGACCCATAACTTTGGCTGGACCTATGCGGTCATCACGGTCATCAACCTTGTCATCTGTATTTTGCTGTTTGTCCACCCGGTGGGCAAAACCAAGCTGGGCGGCAAGGACGCCAAGCCCGAATTGAGCAACTTTGCTTGGTTCTCCATCACCCTGACCAGCACCATCGGCATTTCGCTGATCATGTGGGGCGGCGTCGAGCCCATTGTCCACTTTATGAATCCCCCGGCCTTTTCGGGCGTGGAGGCTGGCACCGAAGCGGCGGCCACCTTTGCCCTCAGCCAGGGCTATGTACACTGGTCGTTCAACCAGTATGCGCTCTACACCTTTGCCGCGGTTGCGGTGGCCATTGCCCACTTTAACTTCAACCGTCCGCTGAGCGTGGCGTCGGGCATGTACTTTGCCATTGGCAAGAACAAGGTCGTCGGCAAGCTGGCAGACGCGCTGTGCCTGATCGTCATCGTCGGCGGCATCGCCACCTCGCTGGGCATCGGCATCACCCAGCTGTCCACCGGCCTGCGCTATTCGTTCGGCATCGAGTCGTCCAATATGCTCAGCCTGATCATCACCATCGCCATTGTTGTGACCTACTGCGCGGCCAGTGCGTCGGGCATCAAGCGCGGCATTGCGGCGGTGAGCAACGTCAACGTATGGATTTTCTTTGGCCTGTTGATCTTTGTCTACCTGGTTGGCCCGACCCTGTTCATCAATGAGATCAGCGTGCAGTCGCTGGGCGATTTCCTGGACAGCGGCGTCAAGCGCACCATGATGGTCGGCGTATTTGGCGACGACCCGTGGGTGGACGACTGGACCCTCAACTTCTACATTGCCAACGCAGCCTATGCGCCGCTGATGGGCGTGTTCCTGGCCAAGCTGGGCAAGGGGCGCACGGTGCGTTCGTTTGTGGGCGTCAACCTGGGCATCTGCTCGATCTTCAACATCGTGTGGTTCAACGTATTTGGCGGCGCGTCCATCTTCTCGCAGATGAACGGCCTGGACCTGTCGGCTGTCATGGACGCCGAGGGCCTGGAAGCGGCGGCCTTTGCCTTCTTCCAGTCGCTGCCGCTGGGGCAGATCATTGTGCCGATCTTCACCCTTGCGATCTTCCTGTCCTTTGTCACCATGGCTGAGTCCATGTGCACCTCCATGTCGGCGCTGAGTATGCGCGGCGGCCTGGCGGCCAACGAGGACGAACCGAGCACCTTCCTCAAGCTGCTGTGGGGCATCTTTGTCGGCCTGCTGGCTTACTTCCTGCTCGGCCTGATGGGCGTAGACGTCATCAAGTACACCTACATGGTCTTTGGCTTCCCGATCTTTATTGTCATCGGCCTGATGATCTACTCCTTGTGTAAATACATGTTCTTCCCCAACTTTGAATTGATCCAATCCCTCAAGGGCTTTTTCGCCGGTAAGGCGGCCAAAAAGTCCGACTAACCAAAAATCGCAGTGCAGCGTGAGGAGCGGGCCCGGCCCGGCTTCTCACGCTGCACATCCCAAAGAGAAGGTGAAACGATGGAACAAACCGCACCCATCCTCCGCATTGAAAAGATCTCCTTACAGGACGGGTCCGGGCTGCGCACGGTGGTCTTTTTCAAGGGCTGCCCGCTGCGCTGCGCATGGTGCTCGACCCCGGAGTCGCACAGCGCCACCCCGGAGCGCGCCTATCAAGCAAATAAATGCACCCTTTGCGGCCGGTGCGTGCAGGCCTGCCCGTCGGGCGCGCTGTCCTTTTCCCCGGACAAGGGCCTGAGCTGGGACAGCGGCAAATGCACCCAGTGTCTGCGCTGCGCTGCCGCCTGCCCCACCGGCGCCACCAAGGTCTACGGCGAATACCAGACTGTTGCCCAGGTCATGCGGCACATCCACCGCGACGAGGTGTTTTACTTCCACTCGGGCGGCGGCGTCACCCTCAGCGGCGGCGACGTGCTGTGCTACCCGGACTTTGCCCACGCGCTGCTCACCGAATGCAAGGAGTCGCTCATCAACACCGCGGCCGAGCTGACCATGTACGGCGATTATGACCGCATCCGGCAGGTCTATCCCCTGCTGAACACCGCGCTCATCGACCTCAAGTGCATGGACAGCGCCCTCCACCAAAAATGGACCGGCCAGCCCAACGACGGCATCCTGCAAAACATCCACCGCGCCGCGCACGAGTTCCCGGACGTGGACATCCACATCCGTGTGCCCCTCATCTGGGGGGTCAACGACGACCCGGCGTCCATCCGGCAAACCGCCGAATTCAGCGCATCGCTGCCCCACTGCACGGCGCTGGAGTTCCTTCCCTACCACCGCCTGGGCCAGCAAACCTATGCCTACCTGGACCGGCCCTACCCGCTGGCCGACCTGCCCACCATGACCCTGCCCGAAGCCCGCGACAAGGTCGCCTGCCTTTCCGGGCGCGATTGGCCCTTCCCGGTGCTCATCTCCAAGGAACCGGCGTTTCCCGCCTCCTAAGCCCCCCTTTGCAGGTCATCTCTCCTGCTTCTTTTCATAACAACCGCAAAAACCGGCAACCACAACGGCTGCCGGTTTTTGCCATCCTCCCCAGGGCCGCCCCAAACAGCAAAAGCGCCCGGCAAACAAGCGGGCGCTTGACTTTCCTGTGCAGGTGCGGTATACTGGGGATAGAACAACGGTGCTGCCGGTAGACGGCTAGCCCCTATATGTTAAGGTTAAAGTAACCGTCCCATTGGGCTAGAGAGGGGCGGTTACTTCTTTTTTTGCGCAAGATTCAATTCGAGATCTCGATCCAGTGGCTCACGCACGCCTCTGCCGACTTGGCGGACACCGTGTGCTTGGTATGCGCCCGGACCATGATGCAGTCGCCTGCGTGCAGTTCGAGCGGTTCGCCGTCGCCCAGCTGGATGGACAGCACCCCTTGGGCCACCAGGCCGAACTCGTCATAGCTGTGGGTCGAGCAATAGCTCTGGCCGGTGTTGCCCTGCAAGGTGAGGATGTTCACCTTAAAGTGGGGGTTGTCCTCATAGACCGACTCAAAGCAGACCGTGTCGGCAAAATTGTACAGCAGCTTGCGGCCCTGGCCGTAGACCACAAAGGATTCGCCCTGGCGGGCGTCATCTTCGGGCTGTTCTTCTGCGGCGGGCATCATCAGCTCGTTGACCGTGATGCCCAGCGCATAGGAGATCTTTTGGATGTTGCTGACCGAGGGGTTGCCCACGCCGTTTTCGATCTTGCTCAAAAACCCGGGGGAAAGCCCGGTGCGCTCGGACAGCTGCTGCAACGTGAGTTTTTCTTGTTTTCTGTAATACTTCAGGCGCATACCGCGTGCCTTTTGTTCCGCGTCCATTCTGTTCCACCTACCGCCAAAAGTTTCATGCAATTCACTATGATTATAGCACATTTTCCATCCGGTGGCAATCAAATTCGCGTTTTTTCTTGTTTTTCGGCGTCCTGGGCCTGGCGCAGTTTTTCGGCGGCGAGCAGGATGCCGGCTTTTCCGGCTTCGTAGGTCAGGCCGCCCTGCACGTAGCACACATAGGGTTCGCGCATGGGGGCGTCGGCCGACAGCTCGATGGACGCGCCCTGCACAAAGGCGCCTGCCGCCATGATGACCGGGTCGTCGTAGCCGGGCATGGCCCAGGGCTCGGGGGTGACGAAGGCATCCACCGGTGCGCCGGCCTGGATGCCCTCGCAAAACCGGCGCAGCGGTTCGGGTGCGCCGAAGGCCACGGTCTGGATGATGTCATAGCGCGGGGTTTCGGGGGCCGGATCGACGGCAAAGCCCAGTTCCTGCATGACCTGGGCGCAGAAGATGGCGGTTTTGAGCGCCTGCATGGTCACGTGGGGGGCCAGGAACAGGCCCTGATAGAGCAGGCGGTTCTGGCCCAGGGTGCAGCCGCATTCGCCGCCGATGCCGGGCACGGTCAGGCGGTAGGCGGCGTTTTCCACCAAATCGGCCCGGCCCACGATGTAGCCGCCCGTGGGGGCCAGGCCGCCGCCCGGGTTTTTGATGAGCGAACCGGCGCACAGGTCAGCCCCCACCTGGGTGGGCTCGATGGGTTCGGTGAATTCGCCGTAGCAGTTGTCCACCAAAATGGCGGCCTGCGGGTTGGCCGCCTTAATGGCCCGGCAGATTTCCCCGATCTGCGCGCAGGAAAGGGTCTGGCGCACCGCGTAGCCGCGCGAGCGCTGGATGAACGCCAGCTTGACCGAAGGGTCCTGGGCGGCCTGGGCGATGGCGGGCAGGTCGGGCAGGCCGTCTTGCAGCGGCACCTCGCGGTAGTGGATGCCATAGCGCTTCATGCTGCCCGCGCTGTCGCCGGTGATGGTTTCGAGCAAGGTGTCATAGGGTGCGCCGGTGACCGAGAGCACGGTGTCGCCGGTCTGCACCGCCGAAAACAGCGCGCACGACAGCGCATGGGTGCCGTTGACAAACCCGATGCGCACCAGTGCGGCTTCTGCGCCGAACAGGTCGGCGTAAATCTTGTCCAGGGTATCGCGGCCGTGGTCGTCGTAGCCATAGCCGGTGGTGCCGGCGAACAGGGTGTCGGACACCCGGTTGCGGCGGAAGGCGGCCAGCACCTTTTGGGTGTTGTGCTCGCAGATCTGTTCCAGCCGGGCGAAATAGGGGGCAATTTTGTCGTGTGCCCGGCGGCCCAGCGCTTGGGTTTCGGGCGACAGGCCCAGATAGTTTTCCATGGGGATTCTTCCTTTTCTGTTGGATTGGCAAACCAAAGCGACCGGAGCCCAGAGGGGCTGGCGGTCGCTTTGCCATGCAGAGGGGGACTTGCTTGTTATGCGGCCGGGCTGGCGGCCGAACTGGCGGCGGGATCGGCGGCCGGTGCATCGGCAGGCTGCACGCCGTAGACCGGGTCGGTCTCGCCCGGGCGGACGAACAGCGCATCGTCCGGGATGTCCAGCGACACCTCGACCTCGACCGCGCGGGTCATCACCCCTTCCACCGAAAAGGCGGCTGCGGTGAGCAGCCCGGTCTGGGCCGAGATGCGGTATACGCCGATCTCGCCGCCGCTTTCGGTGTCCACGGTCAGGGTGAGCGCGCCGTCCTCCTCGACCAGTGCGCCGCCGGTGATCTGGTCCTCGGGCAGCTGGCACACCGTCTCATAGGTGGGCAGCATGGCCGACTGGTCGGCGGTGAAGGCGCCCTGTGCGCCGGTTTGGAAGGTGCTGTCGTCCGGCCGCCAGGCGGCGTAGGTGCCGTCCCAGAGCAGCTCGGTGTACTGGATATTGCCGTCCGCGTCCAGGTAGTCGGTGCGCACGGCGCCGTGTTTGACGGTCTGGCGGCACAGCTGCTCGCCGGATGTCTCGCCGTAATATAGGCGGCTGGTAATCCTGGCTGTATAGGCGCTGGGGCGGGACAGGCTGGCCACCACCTGCTGGATGTTGTCGCGGGTGACCTGCACCTCGTCCAAGATGCGCAGGTTTTCGCCGGGCAGCCCGTCGTTGCCGGCCGTCTGGGTGGCGTCGGCGGGCAGCACCACCGCATCATCGGTGCGGTAGGCGGCCGAGGGCAGGAACAGGCTCAGGAACAGCGCCCCCACCAGCAGCAGCGCGCCTGCCGACGCCACCAGCGCAGGGGTCAGCCGGGGTTTCGGGGTTTTCATAGGAGGTAATCTGTGTAGGACCACGGCCGGGCGCCGCCCTTTTGCTTTTCGTACTCCTCCTTGATCGACTTGACGAAGGCCGCGGCGTCAAAGGTCTCAAAATCGATCGGTTTTTCCTCGTCCGGGATGTCCGGGTCCTGGTCTTTTTTGGCCTCTTCTTCTGCCTGCTGTTGTTCCATGCGTTCGCGCAGTTCGGCGGCTGTGGGCCAGTCGTAGATGTCGGGCAGGCCGAAGGTTTCGGGCCGCTCTCGGGTGAAGGCGAAATAGTGGGCAATGGCCTGCACGATGCGTTCCGAGGCTTTGCCGTCGCCGTAGGGGTTGACCGCGCGGGCCATTTTGACGTAGGCGATCCGGTCGTCGAGCAGCTGGCTTGCCATGTCGAAGATGGATTTCTGGTCCACGCCGGCCAGCTTGACCGTGCCGGCCTCGACGGCTTCGGGCCGTTCGGTGTCGCGGCGCAGCACCAGCACCGGCTTGCCCAGGCCGGGGGCTTCTTCCTGCAGGCCGCCCGAGTCGGTCATGACCATAAAGCAGCGGTAGATGAGGTTGTGCATCTCGTCCACGGGCAGGGGATCGATCAGGTGCACGCGCGGCACGCGGTCGAGCATTTCGTGCGCCTTGCCGCGCACATAGGGGCTCATGTGTACCGGGTAGACAAAGTGCACGTCCTCGTACTTTCTGGCCAGGCGGACCACGGCGCGGAAGATGTTTTCCATTGGTTCGCCGTAATTTTCGCGGCGGTGGGCGGTGAGCAGGATGACCCGGTTATTCCGGAAGTCCAGGTTGCGCAGGGTCTCGTCGCGGAAGACGTAGTCGGGGTTGACGGTCATACGGATGGCGTCCACCACCGTATTGCCGGTGACATACACCCCTTTTTCGATGCGTTCGTGGGCCAGGTTGAGGGCGTTGCGGATGGTGGGGGTAAAGTGCAGCGATGCGATCTGGCCGACCAAGCGGCGGTTGATCTCCTCGGGGAAGGGGGAATATTTTTCGAAGGTGCGCAGGCCGGCCTCGACGTGGCCGACGGGGATTTTGTGGTAAAACGCGGCCAAGGCGGCGGCCAAGGTGGTGGTGGTATCGCCGTGCACCAGCACCAGGTCGGGCAGGGTTTCGTCCAGCACGCGGTCCAGCCCGTGCAGCACCTTTTCGGTGATGGTGGCGAGGGTCTGGTTGGGCTCCATGATGTCCAGGTCGTAGTTGGCCTGGATGCCGAAAATGTCCATCACCTGGTCGAGCATTTCGCGGTGCTGGGCGGTGACGCACACCACGCATTCCATGTCCTCATTTTGTTGCAGCGCCCGCACCAACGGGGCCATTTTGATGGCCTCGGGCCGGGTGCCGAAGATGGCCAGCACGTGGATTTTGCCCATGATGTCTTTCATGGTTTTTTCAGGTTTCGTGGTTTTCATGTTGCTCCTCCTTGGATAAAGGCCGGGTACCGCCGGCGGGCGGCGTGTCAGGCGTTTGGCTTGCCGGGGGTTGGTCCTGTGCGCCGGGCTGGCCGGCCAGCATCTGTTCGATGGCCTCGCGGGAGGCCTTGCGGCGGTTGACCAGGATCCACGCGCCCACCGCAATGGCCAAAATGGCGGCCAGCAGCAGCAGCATGGCCTTGGCCTCGCCGCTGGTGGTGAGCACCACGGCCGCCAGGCCCAGCGTGCCGCTGATGGCGTACAAAATGGCCACCGCCTGCTTGACGTTGAAGCCCATGTCCACCAGGCGGTGGTGGACGTGGCCGCGGTCGGGGCTCATGGGGCTGCGGCCCTCGAGCACCCGGCGCGTAATCGCCGAGATGGTGTCAAAGATGGGCAGGCCCAAGATGAGCAGCGGCACGGCGAACGAGATGACCGCATAGAACTTGAAAAACCCGCTGATCGACATGGTGGCCAGCATATACCCGAGGAAGGTCGAGCCGGTGTCGCCCATGAAGATCTCGGCCGGGTTGAAGTTGTAGGGCATAAAGCCCAGGCATGCGCCGGTCAGGCAGGTCATCACGATGGCCACGCCGGTTTCGTAGTTGAGCAGCGCCACGGCCAGCATGGTCAGCGACGCGATCGACGACACGCCCACCGCCAAGCCGTCCAGCCCGTCGATCAGGTTGACCGCGTTGGTGATGCCCACAATCCAGATGATGGTCACCGGGATGGCCAGCACGCCCAGCGAACAATAGGGATCGTTTGAAAAGGGGTTGAAGTTGGTGAAAAATTCGATTTGCAGCCCGCCCACGCACACCGGTACGGCCGCGGCGATCAGCTGCACCAAAAACTTGAGCTTGGCGCCCAGGGCCAGCACATCGTCAAAGATGCCCAGCACCACAATGATCATGCCGCCCAGCAGGATGCTGAGCATCTGCATATCAAACCGGTAGAACACCAGCATGGCGCCCAAAAAGCCGATGAAGATGGCCAGCCCGCCCAGGCGTGGGATGGGCTGTTTGTGCATCCGGCGGCTGTCCTTGGGCACGTCGATGGCGCCGATTTTGTAGGCAAAGCGCTTGACCACCGGCGTAAGCGCGTAAGAAAGCACGCCGGACAGGATAAACGCGCCGATGATCATTCCAATGACTTGATATTCCGACATGGTTTTGGTTTCCTCTCGATTGCGCGGGCAAGGGGCCTGCGCGCGTGGTAGTTTTGCGGCCGAAGGGGCCGCCGGTCAGCGTTTGATGAACCCGACCTTGCGGTAGACCTTGTCCAGGGTTTTGCGGGCCAGGGCGCTGGCTTTTTGTGCGCCGGCGGTGTAGACCTGTTCCAGGTAGTCCTTGTTTTTGAGCAGGTCCTCGGTTTTTTCGCGGATGGGCCGCAGCAGCTCGACCACGGCCTCGCCCACGGCTGGTTTGAGTTCGCCGTAGCCCTTGCCGGCGAATTGCTCCTCGACCTGCTGGATGGTCTGGCCGGTGGCCAGCGCATAGATGGTGATGAGGTTGGACACGCCTGGTTTGTCGTCGCGCACCACGATGCGGTTGTCCGAATCGGTGACCGCGCGTTTAAACTTGCGCAGGATGTCGTCGGGCTTGTCCATGAGCAGGACAAAGCCGCCGGGGTTCTGGTCGGACTTGCTCATTTTGCGGGTGGGGTCGGTCAGGCTCATAATTTTGGCGCCCGCCTTGGGGATATAGGGTTCGGGCATGGTGAAGGTGTCCGAGTAGACGCCGTTAAACCGCTGGGCGATGTTGCGGGTCAGCTCGATGTGTTGCAGCTGGTCCACGCCCACCGGCACCAGGTCGGCCTGGTAAAGCAGGATGTCGGCTGCCATGAGCACCGGGTAATCGAACAGGCCGACGTTGACGTTGTCCGAATGCTTGGCGGCCTTATCTTTAAACTGGGTCATGCGCGAGGCTTCGCCGAACATGGTGTAGCAATTTAAAATCCAGGCGAGTTCGGCGTGGGCGGGCACATGGCTTTGGATGAACAGGATGCTTTTTTCGGGGTCCAGGCCGCAGGCGATGTATTGGGCCAGCACCTCCAGGGTTTGGCGGCGCAGCGCGGCCGGCTCCTGCCGGACGGTGATGGCGTGCAGGTCCACCACGCAGTAGATGCACTGGTATTCCTCTTGCAGCAAGGGGAAATTGCGGATCGCTCCCAAATAGTTGCCAAGGGTCAACTTCCCCGACGGCTGCACGCCGGAAAAGATGGTCTTTTTCTGATGTTCACTCATTTCTAACGACTACTTCCTTACTGATAGACTGCCTGCCCGGCGGCGGCCTGGGGCGGCGGCCTGCGGGGCTGGCGGGTTTTCATACTTGCTTTTAATCATACCACAATTCCGGCCGCCGCGCAACGTTTTCGCTTGTGTTTGCGGCATCTGCGGGCTGCCCGCAAAAAAAGCGCCCGCCAAAGGGCGGACGCATTTTTATTGCGGCGAATCTTGCGCAAGCAGGTCGAATCTGGTAGAATAACCATAGGTGCTGCCGCAAAGCGGTAGGCGGCTAAATCCAGCCCCTGAAAGGGGGCTTGCATATGAACTACGAAGCTATGATTCTGTTACTGATAGTAGCCACCGGGTACATTCTTGCAATAAAAAAGTAGCCGCCGTTTTTAAGACCCAATAAAGCGACTACTTTCAGGTAAATATTGGGGCTAGCCGTCTACCGGCAGCACCGTTTTTCTATTCTTAGTATACCCTGCCCGCGAAAAAATGTCAAGCGCCCGCCAAAATGGCAGGCGCATTTTTATTGCGGCGAATCTTGCGCAAACAGGTCGAATCTGGTAGAATAACCATAGGTGCTGCCGCGCCGCGGTAGGCGCTGCGCCCGCAGGCGCGTTTCGGAGCGCAACCGCCGAAGGCGGCTCTTAGCGCGGAGATGTTAAGTCTTGCCCCTGAAAGGGGGCGATTGCATGGAATATCTTGTTATACTTGTGATCTTACTAGTACTTATCAAGAAAATCTAGCAATGTGAAAGAGGTAACCGCCATCCACCCCAAATGAATGCGGTTACCTCAACCAAGTTTACCAGGGGCTAGCCGTCTACCGGCAGCACCGTTTTTCTATTCTTAGTATACCCTGCCCGCGAAAAAATGTCAAGCGCCCGCCAAAAAGGCGGACGCTTTTCTTTTCATGCGTCGATGCGGTCGAAGTGCAGCACAATTTTGAACAGATCGCCGTCCACGGTGAGGGAAAACCGGCCGTGCATGAGTTCGGTGAGGCTTTGGGCGATGGACAGGCCCAAGCCGCTGCCCTCGGTGGCGCGGGCGGCGTCGCCGCGCACGAAGCGCTCCATGAGTTCGGCGGCGTCGATGCCCAGGCGTTCGCGGGAGATATTCTTGAGCGAGATGACGACCTGGGCGCCGTCGGTCTGCAAATCGATGTAAACGCGGGTGCCGGGCATGGCGTACTTGACCGCATTGCCGAGCAGGTTGTCGAACACCCGCCACAGCAGCCGGCCGTCGGCGTAGATGGAGGGTTCCTGTTCGGGGACGGTGAGCACGACCTCGAGGGTTTGGGCGCGCAGGCGCTCGTCGTATTCGCCCACGCACTGGCGCAGCAGTTCGCCGGGGTGCAGCGGTTCGGCGTGCACGGTGATGTTGCCGGTGGTGGCCTTGCTGACCTCGATCAGGTCGGCGATGAGCTTTTTCAGGCGGGCGGCCTGGCGTTCGAGCACGGCGATGTATTCGCGCGCCGGGCCTTCGGGGATGTCCTGGCCTTTGAGCAGGTCCACGTAGTTGATGATGGAGGTCAGCGGGGTTTTGATGTCGTGGGACACATTGGTGAGCAGTTCATATTTCATGCGTTCGCTTTTGAGCCGCTCATCCACCGCCACGGCCATGCCCGCCGAGATGGCGTTGAGGTTTTTGGCGTGCGCCTGCAAGTCCCAGTACATGTGGTCGGTGGGGGTTTTGTAGTCCAGGTCGCCGCCGGCCAGGCGCTCGCCGCCTTTTTTGAGCCGGTCGAGCTGCACCGCGAAGAACCCTGCCGCCGCCAGCACCAGCACATCCAGCACGAGCAGCAGCAACAGTGCCGCGCCGCTGTATTCGGCCTGCATGGCCACCACCTCGGCCGCCAGCAGCACCACTGCCACCGCCAGCACCAGCTTCCACGCCACGTTCATGTGGTGAATCAGGTCCAGCAGCAGCCGCCCTGCCGCAGCCAGCCGCGCCCCGAGTTTCTTCAGCTCTCGCGCGCCGGCCCGAACGGCCTTGTTGCCGCCTGCCGGTGGGGCGTCCGGCTCCCCTTCCCCTTGCGGCGCGGCCTTTTTCTTGCGGCCGAGTAGCAGCACCTTGACCCCCGGCGCGGCGGCGCCATCGGTCTGTGCAGGTTGGGTTTTCTCCCGCAGGTATTGCGCCCCGCCGCGCGCCTTGCGCCACAGCCAGATGCACACCATTCCGGCCAGCGTGGTGCGCCAGAATTGGTGGGCCTTGAGCCGGGCCACCGCGGTATGCAGCCACAGCAGCGCCGCCAGCACGCCGCCCGCAGCCGTGGCCGCGCACAGCCCAGCCATCAGGGGCAGCACATACGCCGCGTCGTTGGCTGTGGAAAAGTAGGACAGCCCTTCCAGCGGCGCCGCCGCCAGTGCGACCGCCACCGCCACCAGCACGGTCAGCACGTCAAACGGGAACCGGTGCCAGCCGAACAGGTGCAGTTCGCCGTTTGCGCTGCGGCCCGCGCCCACCAGCAGCGCCATCCAGCCCAGCAGCGCGGCCGCCAGGCCGATGCCGGCGTACAGGGCCACGTCCCAGCAGCTGTCGATGCGCTGCATATACTGGGCGCGGTAGTAGGACGCATTGTCGCCATATTCGCGCGAGGTGTCGAGGTAGAGTTTGTACCCGGCGGTGTCATTGCCCTCGTCGGTGCCGTAGAAGTAGGGCAGTTCTTCCATGTACTGGGTGACCTGCATACCCGCAATCGGGGTTTCCTCGCCGGTCTGGCTGACCCGGATGCCGCGCAGGCTGCTGTTTTGCAGCGCTTCGGTCAGCTCGTTCAATGCCTGGCGCTCGTTGTAGTCGATGGGGCCGTCCACGTTGGCCGCGATCGACTGGCTGGTTTCGTACCACTGTTCGGCTTCGCGCACGAAGAGGGCCTCCTCCTGCCAAAACAGCCCGCTGTTGTAGTAGTCGCCGGTATAGCATCCGACCATGCCCGCCAGCAGGATCTGGCTGCTGAAATACCCGGCGATCGCCAGGCCCGCCAGCATCGCCAGCGCCGCCGCCGCCTTGGCTGGCGCTTTGTAAAAGGTTGCTTTCATCGTTCGTTTCTCCTTTCTGGTGGGGCGCCGCCTTCGCGGGGCGCCGCCCCGCGCCCTGCCAGGGGCGCCGCCCCTGGACCCTGGCAGGGGACCCGTCCCCTGCACCCCTTCATTTTATGGATTGCCGTCGCTGAATTTATAGCCTTGGCCCCAGACCACCTTCAAATAGCGGGGTTCGGCTGGGTTGATTTCGATTTTTTCGCGCAGGTGCCGGATGTGGACGGCCACGGTGGAATCCGAGCTGCCATAGGCTGCACCCTCCCACACCAGCGCGTAGATTTTGGCGGAAGAATAGACCTTGCCCGGGTTTTGCATGAGTAGATGTAAAATATTGTACTCAATTGGGGTTAAGTTGACCGGTTCGCCGTCCACGGTGACCGTTTTGCTGTCATCGTCCAGCGTAATTCCGCCGATGGTGATGGTGCTCGGCTTTTGTGCGGGCAGCGCGCCCAGCATGGTATACCGCCGCAGCTGGCTTTTGACCCGTGCTACCACCTCGAGCGGGTTGAAGGGTTTGGTGACATAGTCGTCCGCGCCGATGTTCAGGCCCAGCACCTTGTCGGTGTCCTCGGATTTGGCGGTCAGCAGGATGACCGGGATGTTGCTCACCTGCCGCAGTTTGACGGTGGCCGCGATGCCGTCCATGGCCGGCATCATGATATCCATCAGGCACAGGTGGATGGGTTCCCGTTTGAGCACCTCCAGCGCTTCCTGGCCGGTGTAGGCCGGAAAGACCTGGTAGCCCTCGGCGTTTAAATAAATGGTCAGCGCCGAGACAATGTCGTGGTCGTCGTCGCACACAAGGATGTTGTACATGGTGTCCCCCCTCGCTTTCTGGTTTTATTATGCCACAGAGGACTTTAAAATCAAAGGGGGCAAGTGTTTAAGGTTTTCTTAAGATGGGGCAAAAAATCACAGCCCGGTTTGGGCTGCAAGTTTTTCTGCGCGCATTGACGCCGCGCCGCGAAACGGGTATAATAACAATAGTAAATAGAAATTTTGCTGCAATCTGCAAATAGGAGGTGCGGCCGTGAACGTTCGTCTTTCCTCGACGCTCCGCCAATACTACAACGAAATCGCCGACCTGTGCCGGGAAACCGCTGAGCCGGTTTTCCTCACCAAAAACGGCAAAGTCGATCTGGTCGTCATGGACATTGACACCTACAACCACAACCGCAGCATGATCAAACTGCGCACAGAACTCTATCTGGTCGAGGAGAACCGCTTCGCCGGGCAAAAAGACTGCACCCTGGACGAGCTCGACCCCTACCTCGACCGGGTCATCATCGGAGGCGAGGTGTAACCTATGGCGGAAAATTGCAAGTATCCCATCCTTGTTTCGGCGCGGGCCAAAAAAGCCTTGGGCGCCCACATCCGCTTCGTCGCCCAGATCGACCCCGCAACCGCCCGGCTCAGAAAAAAGAAAATCCTCGATTCGCTCGCGTCCCTCTCCCAAAACCCCGACCGCTTCCCCATCTCCGAGGAACCCCTCCTCCCCCCCGGCAAATACCACCAGATGACCATCGAAAAATGGTACCTGGTCTTTTATCAGGTCCGCGAGGAGACCGTGTACATCGAGTATATTTTGGATTGCCATAAGGATTACGATTGGCTCTTGCCCTGACCGGGCCATGCCGCCGCTTGCAAACAGCAGGCGGCGCTTTTTTTCCCGCCGCGCGCAAAACGCGCAAAAGAGGACCGCATGCCGGCTGGCACACGGTCCTCTTTCCATAAAAAGGGGGGGTAGGGTAAAAGTAATTTGGCAAAGAGAGAAAAAACCCAACTTATTCTTTCTCTGCGGGTTCTGGCGTTTTTGGCTGGGTGTTCTTGTTCGCCAAAGCGGCCATCTCCCGATCGACGCTGCCGTTGACCATCTTAAATACGCAGGCAATGGCGCCGATCGTAAAGACAAAGATGGGCAAGGCGTAAACAATACTCATGTTTTGCAGCGAAGTGGTGCCGCTGGTGCCCAGGCAGAACAGGCACAGGATGGTCGCGCCGCCGGCCAGCAGGCCCCAGAATACCTTGACGAGCACAGGCGCTTCGTCCTCGGTGGTATCCTTCAGGGTCATGGAAGCCATGGTACCGGTCATCGCGTCCGCCAGGGTGATGAACGAGAAGAACAGGGCCAAAATGGTAACCGGGATGGTGATGACCTGCAAGGGCATGTTGCCGAGCAGGGCGAAGTTTGCAACCGGGAAGCCCATTTCGTTGATGTCAGCAATGATGTTGGCGTTGTTGTAGTAGTCCTGCCAGATGGCGTTGCCGCCAAAGCCGACGAACCAGATCAGCACAAACGTGCCGGGTACAAAGATGTTGACCAGCAGGAACTGGCGGATGGTGCGCCCGCGGGAGATCTTGGCCAGGAAGCAGCCGATCAGCGGTGCATACGCCATAATCCACGCCATGAAGAAGATGGTGTTGGCGCGGCTCCAGCCCTCGCCTACGTCGAATGCGTCGGCGTTGAAGATGGTGCCGATGAAGTTGTTGATCATCGAGCCGGTGGTGTCAACCAACAGGTTGAGCTCAAAGATGGTCGGGCCTGCCACGAACAGGAAGATAATCAGTACAATGTAGATGTACGCATTGATGTTACTGATCATGGCCATGCCTTTTTTCAGGCCGCGGCCGCTGGAGACCGTGTAACTGAGCGTTACAACCAGGATGGCAACGACATAAATGAAGTTGCTCGGCTCCAGGCCAAAGACGTAATCCAGGCCAGAGGCGAACTGCTGTACGCCAAAGCCCAGCGAGGTAACCATGCCGCCGATCAGGGCCAGCAGGCTCAATACGTCAACCACTTTGCCGATGGGGCCGTAAATCTTGTCCTTGAGGATCGGGTACAAGCCCGAGGACGGACGGGGCGGCAGGTTGTGGTTATAGGTCATGTAGCCGACAACCAAGCCCCAGAAGGTGAAGATGCCGTAATAGATGTAGCCCCAGTGGAAGGCCGCAATCTGCACGCCGCGTACAGCAGCTTGCGGGGTCCCGCCTTCCAGGCCGGTGAAGGCCGGGGGCGTGTGGAAATAGGTGAGCGGTTCACCGACCGCGTAGAATACCACCGCGGTCGCAATGCCCGAACAGATGGTCATCGCACACCAGGTGAACGCATTGTGCTCGGGCTTTGCGTCCGGGCCGCCTAAGATCTTCTTGCCGAAGGGTGTAACCGCCACGAAAAGGCAAAGGAAGATCAGAAACGCAGAACAAGCCAGATAGAACCAGCCAAAGCTCTTGGTGGTTGCATCGTACAGGATGGTCATCAGCGAGTTAAACTGATCGAGGAACAAGAACCCAAACAGGATCATGATGATCAGCACGGCTGCGCCTGGAATAAAGATCGCCTTTTCAATTTGTATTTTTTTCTTACCCATTTCATAACACCTCGCTTGTCGGCGGATGCGTCAGAGCGCATCGTTTGTGAATGTCGTCGCCGGGAGGGGGATTCCGCCCGGCATTCCGGCACACCGACAGACGCCTGCCGGCGCAGGGGCAGGGCCGCAGCATCGCGGTTGCGGCCTTGCCCAGCCGGAAAGGCGCCTTTTACAGCAGCGCGGGGTCGATAATCAGCTCGCCCTTGGCGAAACGGTCGATCGTGTAGGTGCCGACCATTTCCTTGGGCACCGACTTGACGTCGCCCAGGACGAATTCGGTGGCGAGTATGCCCAGTGCGGGCGCGAACATGGTGGCCTTTGTGCAGCCGAGCGCACAGAAGAAGCCTTCCACTTCGGGAACCGGGCCCAGTACCACGCCGTGGTCCGGGCAGTTGCCGTACTGGCCGGCCCAGTGGCGGATGATGCGCACGTTGGCCAGCGCCGGTACCTGCGGGATGACACGCTTGGCCAGCTCTTCGAGGAACTCCCACTCGGGCTTGAAGTCGATGACGCCCACTTCGACGTTGGGGTCCGACCAACCCATCAGGAAGCCGCCGTGCTTGACCTGGATGATATAGGTGTGGTGTTTGTATTTGGAGTAGATCATCGGGGCCTTGATGTATTCCAAAGGCTCGGTGACGACGATCTGGTGCTTTTCAGGCTCAACCGGGATGGATACGCCGGCCATACGGCCGATGAACTTGCCCCATTCGCCCGCCGCGTTGACCACGCACGGGGTTTCGATCTCGCCCTTGTCGGTGATGACAGCCTTCATCTTGCCGCCCTCTACCTTAAAGCCGGTGACCGTGGTGTAGTTGTTGAACTCTACGCCCATCCGTTCGGCGCCGTATTTGTAGGACAGCGCGATCTTCATCGGGTTGATGGTGCCCTCACCGGTGCAGTACGAGCCGCCCAGGATGCCTTCGCCCTCTACGTTGAAATAGGGGGAAACTTCCTTACAGCCCTTGGGGTCGAGCGCATAGGAGTCAAAGCCGAAGTCCTTCTGGGTCTGGACGTTGCGTTTGCAGTCCTCCCAGTCCTCTTCGGTGTAAGCCGGCAGCAGATAGCCGCCCTTGCTGATCTCCAGGTCGCCGTAGCCGGTTTCCTCGCCGATGTGGTCAAACTCGTCGGTGGACAGTTTGGCCAGCCACAGGTTGGACTGGGTCGCAAATTGCTGGCGGAACATGGCCGCGCAACGGCCCGACCCGCCGAACGGGGTGTACTGCTGCTCGACAACGACAACGTTCTGAATGCCTGCTTTTGCCAGGTGATAGGCAACAGAGGTACCAGCGTTACCGCCGCCAATTACTACTACGTCTGCGGTTTTTCTCATAAGACGGTCACCTCCCCTTTACGGTTCTTCAATTTCGGTTTTATGGAATTCGTTGACCTGCCCCAGGGTGATGGGCTTGATCGGGATGCGGCTCACCGGGATGTCCAGGTCGTCTACCTTTTTCTTCTGGTAGTTGGCGATCTCCTTGGCGATGAGCTCTTTGCAGGTGCGGCCCTGGCAGGGGCCCATGGTGCAGCGGGAGGTCTTTTTGATTTCCTGCATGGAGGTAATGCCGGCGTCCAGCATTTTGTGCAGGTCGGCCAGCGTCAAATTTTCACAGCGGCACAGGATAATTTTGCTTTCGTCCATCATGGTTTGCGGCCTCCTCTCAGACACACCGGATGTTGCGTGCGTCATACAGAAGCTCGGCGTCCACCCGCATGGTGATCACGTTGGTGTGGTCCATCTTGGGCGAGCTGAGCACGCGCACGATTTCTGCCTGGCCAACGACCGCGCCGTCGCGGCCCAGGGCCTGGACTTTGTCGCCCTTCTTGGGCACGGGCAACATCTCATAGGGGAAGGTGATATCCACCAGGCCGTCGCCCACGGTCTCATTGATGACAAAGCAGGCAAGGCCCGGGCAGCGGCTGACGCAGTTGCCGCAGCCGGTGCAGGTATCGTAATCGCAGGTGGGGCACGCGTTGAGCGAGTCCATCTTCACCGCGTGGAAGGGGCAGCTGGTGCTGCACGGGTTGCAAGGGATTTCTTCGTAGCATTCCATCACTACGTAGGGGCCTTTGGCCCGCCGCTCGGCCGAGGGGAGCAGCTTCTCAAACATTTCACGGCTAGCGATGCCGGTGCTTTCCAGAGTTCCAGACAATTTTATTCCCTCCTCATCAGTGCAAGTCCACTGCGAATCTTTTCGCCCGTCTTACCCGAGCGCAGGTTGGCAAGCTGCTCGATCCATTCGTCGCGTTTGCTGAGCAGCTCGGGGTGCTGCATGCCGGTGGCAATGGCTGCCGACAGGCCGGCGATGCTGCCCTCGATCATAGCCGCGGTGGCCTCTTCGATGCAGGAGACGTCGCCTGCTACATAGACGCCAGGTGCGGTGGTTTCCAGGTTTTCGTCGCGCTCGGGGACAAAGCCGCCCAGCTGCGGGATGTAATGCATGGCAGCGCCGGTCTGGGAGATCAGCTCGCTCAGGGGCGCCAGGCCGACCGACAGGCAGATGGTGTCCACTTCGACCTCACGCTCGGTGCCGGGCACGAGCTGGAACTTGTCGTCCATGTCGCACAGGATGGCGCCGGTGACAAAGTGGTCGCCCAGGGCCGCCTTGACGGTGGTCTTGGTGTAGATCGGCACGCCCATGCGGCGGACCTTGGAGGCGTGTACCTTATAGCCGCCGATGCGGGGTGCGGCCTCGACGATGGCGACCACGTCCACGCCGGCTTGCAGCAGCTGGTAGGTGACGATCAGGCCGATGTTGCCTGCGCCGATCATCAGGACCTTCTGGCCGGGCTGGATGCCGTAGACGTTCATCATGGTCTGTACGGCGCCTGCGCCGTAAACGCCGGGCAGGTCGTTGTTTTCAAAGAGCAGCATTTTTTCGGCCGCGCCGGTGCTGATGATGATCTTTTCGGCGGTCATGCGGCCGTACTTGTCGCCTTCCTCATAGGAGATGACCCGGTCGGAATAGATGCCGAGCACGTCGGTGTTGACCTTGACCTCGATGCGGGGATTTTCGGCGATCTGCTGGCGCAGGATGTCCACGATCTCGATGCCGCGGGTACCGGCGCGCTCGCGCTCAGAGCCAAAGAAGCGGTGGGTTTGCTTGATCAGCTGGCCGCCCAGTTCACTCCAGCGGTCCATAATCGTGACCCGTACGCCGGCTTCGGCGGCAGCCAGGGCTGCGCTCATGCCTGCGGGGCCTCCCCCGATGACAACTACGTCTGTAAATTTCATGCTTTTGTCCCTCCCATCAACGAGCCGCTGCCGTGTTGCAGTTTCACAACCATTCCGCTTTTGAGAGGCTCGACGCATACGCGGACATTGGGCACGCCGTCCACTTCCATCAGGCACGACGAACAGTTGCCAATGGCGCAGAAGAAGCCTCTGGGCCGGCCGTTGTGTTCACGCAGCTCACGCACGCCGTTTGCATGGAGCGCTGCGGCGATCGGTTCGCCGGCAATGCCCTTCATCTGCTGGCCTTCGAACGTGAATGTGACCTCCTGCCCATTCTTGAATTCCAGGACCGGATGCTCTGCGATTCTCATTGAATAATCCCTCCTTAGCGCTTCGGTTACCCCACCCTCTACAAGGAGCCAGTGAGTTGGCCTAATTCCTTCATTTGTGCAGCGCCGGCTGCACGGAAGCTGTTTCGGCAATCTTCCAGCCATCTTTATTAAAACAGACGAAATTTTCCGATCAGCTTCTCTTGTGCAAATCCAACCCTTGGCTGTTTTCTCCGCCAGGAGTTTCCGCAAGGGCTTCTTTGCTTTATGCACTTAGTCTAACGCATGACCTAGTGGAATTGTCAACACCAAATCGTTTTCCGATTTTCATGTCAAAAATAGATGATTTACTAAATTTTTATTTGTGCAACTCTTACATAAATCCGCGGCTTTCAAAAAAACGGCAGCGCAAAATGCCTTGCAGCCACCCTTCCACTGCGGAATGGTTTGGGTGCTGCCCCCTTCCCCAGAGGCGCAAAATTTCTTTTAAAGTTTGCATCCCAGCTGTTTGCACCCCCCTTTTTGCAGGCCCATCCGGCCGGCTGCCCTGCCCGCCAAAAAAACCGAAAAAAATGCTTGACATTCCCGCGCAGGGTGTGTATAATAAACATCGTTGAGTGCGGCGCCGTCCGCCGGACAACCGAAGATGGGGGTATAGCTCAGCTGGGAGAGCGCTTGAATGGCATTCAAGAGGTCAGCGGTTCGATCCCGCTTATCTCCACCACAACCGTCAGGATTACAGGTCCTGGCGGTTTTTTTATTCCCCGGCCAAGGCATCCCTGTGGGGGTGCTTTCCTATTATATATATGCAGCCGGCGCCGCCCCATGCCTACAAAAAAAAACGGGGGCAAGTTGTCCTTGTCCCCGTTGACCTGTATATTGAGCATAGCACCGGCCCGCCCATCTGAAAAGGGCCAAACCGGCAAACCTTACCGGGTACCATCCGCCGGGCAGCCTCCCCAAACCACACGCAAAAAGTTCCATCGAAATCTTTCACGTCCCCGGCCCCCCCTGCCGCGGCCAGCGCCTGCCTGCAAGTGTTCCATAGCGGAACAGTGTTTCCCGAATTGAAAGAAGCCTTCCTGTGGGCAATGCGGTGGGTTTTGGGCATTTTCCACCATTTCGCGCTTGTGAAATCATGGTTTTTTGCCAATCTCATGCGCGAAGAATTTGTGGTTGACTGTTCCGTGGTGTTATGCATTACAATAATAGACAAGAAAGCGAAGGCAACGATCCAAACGGTTTAAAAGAACAGGGCCGTACAGTTTAAAGGAATCGGCCCGAACGGGACAAGGAGGCTTAGGGCATGAACGATACCTTCAATTTCCGGCTGTATCACGAGTGCTACGGGGAACATACCCACGGGTATCCGCAAATCCTGGTGCCGCTCGAACGGACCCTGCATCTGTCCATCGCAGGCGAAGAATACGAGGTCACGCCCAAAGAACTGTGCTTCATCCCGGCCGGCCTGGTGCATTGCTGCGACTTCTCCGGCTTGCTGCTGGTCATCAACATCTCCCAGCAGAGCGAAAGCCCGGTGCTCGTGACCTACCCGCTCATCGTCCCGATGCGCGACCAGATCACCCACCTGGTGGACCTCATCCAAACCGAGCTCAAACAAAACCCGGAGAGCAAGTCGGTCCACTACCTGTACAATTACCTGTACAGCAAGCTCATGGAAAACTGCACCGCCCCCTCCATCCGCTACATCAGCGAATACTACCACCTGCCCATCACCGTCGGGCAGCTGGCCAAGATGGAAAGCTATAACGTTACATATTATAGCGACTGGTTCAAGCAGCAGACCGGCTTCTCACCCAGCTTTTACCTGCGCTGCATCCGCATGGGCCGCGCCAAGGAGCTGCTCGAACGCACCGAGTACAGCGTCATGGAGATCGCCGTCATGGTCGGTTACAGCAGCAACTCCACCTTTACCCGCGCTTTCCACAACGTCACCGGTATGACCCCCAAGGCCTACCGCGACAGCGCCCACCAGCCGGCGCACGCTTAACCTTTGGTTTTATTGCGGTTTTAAAACCGACGTCCCTTTTGGTTTTATTGCGGTTTTTAACCCTTAAAATAAAACAAACCCCCAATGCGGGGGCGCGGCCGGCGCTGTTTCGTGCCGCGCCCCACTCCAACGAGAAGAGAGGTGGCCGTAACTTCCAAAGCATACCACCTGCCTGCTCTCTGCGGGCGCACACCCAAGTGACATGATTAAGGAGGAAACAACGTTATGGAAAATTTTGATTTTTACAGCCCGACATATTTTGTTTTCGGTAAAGGCGCAGAAGAGAAAACCGGCGCCATGGTCAAGCGCTACGGCGGCACCAAGGTCCTGATCCACTACGGCGGCGGCTCGGTCATCCGTTCCGGCCTGCTCGACCGCATCAAGAAGTCCCTGGATGCAGAAGGCATCTCCTACATCGAGCTCGGCGGCGCCAAGCCCAACCCGCTCAGCGGCCTGGTTTACGAGGGCATCGAACTGGCCCGCAAGGAAAAGGTTGACTTCGTCCTGGGCGTTGGCGGCGGCTCGTCGGTTGACTCGGCCAAGGCCATTGCGTTCGGCACCCTGTATGACGGCGACTTCTGGGATTTCTACTGCGGCAAGAAGGGCCCGGTTACCGAGTCCCTGCCCATCGGCTGTGTCATGACCCTGGCTGCCACCGGCACCGAGGGCTCCACCGACACCGTTATCACCAACGAGAACGGCATGCACAAGCGCTGCGCAGACGGCGACATCCTGCGCCCGCTGTTCGCCATCATGAACCCCGAACTGACCACCACCCTGCCCGAGTACCAGACCGCCAGCGGCATCTCCGATATCTTCTCCCACTGCATGGAGCGCTATTTCTCCCACACCAAGGACGTTGAGCTGACCGACCGTATGCTGGAAGCTGTTATGCTCACCCTCATCAAGGAAGCCAAGATCGTCATCGCCAACCCGGCCGACTATCAGGCGCGCGCCAACATCATGTGGGCTGCGACCATCGCGCACAACAACGTCACCGGCGTAGGCCGTGCACAGGACTGGGGCACCCACCACATGGAGAACGAGCTGTCCACCACCTACGGCTGCTCGCACGGCGCTGGCCTGGGCATCCTGCACACCTACTGGATGAAGTACGTGCTGGATAAGGTTGACGGCGGCCTGGACCGCTTGGTACAGTTCGCTGTTCGCGTATGGGGCTGCCAGATGGACTACGAGAACCCGCGCGCAACCGCTCTGGAAGGCATCGACTGCTATACCCGCTTCATCAAGTCCATGAACCTGCCCACCACCATCGGCGAAATCGGCGGCAAGCCCGAAGATGCGCCCAAGCTGGCTGAAGGCATGTTCTTCGAAGCACCCAACCACGGCAACTTCCTCAAGCTCACCCCCGAGATCGCGGAAGAGATTTACCGTATGGCGATGTAAAACGCCAGGGCCCGCAGGTGCGGCGGGGCATCAACTACCTACCATACCCCCGCTGCACCGTGGGTTTCCCGTTTTACTTTCCATAAACCCGCCGCTGCGGCCCTCGCCGGCCGCAGCCTGGCACACCTCTCCCCTTTGCTCTTATCTGAATTCCCGGCGCCAACAGCCGGTCGTGTAGTCAGTGGGGCATGATCTCCCCAGCCTAGTATCCTCTGCGCATAGGCCGATGAAAATTTTGCCACTGTTTTTTTTATTCGGCTTTGCACGGCACAAATTCATAGCGTCTCTTCCGACATTTTTATGTATGAACCTTTACGGCCGTGGGGTGCTGGTTTCGGCCGATGGTACAAGTGCCACATGCAGCCAAGCTAGGCTGTGCGGGTCGTGCCCCGCCTGATACAGAGAAGTTACTTATAAAGGAGTGTAACACCATGCGGCATTATGGTTATATCGGCGCGCATGACGACGATTACGACGTCACAAAGCCCCTTCCCCAGCAGATGTCCGGCATCCCGATCGGCATCGTGCTGCTCAACGTCGGTTATCCCATCGTTCCCGGCAACGTGGCCAACGCTTGCACCTACAATTTCCCGGTCAGCTACGTCAAGATCAACAACGTAGACTCGCCGCGCCTGCACAGTAAAGACCCGACCATCATCGACGAATTGGCTGCTGCTGCCAAGGAGCTGGTCGATGAGAACGGCGTGCGTGCGGTCATCTGCGCTTGCGGTTATTTTGGCCGCTGGCAGAAGCAGCTGCGCGAAAAGGTCGATGTGCCGGTTTACGCGTCCAGCCTCATCCAGATCCCGATGATTCGCATGGGCCTGAAAAAAGACCAGAAGATCGGTGTCTTGTGCGCGGTTACCCGCACCTTTGACAACGAGCTCCTGGCCTGCTGCGGCGTAGACGATCCGTCCGGCCTGGTCATCCGTTCGATGGAAGAGTCGCCTGAATTCTCGGCCATCCCGCGCGACCGCCCGACCATGAACAACAACACCTGCCGTGAGGAGTTCATCCAGGCGGCCAAGGAAATGGTTGCGGAAAACCCGGACATCGGCGCCATCCTGCTCGAGTGCAGCGACATGCCGCCGTATGCCGACGCCATCCAAAAGGCAGTCAACCTGCCGGTATACGATTTCACCACCATGATCGGTTGGGTTTACTCGGCCGTATGCAGAAAACCGTTCACCGGCTTTATCTAATGGGCAATCGGTCCTTTCAACCCGTTTCTCCATTCATCTCTCTTGCCCGCCCCAAGCGTGCCGCCCGGCTGCTTGGGGCTTTTTAATTGCTCCAGTTGATGCTGACCGGGATTTGCTGCTTCAAGATGATCTGGGTATCGTTGTAGTCGAACACCGAGGTTTCGGCCATGACCTGGGCCAGATAGTCGCCGGCGATCTGGTATTCGTTTTCGTGGATGTAGCCGAGCAATTTTTGCAGGCCCTTGAGTTCCTCGATGTTGTCGGCTGCGTTGTAGGTGTTGTACATGCACACGTAGATGCCGGGCGCAAAGGAGGAAAGCGGCATTTGGTACTGGTATTCGCCGTCCATCTGGATAAAGGCGCCGCTGATGAGCAGCTTGCCGCTCAGCAGGCTTTCTTTGGAGACGATGCCCCCCACCTGCTGGAACAGGGTCAGCGGCAGGCCCTTGCGGCTGAACACGCCCTTGACCTGGTCGAGCACATGCCGCCAGGGCGAGCCCTCGGGATAGCGCTGGGCCATGTCATAGGCTTCGAAGTCGCGGTAGATGAAGGCCGACCGCCGGGGCATGTATTCGACGAACACCGAGTTCATCATCGGCGGGTTTTGGATGAGCTTGCAGCCGCTGAGCTGTTTGGAGAGCGACTCCCGGCTCATCTGGTACTCGGCGATTTTCTGGGTGAGCTTGTCCAGCTGTTCGCCCAAGATGGCCTCGAACAGCGACAAATTGCGGGTGTCGAGCATCTGCTTGATCTGCTTGAGCGACAGCCCGGCCCGCTTCATCTGGAGGATCATCTCCAGCCGTGGGAACTGGGCGGGCAGATAGTAGCGGTAGCCGGTTTTGTCGTCCACGTAATAGGGGATGAGGATGCCCAGATCGTGGTACAACCGCAGTGCGCGCTTGGAAATGTTGTACATTTTCGCCAGATCTCCGATGATAATCGCGTCTTCACTGATCGCATGGGGCGTATCGTAGTCCATCACAGGATCATTTCCCTCCATTCTTCGGTTTGCAAATTTTCTCTTCTTTCCCGGGGACGCACCGTCCCTGTTTCTTTATTTTAGCACAGCCGTTTCCCGAACACAACCGGCCTTCTTGTGATTTCCGGCAAAAAACCGGGCGCAAGGGCGGATTTTTTGCCGCGGCCCTGCACCGGGTTTCCAAACCTTTCTCCTGTGGAAAAACCGCAAAATCCCGGGCAAAAAAACGCGGAAATTCTACTCCCCGCCCCCTTCCCAACCGGCGGGATTGGGCTTACAATAAAACCATCCACCAATTTTGCAGAAATGAGGTACTGTTTATGAACCATTCGCTTCCCACCCTGGGCTTCATCGGCACCGGGGCCATCACCACCGCCATGGTCACCGGCTTTTGTGAGCGGGCCGCCTCCACGCCCTACCCCATCGTGGTTTCGCCGCGCTCGGCGGACAATGCCGCCAAGCTGGCGGCCGCCTACCCCGACCGGGTCACGGTGGCGGACAGCATGCAGCAGGTCGTGGACCAGGCCGACTGGGTCATCGTGGCCACCCTGCCCGACGTGGGCGAGGAAATCTACCGTTCGCTGACCTTCCGCCCCACCCACAAGGTCATCAACGTGCTGTTCGACAAGACGGTCGGGCAGATCCGCTCCTGGCTCAACTGCGAGGTTGCCGCCCTGCTGCACATGATCCCCCTGACCTTCAACGCCTTCACCGACGGCCCCATTGTCCAGTGCCCGCCCAACCCCGAGGCTGCCGAGATCTTCGGCCACATCGGCAAGGTCATCTCGGTCGAAAAGCGCTACCATGCCGCGGTCTTTGCCGCAATCACCGCCTGCGTGACCCCGATTTCCGCGCTGTTCGACGCACTGATCGACTGGGCCCAGTCCGAGGGCGTCCCCGCCCCCCAGGCCACCGACTATGTCACCAACTTCTTTGCCTCGGTCTGCCAGGAGGCCACCCGCCAGGACCGCGACGGCATCCACACCATGGCCACCGTCAGCACGCCGGGCGGCATCAACCTGCAAAACCTGGAGCTCATCCGCGCCCAGGACGGCTTTGACATCTGGGTCCGCTCCATGCGCGAGGTCTTTGCCCGCGTGGTCGAAAACATCCCCAAGGATTCCTAACATCCGGGCATCCTGGGCCGCAACGCAAAAATGCGCCCTGCCGGTTGGCGGGCGCTTGACTTTTTCCTGCGGATGCGGTATACTAGGCGTAGAAAAACGGTGCTGCCAGCAGACGGCTCGCCCCGTTAGAGAGTAGTTTGAAGTAACCGTCTCACTTGGGCTTTAAGGGGCGGCTACTTCTTTTTTATTGCGATGATGTAACCGGTTGCGCTCAGCCCCAGGCGGTTTCCAGTGCGGCGACTGCTTGCTCGAGCGCGTCCCCGGCCAGCCCGGCGTAGCCGAGGAGCACGGTTGCCGGCGGGCAGGCCTCGCTGCCCGGCAGGTAATACCCGGACAGGCCGGCCACCCGCACCCCGCATTGGGCGGCGCGCGCGACCATCTGGGCCTCGCTCAGCGGGCCGTCCAGCCGGGCCAGCAGGTGCAGCCCGGCTTCGGCGCCGGTCACATGCAGCCGCCCGGCCAGGGTGCTGCGCTGCAAGGCAGCCAGCAGCCGGTCGCGGCGGCTTTTGTAGCGGTTGCGGATGCGGGCGACGTGGCGTTCAAAGCTGCCCGACTGCAAAAACCGGGCCAGGGTGTACTGTTCAAAGCTTGGCACGGTGGAGGCGTAAAACCCCAAGGTTTCGCGGTAGGCGGGCAGCAGCCGTTCGGGCAGCACCATGTAGCCGATGCGCAGCGAAGGGGCCAGGCTTTTGGCGAAGGTGTTGAGGTAGATGACCCGGCCGGCGTGGTCGAGCTGCTTCATGGCCGGGATGGGGCGGGAGGCATAGCGGAACTCGGAGTCATAGTCGTCCTCCAGGATGTAGCGGTCCTGTCCCTCGGCGGCCCATTGCAGCACCTCCAGCCGCCGGGCGGCGGGCATGACCACCCCGAGCGGGAAATGGTGGGAGGGCGTCAGGTAGACCGCGCCGGCGCGGCTGCGGCGCAGGGCGTCCACCCGCAGGCCGCTGCCGTCCAGCCCGATGGGGGCCACCTGGGCGCCGCCCGCGCAAAACACCCGCCGCAGCTGGGGATAGCCCGGGTTTTCCAGGGCATATACCCGTTCGCGCCCCAGCAGCTGGATGAGCAGCATGAGCAGGTATTCCGACCCCGCACCCACCACCACCTGTTCGGGCCGGGCGCGGATGCCGCGGAATTCGGCCAGGTATTCGCAGATCTGCGCGCGCAGCTCGGGCGCGCCCTGGGGCGGCACCGCGTCCAGCAGCTGGCTGGCGCGGCAGGTCAGCTCGCCGCGCAGCAGCTTGGCCCAGGTGGCAAACGGGAACCCGTCGGTGTCCACCCGGTTGGTGCGCAGGTCAAAGGCCACGGCCGGGGCGTCCGGCGCGGCCGGCGCGGCTACGGGGGCCGGGGCTTCAGGGGCGGCCGGCGCGGCGCGCTCCATGCTCTGCACAAAGTAGCCCGAGCGGGGCTTGGCCAGCAGGTAGCCTTCGGCGGCCAGCTGGCCGTAAGCGGTTTCGATGGTGCTCTGGCTGACCTCCAGATGGGCGGCCAGGCGCCGTTTGGAGGGCATCCGCTGGCCGCCGGCCAGCGCGCCGGACATGATGTCCTGCCGGATGGCGCGGTAGAGTTGTTCATACAGCGGGGTTTTTGCGCCCGCGTCCAGGGGATAGGTCCGCATCATGGGGTGTACCCTGGTCAGACCTGTTCGATGAACTGCTGGATGAAGTGCAGCGCCACGCCGATGCAGTTGGCTTTGCTGCCGCACACGCCGATTTTAAGGAACCCGCCCGGCTGGTGGAAGGGGCTGAGCCTATCCAGCCGGTCATACAGGTCGGGCAGGTAGTCGGGCAGGTAGGGCGAGATGACGCCGCCGAGCAGCACGTCGCAGTCGAGCGACATACGGATGTTGTGGATGCCCAGCGCCAGGTAGTCCAGGTAGCGGTTCCACACTTGCAGGGCGCGCTGTCCGCCGGCGTGCAGCTCGGAGAAGAACTGCTCGGTGCGCAGGTGCAGGTCGTCGGTCAGGCGGGCGGTGGAGCAGTAGGCTTCCAGGCAGCCGCGTTTGCCGCAGTTGCACAGCGCGCCGTCCGGCTGCACGCAGGTGTGGCCGAACTCGGCGCTGCGGCCGCTCTGCCCGGCAAAGGGTTTGCCCTCGAGCATGAGCGCGCCGCCCACGCCCTTGCCCAAGTAGAGGTAGGCCATGCTGTCCGACACGTTGCCGAACCAGTTTTCGGCAAAGCCGCCGGCGGTGGCGTCGTTCTGGACAAAGCAGGGATAGGGGATGTGGCCGGTGAGCAGGGAGACGGACACCTGGTACACGCCCAGCACGGGTGCGGCGACCACGATTTTGCCGTCCTTGTCCACGATGCCGGGCAGGGTGATGCCGATGCCGAGCAGGCGCTGGCGGTCCAGGCCCGACTGGTCCAGAAAGACCTCCAGTTGGCTGGCCAGCTGGGCGGAATAGGCCGGGGTGTTGGAAAAGGGCTGGTCGAACTGCTGGAAGGCGATCTCCTGGGCGGCCAGGTCCACGGCCACATACCGGATGCATTCGGGCGACAGCTCCAGCCCGACCGCGAACCGGGCGGCCGGGACAATGCCGATCTGCCGGGGGCGGCGGCCGCCGGTGGAGTCCTGCATCCCGACGTAAGCGATCAGGCCCTCCTCCATCAGCTCCTTCAAATTCTGGGTCACGGTGGGCATACTGATGCCCAAGCCCTGCTCGATATCGCGTTTGGTTTTGGGGGTTTGCTGTCCGTAGAGGCAGCGGTACACCCGGTTGCGATTGATGCGGCGCACTCTGGAATTTGAAATTTTCTCGGTTCCCGTCAAGCCGAACACCTTCTTTTGCAAATCTCGTTTATGGAATTATACCATAGCTTGCCCGGGAATTCAAACCAGTTTGCAAGATTTGTCCCAAACCGTCCTGCCCTTCACCGCAGGGCGGCGCCGGGATGGAGCAGCCCTTCGACCAGGCGCAGGCCGCGCGCGTGGATGATGCGGGACAGATGGGTTTCCGAGTATTGGGTTTCGGCGGCGATCTGGGCCCAGGTTTTGCTATTTACGTAGTAATCGGTCAGGCACTGCGCCACGAAGTTGTCCTCGATTTGGCCGAGCACGGCCAGGATCTCGGCCTGGATGCCGAGCAGGCGGGTGGTTTCGGCCTCGATGGTCTGGCAGAGCGTGGCGTAGGCGGCCCAGCTGTCGTCGGGACGGCGGGCGCTGTGGCCTTTGACATAGACCTGGCGGATGGGGGCGGTTGCCTGGGTGGCCAGCGCATAGGCGCGGCGTTTGCACGCCTGCAAGGCGGCCAGGCGGCCGCTGAGCCGGCGGCCACGGATGAGGAAATCTTTTGCTGTCATGCGGGGGTCCCTCCTGCAAAGTGATGTGGGGTGCAAGGGTCAAGTGCCCTCTTGCATTTGCCGTCTGCGCTGCTGCACCTGGGCGAGCCAATCCTTCTCCCAGTCGGCCAGCGGGGCGTCTCCGGGCGGCGCGGCGGGCGGTGCGGCCGATTGGTTGCGCAGCAGGGCGCGCAGGTAGCCGGCCCGGTTGCGGGGGTTTTTGCGGCAGGTCCAGGCTGCTGCCTGCCGGATTTCATCCGGATGCAGCCCTTTTTGCAGCCAGCGGGCCATTTCCCGCCGGAAGGGGCGGTCCAGTTTGCAGTCCAGCTGCCGCTCGATTTGGGCGAAAAACGCCTGCAAATCCCCGGGGGTGGGCCGGGTTCCCGGGCCTTCGCCTTGGGGTTGTGCTTGCCCTTCGCCTTCAGATTCAGACAGACAGGCTGTTTGTCTTTCCCCTTCCAGCTCAGACAGCTCAGACAGACCGGCTGCTTGCCCTTCCGGCGCAGGCGCTGCCTGCTGTGGCCCGGGGGAGGCCGGTGCGGGGTCTGGTCTTGTCTGGTCTGGTCTGATCTGGTCTTGTCTGCTCTGGTCTTGTCTGGTCTGGTCTGATCTGCTCTGCTCTTCTCTACTCTGTTCTTCTCTACTCTGTGGATTTTTGGGCCGAAAAACCCCGATTTTCTGGCGAGAAATCTCCAATTCTTCCCTGTTTTGTTTGGCTTCTTTCATTGATAGGAATTTTTGCAGGATACAATGTTTGCCAGAGGGGTTGAGTTCGCGCATTTCCTCCTCGTCGAGCAGCCAGATGGAAAAGTCGATGTGCACGGTTTGGCGGGAGGCGGCTGCGGTGAAGTAGCTTTTTTGCACCCGCTTGGAGGAGAGCACGCCGCGGCGGTAGAGGCCGGGGTCGAACAGCCCGGCTTGGACCAGGCTTTCGATGACGGCGTGCAGGCGTTCGGTGGGTTCGAGGGTTTGGCCGCGGGTCATTTCGGCCAGCTGCCACAGCACGTCGGGGCGGGCGGCGTCGGTGTATTCGATGTAGTAGCCCTTGTCGCTATAAAGGATGTCCAGCAGGCACTCATACACAAAGGGTGCGAGATAGCCGAAGCGCTGGCGGGGGCCGCGCAGTTTGGGGTCCTGCACCAAGCGGACGTCGTGCAGCCAGAAGTCCAAGCCGATTTTGGGTTGTCTGCCCATGGATATGCCTCCTTTGGGGCGGGATTGGGCGCGGGGGCAGGCCCTGCGCCAAGCATTGCGTGAAAATTGTCTTGCTATGCGTTAAACCAAGCGACAATTTCTCCCGGTTTTTCTTCTATTATATCACGCATTGCATAGAATGTCAATCTCTTCTTTCGTTCATTTGTTCGATGGTTTTGCGGCGCCCGCCCCTGCCAAAATTTTTGTGAAAAAATTAAAAGTTTCTCTGGACATTCTTGGCGAGCCGTGTTATAATAAGCACAGTTAAAGAGAACAAAACCTGAAGCGGCTGTTGCACTTCTGGAGATTTGGTTTCAATGGGTTGAACGTTGGTCTATGGTCTTTCTTCCCGGTCAATTGAAACGTGTGTGTGTTTGAAGTGCGGATGGTTGTTGGCGGGTTTCGGCTCACATTTGGTCTGTGTTGTCTATTGTGGTCCAATGCTTGCTGGAGGGTTCCCCTCTCCGGCGTCAATCCAAGTATTTTACGCGCTTGCGTACCCCGACAATTTCTTGTGTGTCTGCCGTCTCTTCGCCATCGAGGTGCTTTGCCATCCTGATGCTTGTGTCTCTTTGGGTTTCGTTTTCTTTACTAGGAATCGTCTCCCCCTTCCCACATGGGGTCCGGTTTCTTCATTCTACGGGCTTTAATATGTAATTTGGCGGTGTCTTTTTTATATGTAATTTGGCGATGTCACCGTAGTCTCTGTTTAGAAAGATAAGATCGTGGGACAACGAAGCCGCCGGCAGCATTCTGTGTTGCCGGCGGTTTCGTTTTCCCCTTTGGCCGCAAAAAACCCCGCACCCTCCCCCCTGCCGGTGCATAGTCTGAAAATGCAAACCCACTGGGAGGAGGAACCCTGCAATGCCCACCATTTATCTCAGCCCATCGACCCAAGAATACAACCTATTTTACGACGGGCAGGACAGCGAAGAAGCGGTGATGAACCAGATTGCCGATGCCATGGAGCCCTACCTGACCGCGTCGGGCATCGGGTATGTGCGCAACACGCCGGACATGACGGCTGCGTCATCCATCCGGGCGTCGAACGCCGGCAATTTTGATGTACATTTGGCGCTGCACTCCAACGCCGCACCCGAGCAGCTATCCGGCCGCATCCGGGGGTCGGACGTCTATTATTATCCGTACTCGGACCGCAGCCGGCGGCTGGCGGACATCATTGCGGCCAATCTGAAGGCCATCTACCCGTTGCCCGACCGGGTGAACGCCCGTCCGACCACCTCGATCGGCGAGGTGACGCGCACGCGGGCGCCGGCGGTGCTGGTGGAGCTGGCCTATCACGACAACCCCGAGGATGCGGCCTGGATCCGGGGCAACATCGGGCTGATTGCGCGCGATCTGGTGCTGTCGCTGACCGAATATTTCGGCATCCCATTTGTCGAGCCCGCGCCCATTTCCACCGGCACGGTGGAGGTTGGCAGCGGTAATCTGAACATTCGGTCCAAGCCCTCGCTGCAAGCGGCGGTCATTGGCCGTGCGCCGGACGGGGCCCAGCTGTCCATCGTCGGCGAATGGGACGGCTGGTATGTGGTGCGTTACCAAGGCCTGGAAGGCTATGTCCGTTCGGAATATGTGGTGCGCAACTACGCCGGATAACGCAGGCCCTTGGGGGCCACCGCCCCCCAAAGGGCCTGCCCCGCCCCCAAACGAGGGCGGGATTTTTTTTGAAAAATTTTTGCCGGAACGCTTGACAGCGGCTTGGGGCTGTGGTATAGTATCCTCGTAAGTTAGCTATGACTAACAAACAAAAAGCATAGCGGCTTTCTTTTTTACATCGTGGTTAGCACAAGCTAACAAGGAGGGATTTCATGCAGTCCGACCGGTTTGAACAAGCGCTTGCGCACCACTGCGCGCCGACCTTTTGTTCCCTCAAACCCGCGAGCCTTTTGTGCTTTCCGCGCCTGGCCGGCCTGCCCGCCCTGTTGCGGCGCTACCGGGCCGCCTTTGCCCCCTACGGCGTGGCGCTGGAGCTTGTGCGCGGGGGCGCAGCCGGGTGGCTGGTGCTGGTGTACCGCCCCGACCTGCTCGAGCGGCAGCTGTCCCAGCCGGCGGTGGGCGCGCTGCTGGCGCGGGCGGGCTATCCGTCCGGCGGCCTGGCCGCGCAGCTGGCATATTTGAAGCGCCGGCTGCAAACCGGGGACGGATTCCCCCACGAGATCGGCCTATTCCTGGGGTATCCCACGGCCGACGTATGCGCCTTCCAAAAATACAAGGGGGCTGGCTGCAAGCTGTGCGGCTACTGGAAGGTCTACACCGACGTGGAGCAGGCCAAGCGGTCGTTTGCGGCGTTTGACGCCTGCCGGGCCGCCTTTGAAGGGGCGCTGCGCGCCGGCAACACGGTCACGCAACTGCTGGCGATGCAACCCATGCGCACAGCGTGAAACCAACATATCATCTTAACATCTGGAGGTCAGATACAATGAGCAAGGTAGCAGTAATTTACTGGTCGGGCACCGGCAACACCGAAATGATGGCCCAAGCGGTCGCGGACGGCGCCAAACAAGCGGGCGCGGAGGTTTCCCTGATGCAGGTGTCGGCCACGAGCGCCGATGAGGCGGCCGGGTTTGACCGTCTGGCGCTGGGCTGCCCGGCGATGGGCGCCGAGGTGCTGGAAGAGATGGAGTTCGAACCCTTCTTCACCGACCTGGAATCCAAGCTGTCGGGCAAGCGGGTGGCGCTGTTCGGCTCGTTCGACTGGGGCGACGGCCAATGGATGCGCGACTGGCAGGCGCGCACCGAACAGGCGGGCGCTTACCTGGTGGACGACGGCCTCAAGGCCCACGGCACCCCGGTCGCAGACGACCTCGACGCCTGCAAGGCGCTCGGCAAAACCCTGGCCGGCTGATTTGAAATATAACATTTCATCTGTCGTCTGACCAGGACAATCCTTTCGATCCTATCCCCCTCCCATCCGCTTTTTTCTCAGAGCAGACGGGTACTTCATTCCTCATTTAATCTTGTGGCAGAAGGCGCAGCGAAGGTTGCGCCTTTTGTCATGCCCAAAGCGGATTCTCCGGCTGCTTACCCGATCGCATCCATGGCTTGCGCGGCTGCGCAACGAAAAAAAAGACGGCGCATCTGGCAGCGCCGTCCCCCTATGTCCTTACGCCTCACGCCAGCGGCATCTTGACGACCACCGCCACCCGGTCGGCCCACGCCAACAGGGTATTGACGCCGTCGCGGGTGATGGCGTGTTCTTCTGTAAGCGTGTCCACTTTTTCCTCCAACTGGTCCAGCCGCTGCTCGACCTTGTCCAGCCGTTGCTCGACCTTGTCCATTCGAGCTTCCAACCGGTCCAGCCGTTGCTCGACCTTGTCCAGCCGCTGCTCGACCTTGTCCATTCGAGCTTCCAACCGGTCCAGCCGCTGCTCGACCTTGTCCAGCCGTTGCTCGACCTTGTCCAGCCGTTGCTCGACCTTGTCCAGCCGTTCATTGATCTGTTCCAGCTTGCCATTGATGTTTTGCAGTTCACGATCCAGCTTGTCGTTCATATTTTGCAGTTGCTGCTCGAACTTGTCGTTCATGTTTTGCAGTTGCTGCTCGAACTTGCCGTTCATGTTTTGCAGTTCTTGCAAAATCAAGCCCATTGCATCTTCCATCGGCGCATCACCTCGTAGCTTGATTATACGGCACTGCCCAGGGCTTGTCAAGGTGCGGCAGGCGGCTGTTTTCTTTGCCGGCCGGGCGGTTCACGGTTGTATTTTCCCCGCAAATGCGGTATGATGATACAATAGCCTTGCCTGTCAAGGAAACAAGGAAAATTGGAAAGAATGGGGTTTTTCTATGAAAAAGGGACATGCATGGGCACTGGCGCCCATCGGCTTATTTTTGGCGCTGTTCATCGGGTACGGCATCTGGAATGGCAATGATTTTTACCAGATGCCGGCCATTGCAGGGTTTGTGACCGCGCTGGTGTTCGCCTTTCTGATGAACACCAAGGTACGGTTTTATGAAAAGCTGGAGATTGTGGCGCGGGGCATGGCCGACGAAAATGTCATGATTATGTGCCTGGTGTTCGTGCTGGCGGGCGCGTTTTCGGGCTCGGTGAGCGCGGCAGGCGGCGCCACGGCGGTGGTCAATTTTGGCTTGAGCGTGCTGCCGGGCAACATTGTGGTGGCCGGGATTTTCCTGATCGGCTGCTTTATTTCCACGTCCATGGGCACGTCGGTGGGGACCATCACGGTGCTGGCGCCGATTGCGATGCAGGTGGCTGAGCGCACCGGCTTTCCGGTGGCTTTGTGCATCGGCGCATCGGTGTGCGGGGCCATGTTTGGCGACAATCTGTCCATGATTTCGGATACCACCATCGCCGCCACCCGCACCCAGGGGTGCGATATGAAGGACAAGTTCCGCGAGAATATCAAGCTGGTGCTGCCCGCGGCACTGATTACCATTGTGCTGCTCTTGATCCAGGCCCACGGCGCCGAAACGACCATCCCGGGCGACCTGGATTATGATTTCCTGCGCATTGTGCCGTATTTGGTGGTGCTCATCGGCGCGTTGCTGGGCGGCAATGTGATCTTGCTGCTGGCAGGCGGCACCGCGCTTTCGCTGGGGGTCGGGCTGTTTTACGGCGACTTCGGCCCCAAGGAACTGTTCGCGGTCATGGGCGACGGCATCATGAGTATGTACGACATCACAGTGATTTCGCTGATCGTGGCAGGCGTGGTGGCGCTGGTGCGCATGAACGGCGGCGTGGACTGGATTCTCTACATGATCCGCAAGCTGTCGCGCGGCAAAAAGGGTGCAGAGGTCGGCATCGCCGCGCTGGCTACGGCGGTCGATTGCGCCACGGCCAATAATACGATTGCCATCGTCATCGCCGGGCCGGTGGCCAAGGAGATCGCCCGCGATTACGGCATCAGCCCCAAGCGGTCGGCCTCGCTGCTGGATATTTTTACCTCGGTCGGCCAGGGGCTCATCCCCTACGGCGCGCAGATCTTGACCGCTGTCAGCTATACCGCCGGCACTGCCCTGGAAATCAGCCCGGTCGAGCTCATCCCCTATTGTTATTATCCCATGCTCATGGCGGTCTCCGCCCTCGGCTTTATTTTGCTCGGTAAGCGCTCCTGAGCGCCCCCCGCGGGGGCCAGCCCCCGCACCCCCGGCAGGGCTCCGCCCCTGCACCCCGCCAGGGGCTAGCCCCTGGACCCGTCCCGCGGGGGCCAGCCCCCGCACCCCCGCCAAGGGCTCCGCCCCTGGACCCCAACCGGGGCCTGGGGACTTGTCCCCAGCGCGGTCCAGCCGCGCAGGCTGGCCGCTGCCCGCAGGCAGCGGAATCCCCCCTTTCAAAATCCGCCCGCGGATTTTGAACGCCTCCCGCCATCCAAGAGGTTCGCTCCCGCGAACCTCTTTTTTTCATCCCGCATCCCGTTTAGCGCGCGCCGCTTGTGGAAAGAATAAAGCATTGTACCCCGTGCAGCGCGCGGCGCATCGGGTAAAGAGCGGATTACAGGAGGTTTAGACCATGGCGAAATACCAAAACCAAGCGCGGCAGCTGTTGGATGCCATCGGCGGCAAGGCCAACATCCAAGCGGTGTCGCACTGCATGACCCGGATGCGGTTTGTGCTGGCCGACCCCAGCCAGGCCGATGAAACGGCCATCCAGGCGATTGGGTGCGTCAAGGGCACATTCACCCAGGCCGGGCAGTTCCAGGTCATCATCGGCAACGACGTGGCCGAATTTTACAAGGACTTCACCGCGTGCGCGGGCATTGAGGGCGTGCGCAAGGACGCGGTCCAGTCGGCGGCCAAGGCCCACCAGAACCCCTTGCAGCGCATCATGGGCGCGCTGGGGGAAATTTTCGCGCCCATCATCCCGGCGCTGATCTGCGGCGGCTTGGTGCTGGGGTTCCGCAACCTCATCGGCGAGGTCGATTTGCTGAACGGCCGCACCCAATCGCTGGCCGGCGTATCGCAATTTTGGGCGGGGATGTACAGCTTCCTGTGGCTGATCGGCGAGGCGATCTTCCACTTCCTTCCCGTGGGCATCACCTGGTCGATCACCAAGAAGATGGGCACCACCCAGATCCTCGGCATCGTGCTCGGCCTGACGCTGATCTCGCCCCAGCTGCTCAACGGCTTTTCGGTGGCCACCACCCCGGCGGGTGAGATCCCGGTGTGGGATTTCGGCTTTGCCCAGGTGCAGATGATCGGCTACCAGGGCCAGGTCGTGGCCGCAATGTTGGCCGGGTTTGTGCTGGTGTACCTGGAGAAGTTCTTCCGGACCATCTGCCCGGAAGTCATCCGCATGGTGGTGGTGCCGTTTTGCGCACTGGTGCCGGCGGTGTTCATCGCGCACACCATCGTCGGCCCGATCGGCTGGCAGATCGGCGACTGGATTGCGGGGATCGTCAACCTGGGCCTGAACGCCAACTTCAAGCTGGTCTTTGCCGCGCTGTTCGGCCTGTTCTACGCGCCCATTGTCATGACCGGCCTGCACCACATGACCAACGCCATTGATTCCCAGCTGGTCAACACCTATCACGGCACCAACCTGTGGCCGATGATCGCGCTGAGCAACATCGCCCAGGGTTCGGCGGTGCTGGCCATGGCGGTGCTGCAAAGGCGCAACGAACGCGCCCAACAGGTCAACCTCCCGGCGTGCATCTCGTGTTACCTGGGCGTCACCGAACCGGCGCTGTTTGGCGTCAACCTGAAGTACGGCTTCCCGCTGGTGTGCGGCATGATCGGTTCGGCGTGCGCGGCCATGATCTCCATCGGCACGGGCGTGGTCGCGGTGAGCATCGGCGTGGGCGGCCTGCCGGGCATTTTGTCCATTTACCCGGAATACTGGCGCAACTTCCTGTTGGCCACGGCGGTGGCGATTGTGGTGCCGTTTGCGCTGACCTATCTGGTGGGCCGGCGCAAGCTGGCGGCGGCGGCAGCGCCGCAGGCGATGGCCGCGCCGGCAGATGCGGCGTCAAATGGGGCAGATCCCGGCGCGGCAGGTGGTTCTGCGGCGGCTGCGGCGGATGTGCTCTATGCCATTTGCGACGGGCGGACGCTGCCGCTGACGGCTGTACCGGACGAGGTGTTCTCGCAGGGCGTCATGGGCCAAGGCATGGCGTTCGAGCCGTCGGGCGGCACCATCTACGCGCCCGCAGACGCCCAAGTGACGGTGGTCATGGCGGACACCAAGCACGCCTGTGGGCTGGCGCTGGACAGCGGCGTCGAGCTGCTCATCCACGTGGGCATTGACACGGTGGACATGCACGGCGACGGGTTCGAGCTGTTCGTCCGGGAGGGCGAGCGGGTCCAAAAGGGCGACAAGCTCATCACCTTCTCCCCGGACAAAATCGCGGCTGCCGGGCATCCCAAGACCACGGTTTTCGTGGTCACCGAACCGGCAAACCGCCAGCATTTGACCTTCCACACCGGCATCGACGCACAACACGGGCAGACGGTCTGCGCCGAGCTGCAATAAGGAGGATCTGCAAATGTTCGATTTTCGCAAGAGCGTGGTCTACCAGGTATACCCCAAGTCGTTTTGCGACAGCGACGCCGATGGCCTGGGCGATCTGGCGGGCGTGACCGCCAAGCTGGATTACCTGGCCTGGCTGGGGGTGGACTATCTCTGGCTCAACCCATTTTTCGTATCGCCCCAGCGCGACAACGGCTATGACATTGCCGACTACCGGGCCATCGACCCGCGCTTCGGCACCATGGCCGATTTCCAGGCCCTGTGCCGCGAGGCGGGCAAGCGCAATATCCGCATCATGCTGGACATGGTGTTCAACCACACCTCGACCGCGCACGAATGGTTCCAAAAGGCGCTGGCCGGCGACCCGGTGTACGAGGACTACTACATCTGGCGGGAGGGCGGCCCGGACGGCACGCCGCCCAACAACTGGCAGAGCAAATTTGGCGGCAGCGCCTGGGCGTACGTCCCGGAAAAGGGCAAGTGGTACCTGCACCTATTCGACCGCACCCAGGCCGACCTCAACTGGGAAAACCCGCGCGTGCGCGCGGAACTGCGCGACGTGGTGCGGTTTTGGATGGACCAGGGCGCCAAGGGGTTCCGGTTTGACGTGGTCAACCTGATCAGCAAGGGCTCGTATGAATCGGACGGCCAGGGCGATGGCCGGCGGTTTTACACCGACGGGCCGCGGGTACACGAATTCCTGCACGAACTGCGCCAATCGACCTTTGGCGATGACCCGGAATTTGTCACGGTGGGCGAGATGTCCAGCACCACCATGGAGCATTGTTATCGCTACGCGGGCGCGGACACCGGCGAGCTGAACATGGTCTTTTCCTTCCATCATCTCAAGGTGGACTTTGTGGGCAATGAAAAGTGGGTGCTGGTGCCGTTTGACTTCCAACAGCTCAAGGACATCCTGTTCTCCTGGCAGACCGGCATGAGCAGCCACAACGCCTGGAATGCGGTATTCTGGTGCAACCACGACCAACCGCGGGTGGTCTCCCGCTTTGGCGACGAGGGCGAATCTTGGGCGCAGTCGGCCAAGATGCTGGGCACGGTGATCCACTGCCTGCGCGGCACGCCCTATCTCTACCAGGGCGAGGAAATCGGCATGACCAATCCGGGGTTCACCTCGCTCGGCCAATACCGCGACGTGGAGAGCATCAACCATTTCCACATCCTGCGCGACCGGGGCCTGCACGAGGACAGCGCCTATGCCATCTTGCGCGTGCACTCGCGCGACAACAGCCGCACCCCCATGCAGTGGGATGCCACCGGCAAGGCGGGCTTCACCACCGGCACGCCCTGGATCGGCGTGACCCCGAACTGTGACCGCATCAACGTGGCCAGCCAGCTGGACGACCCGGATTCCATTTTGCGCCACTACAAGGCGCTCATCGCCCTGCGCAAGCGGTATGATGTGGTGGCCTACGGCGATTTCCAGCCGCTCGACCCGCGGCACCCGTCGGTTTTGGCCTACCAGCGGCAGCACCAGGGCGACACCCTGGTGGTCGTGAACAATTTCTACCGCAAGCCGGTGCAGTGGACCTGCCCGGTGGACCTGACCGGCTTCACCTGCCTGCTGTCCAACTACCCGGGCAGCACCCCTCAAACCACGCTCCAGCTGCCGCCCTATGCGTCGCTGGTGCTCTATCGCAGTGCAGGGGCCAGCCCCCGCACCCCTGGCGGGGCTCCGCCCCTGCACCCCGCCAGGGGCTAGCCCCTGGACCCTTCCTTGTCGGGCGAGAAAACGAATTGGGGCCTACATATGGAACAGGATGCCCAGCACGGCGCCCCCACAATCTTGGCCATGCGGATGCCGTTTTTGAGCAGGTTCAGGTGCTTTTCGTAGGTTTCGTCCCCGATTTCCAGGCCCATCACGTCCACCCCGGCAAAGGCATGGGTGGTCACGCTGACCGGCGTGATGCCGTATTGTTGGTTGAGCGCTTTGATCTGCCCGGCCTGTGCTTCGGTCAGCAGTTCCACCCGCCTGCCGTACACCTCCTGCAATTCGGCGTACTGTACGCCGGTCTCCTTGAGCACTTTGCAGCAGGTTTCATAGTCCTGGCTGATGCCGTTTGTAATCACGCTGATTTTCATAATCCGCCTCCTATTGGAACAATTCTGTTAGAAATGGAGTTTTCTTTGTCACAGCCTTTAGATATAGTTCCGGTTCAACATTCAAAATTAGTTCGGCATAGGCCAGCGGATCGTTATAGATCTGTCCGCCACTTTTTCTCCGTTTCGCAACCAAAAATCTGGCGGATCATTTGATGCGCTATGTTATCTAAACTTATTCGCTTAGTATCCTTATGATACTATACATATAAGCTTATTTCAAGCCTTTTAAAAGAAATATTATGAAATAAATTTGCTTAGATTCCCTTGACAAAGCTAAGCAAATATGCTATGCTCCATCTATCAATATCCACGGATTGGAGCTGACCGCGATGGCAATCGGCGAACGCATTCACTTTTTCCGTCTCCTGCGGGGCATGACGCAGAAATATCTCGGCATGGCGCTGGGCTTTCCGGCAAAGTCCGCCGACGTGCGCCTGGCACAGTACGAAACCGGGACGAGAACCCCCAAAGCCGACCTGACCGCCGCCCTGGCCCAGGTGCTGGACGTGTCGCCCCATGCGCTGACGGTGCCGGATATCGATTCCTATGTGGGGCTGATGCACACCCTGTTTACCCTGGAGGATAACTATGGTCTGAAGGTCACGGAGCAGGACGGTGAGCTTGCCTTGCAGGTGGATTTCCGCAAAAACAAGGATGCTGCTCGGCTGCATGAGATGCTCTGGGCCTGGCGGGAACAGGCGGCCAAATTGGAAGCCGGTGAGATCTCTCAGGAGGAATACGACCGCTGGCGTTACCACTACCCGGAATACGACAGCAGCCAGATCCGCGCTAAGGTACCGCCGGAGGGCCTGATCTAACCCTCTCACTTGTAGGCCACAGGAAAGGCCATTTGTTGCGCAAAATCAGAAAATTCAGATAAATGAGAGCAAAATAAAAAAGGTCTAACTGATCAGCAAAAATCAGTTAG
>CAJFUJ010000028.1 GCA_904420185.1 uncultured Butyricicoccus sp. | reverse complement strand
TGGATATAGACGGTCTTAAACGGCTCCTCGCCCATCTGCTCGAGGCCGGAGAAGATCATGCGCGCCACCCAGAAGAAGATGATATCATAGCCGGTGACCAGCACGCTGGTGGGGTAGAAATAGTCGAGTTCGGGGGTTTTGTCCGGCCAGCCCAGGGTAGAGAACGGCCACAGCGCGCTGGAGAACCAGGTATCGAGCACGTCCTCTTCTTGGCGGATGTGGGTGCCGCCGCACTTGGGGCAGACGGTCACATCGGTGCGCGACACGGTCATTTGGCCGCAGTCGTCGCAGTAATAGGCCGGGATGCGGTGGCCCCACCACAGCTGCCGGGAGATGCACCAGTCGTGCACGTTTTCCATCCAGCGCAGGTAGGTCTTGGAGAACCGGTCGGGGACGAATTTGACCCGGCCGTCCTTGACGACCTCCATGGCAGGTTTGGCCAGCGGCGCCATCTTGACGAACCACTGCGCCGAGGTCATGGGTTCGACCGTGGTGCCGCAGCGGTAGCAGGTGCCGACGTTGTGCTCGTGCTCCTCGGTCTTGACCAGGTAGCCGCCTTCTTCCAGGTCGCGGATGACCGCTTCGCGGCATTCATAGCGATCCATGCCGCAGTATTTGCCGCCGTTTTCGTTGACCGTTGCGTCCTCGTTGAACACCAGGATCTGTTCCAAGTTGTGGCGCTGGCCCATTTCGAAGTCGTTGGGGTCGTGGCATGGGGTGACCTTGACGCAGCCGGTGCCGAATTCCATGTCTACATATTCGTCGCCGAAAATCGGGATTTCGCGGTTCATAATGGGCAGGATGCAGGTTTTGCCGATCAGGTGCTTGTAGCGCTCGTCGTTCGGGTTGACGGCCACGCCGGTGTCGCCCATGAAGGTTTCCGGGCGGGTGGTGGCGACAATGAGGTCGCCCGAGCCGTCGGCCAGCGGGTAACGGATGTGCCACAGCTTGCCCGGCTGGGGTTCGTATTCGACCTCGGCGTCCGACAGCGCGGTTGTGCAGTGCGGGCACCAGTTGATGATGCGGTGGCCCTTGTAGATCAGGCCCTTTTCGTACAGGCTGACGAACACCTCTTTGACCGCCCGGGAGCAGCCCTCGTCCATGGTGAAGCGTTCCCGCCGCCAGTCGCACGACGAGCCCAGCTTTTTCAGCTGCTCAATGATGCGCGAGCCGTACTGGTTTTTCCAGTCCCACACCCGCTCCAGGAATTTTTCGCGGCCCAGGTCGTAGCGGGTCAGGCCTTCTTCCTTGCGCAAGGTTTCCTCCACCTTGATTTGGGTGGCGATGCCGGCGTGGTCGGTGCCGGGCATCCACAGCGCCGAATAGCCCTGCATCCGCTTGAAGCGGATCAGGATGTCCTGCAGGGTTTCGTCAAAGGCGTGGCCCATGTGCAGCTGGCCGGTGACGTTCGGGGGCGGGATGACGATGGTGAAGGGTTTTTTGGTTGCATCGACCTCTGCGTTGAAAAAGCCGCTGTCGTTCCAGAACCGGTAGAGCTTTTCCTCGACCGCAGAGGGGTCGTAAATCTTGGGCAATTCGCTCATAAACGCAATACGCTCCTTTATGGAAAAATTGTGGTGTACAAAAAATGAAAAAGCCTTCGTCCTGTGCTTTAGGACGAAGGCTGCTGCTTCCGTGGTACCACCTAAATTCGCGGGCCTGTGCGGCCTGCGCGCTCGGCTGCCCTTAACGCGGGCCGGACGGGCACGCCTACTGCTCCTTCGGCGTGCCGGCTCTAAAGCTACCTTCCCTCTGCCCGCCCGAAGGCTCGCACCAGCCGCCTTCTCTCTTGGGAGCGTGCACAGAGGTACTCCTCTTTTTCATCGCCTGTCATTTCCTATTGGATGAAATCCATTTTATTATACGGATTTTGCGTGCCTTTGTCAAGGACGGCGGGAGACTTTTCTCAAATTTGTTTGGTTTCCCGCAGGAATTTGTCCGCGTAGGCTTTTTGCAGCACGGCCAGGGTATCCGGGTCTTTGCCGCCGACCGGGATGCCGTCCACCTCGCAGACCGGCGAGCAAAGCGCGCCCGAGCTGGTCACCAGGATTTCGTCGGCATTCATCAGCTCCACCATCGAAAAAGGCTGTTCGCTGGTTGGGATGCCGTGTTCCCCGGCCAGCGCCAGCAGGTGCTTGCGGGTGATGCCGGGCAGAATCAGCTCATCAGCGGGCGGGGTGCGCAGCGTGCCGTTTTGCAGGATCAGAATATTGGAATGGGAGCCCTCGGTCACCCGCGAACCGCGGTGCAGGACCGCCTCATCACAGCCGCGCGCATGGGCCTCTTGGTTGGCCATCACACTGGGCAGCAGGTTGATGGTTTTGATATTGCAATGCAAAAAGCGGGTATCTTCCAGTGAGATCAGCTTCAGCGGCTTGGGATGGATGGGGTCCAGTGCGGCCGGGCGCGCAAACATGAGCAGGTTGGGCTTGACTTCCGGTGGCGGGAAGGCATGGTTCCGGTAATCGGTGCCGCGTGACGCCTGCCAATAGAGCATCCCGGCGAAGTCGGGCTCCACTGCCTCGATGACCTTTTGCAGCTCGGCCTTGAGCGCTTGCCGGTCCAAATGAAACGGCAGCTTGAGCAGCCGGCACGAATTGTAAAAGCGGTCCAAGTGCTCCTCCAGCCCGAACAGCACGCCGTTGATCAAGTATACCGCCTCATAGCAGCCATCGCCAAAGTACACCGCCCGATCCAGCGCCGGGATCATCAGCTGCTCCAGCGGCTCTATCCGTCCATTGTAATATCCGATACTTTTCATCATATGCACATCCTTCTCTTCGGACGCGCCAGCCTACCTTTGCAGCGCATCTTTGTTTATAGGATAGCAGACTTTGGACGCAGATGCAACCGCACAACAGGGTATTATGATGTGCATTTTGAATTGTTTTCGTCAATTCGCATTCAGAAGCATCCCTTCCGCCCGTTGGTTTGGGTATATTTGCTTTTTTGTGAATTTATCGTTGACGAATCCTATATCTTGCGGTATGATGATGAAGAAAATTGGCCAACAGATTCTTTTTGTTGGGGTAAACAAGGAAGGGATAAAAAATGAAAACAAACAAGTACAAGATCTGCGGCGCCGTGGTTGCATCGGCGCTGACCATGTCGCTCCTCCTGGCTGGTTGCGGCGGGAATGACACGAACGCCGCGGGGGATGCAGGCGCTGCCTCGTCGCCGGTGGCTTCTTCGGCTGCTCCTGCTGCCTCCTCTGCCGCTGCTGCGCTGACCGAGGCCGAATACCAGCAGGCGGTCACCCAGATGCGCGACGACATGGTCCAAATCCAGCAGGACGCTTCCACCATCGATCCCACCGATCCTGACGCTGCCATCGAGCTGCTGAACAGCCTCAAGCAGCCCATGGAGAATTTCATCTCCGTCGTGCCGCCCGAGGCCTATGCCGCTGCCCATGAAAAGCTGCAGTCCGGCTGCCAGTCCATGATCGACTATCTGGACACCCTGATCTCTGCAGTCAACGAAACCGACCAAACCAAGCTCACCGAGCTTTCCACCCAGATGGCCGAGCAGTTGCAAACCGCTGTCGCTGATCTGAGCGAAGGCACACAGATGCTCAGCACTGCCATCACAGAATAAGTTGGGCGCCCGTACATCCGATCCCGCTCCGGCGGCCTCTGCAAAAGGCCCGCGCGCAAAAAGCGTGCGGGCCTTTTTTATTCGGGTTTTTTGCCCATCTTGGCGGCAAAGTGGGCGATGAGCGCGTCAATCTGTTCATTTGCCTGTTCGACCTCCCATTTGAGGTCCTTGGCCGAAAGGCGCTCGGCGCCGTGGCCCAGGATGATCATCTGCTCGAGCGCGTCCGAGGTCGCCACCCGTACCCGGTGCCTGCGCGACAGGTCATAGGAGGCTTTTTCGATATACATATCCGCGGTTTCGGCTTCTTTGGTGTACACCACATCGATGTTGCCGTCCTTTTCCACCGAGCGCACCCCGCCCCGCACCTTGTAGGCGTCAAACACCACGATCAGGTGGCATTTGCGCACGCCCTGGAAGTTGCTCAAAATGCGCAACAGCAGGGCGCGGGCGGCCGACAGGTCGTCCTTGGCCACGGCGGTCAGCTCGTCCCAGGCGAAGATGATGTTGTAGCCATCCACCAGCAGGTAATCGTCCGGCCGGATGCGGGTCAAATATTCGCGTTGGGGGGTATCCGGCCGTTTTTTGGCGCTGCGGAAGGCCTCAAAGCCGCGGTTCTTGATCGGCCCATAGGTGCGCACGAAGATTTCCTCGAGCTCCTTGTCGGTCGCCTGGATGGAAGCGGAACGCGGCGGCTGCGGTTTGGCGTTGGGTGCGTCATCTGCGTCCAGCGGGGCCAGCCGCACGCCCGGGTCCACGTGGGCCTTTTGGGGCACTTCGTCCCACTTGACCGTGTAACCGGCCCCGTGCGCGCAGAACACCGAATCGGGCGGGTTGTCCAGGTCGCGCGTCGGGTCGTAGCCGGTGGCTGCGATGACCTCCTCGGCGTTGTGGCAGGGCGCATAGCCGTCCAGCGTGCAGGTCAGGCGGCCCTGGCCCTTGGTGTAGGCGGTCACCTCGCTCCAGTAGCCGCGCATGGACGAAACCGGCGCTGTGCCGGTGAGTATGGCGGTGTCGCCGGCCGTGTCGGGCGGCTGGACCGTGCCGTTCATGCGCTGCAAATCGGTCATGGCCCGGCCGGCCTGGGCCACGGGCACCTCCAGCCGGAAGGCGTAATAGGGTTCGAGCAGGAGGTTTTGGGCCTGCATCAAACCCTGCCGCACGGCGCGGTAGGTGGCCTGGCGGAAGTCGCCGCCCTCGGTGTGTTTGAGGTGGGCGCGCCCGGCCAGCAGCGTGATTTTGAC
>CAJFUJ010000027.1 GCA_904420185.1 uncultured Butyricicoccus sp. | reverse complement strand
AGGGGCGGAGCCCCGCCGGGGGTGCAGGGGGCAGCGCCCCCTGCGAGCCCCCTGCCCGCATCACCCCAGCTCGGTGAGCGGCAAGATCGAGCCGGTAAGCGACTGCCCGCCCGATGGGGTGACCAAGTAGGTGTTCTCAGTGCCGACCATGCCGATGCCGTCGAGCGCGATTTTGGGCTCCACGGCAAAAACCATACCCTCCTGCATGGGTTCCCGGAAGGACTTGGCCAGGACCGGTGATTCATCCATGGTCAGACCAATCGAGTGTCCCAAAAATTTGCCGCCAGACATGAAGCCCTTCTGGTACTTTTCGGGTACCATGTCCACGGCTTGCAGATAGACCTGCTCGGGAATTGCGCCCGGCTTAAGCTGGGCCGACGCCCACTTTTCAATGCGGACACATAGCTCGTAAGCCTCGCGGATGGTGTCTGCCCGCGGATCATCCGTCAGCCGCCCATAATAGTACACCACGGTCTTGTCCGCGTGATAACCCAGCGCACCGCCCGGCTGATCCATCAAAATCAGATCGCCGCACCGCAGCAGGCGCGCGGCCGAGCCGATGGACTGCATGGCCACACAAGTTCCTACACATCCATCCGGTCCGTCAAAGGCGGCCGGAATCAGCGTATTTTCGCCAAAGCCGCCATAGCCACCGGCTTCTTCCCCCAGTGGCTGGTTATAGCGCGAAACCCCCATTGATCCGCGCCGCAACAGCTCCAAATAGACCGCGCCACACAGTTCGGCTTCGCTCATGCCTTCGCGCACGATCTGCGGCAGCACGGTTTGGGTTACCTCGGCGATCAGAGTACCCGCCTTTCGAATGCATTCGATCTCATATTCGCTTTTCACCGCACGCAGGCTATTTAGCAATGGGGTTACCGGTTTCCAGCTGTCAAAGGGCAGGTACTTGCGCACCATGGCCAGCCAGTCAAGTGTAGCGGTTTTCGTCTCCAGGTATACGCAGGCAGGCACGTCGGTAAAATATTCGCCCAGGGTCCGGAAGGAGCGCATAGGGCGGACATCGTCCAAGGCCGATTCGGTTTGCGCGCGCTGGAAGCTGCGGCGTACCCACAAAATGGCCTGGTCGGGTGTCAGCGTCAGCACGCCCTCCTGCATGGTCCCGGTTAAATAATACAAACTAATTTTATGATTGAAAATCGCCAACGCCCAATCGGGGTCGGTTGCGGTGAGCTTTTCGCGCAATGCGGCCAAACGGCGATTCAGCTCTTCCTGCGGCACGCGTGCATGGAAATCAAACATAGTGGTATACTCCTTTTGTTTTTTCCATTGTACCACAGCGCCCAGAAAAAATGAAGAGCTTCCCTATCCACCGGTCAAACGATACACATACGCCCCATATAGCGCCAACAACGCTGCTCCCTGTATGCGCCACAGCCGTCCACCCACCATGGCCGGCAGCAAAGCCAGCGCCAGCAGCGCCACTGCAACTGGCAGGTCCCGCACAAAGGTTTCCATACCAACCGGCAGCCATCCGCCGCCGACTGCTACGCAGGCGGGCAACACCAGGGCTAGATCAATCAGGTTTGCGCCCACAATGTTGCCGGCCGACAGCGCCCCCTCGCCTTTGCGGATGGCCGCCAGGGCGGTCATCAACTCGGGCAGCGAGGTCCCCAAGGCAACCAGCGTCAACCCAATGACGCTCTCCGGCACGCCGAGCAGCCGTGCCAACACCACGCCATGGTCTACCATTAGCTTTGCGCCCAGTATCACCGCTGCGCCGCCCAGCAGAAACCGAACCAACGTCCGCCCGCCTTCACCGGGTACAAACCGCCGCCTGCCGGCTTGGCTTCGCTCCTGGGCCGCGCTTTGCAGATTCATGGCCAAAAAGGCAAACAGCGCAGCCAACAGCCCCAGTGCTTCCCCGGTCTCCAGCACACCGTCAACCGAAAACGCCGCCAGCAGCACAGTGACCGCAATCAAAAGGCCCCCCTTCCTCTTGGCCTCGCACGCGTGAAATACAGCCGGCGCGAGCAGGGCAGATATACCCAAAATCAATCCGGTATTGCACAGGACCGACCCCACTGCGTTGCCAACCGCTAGATCGACCGAACCACGCAGGGTGGCCAACATGGATACTGTCAGCTCGGGCGCTGTTGTACACAGGCTGACAAGCGTGGCCCCCACAATAAAGCGCGGGATCCCGCTCGCTTCCGCCAGACGTGCGGCTGCGTCCACAAACTGATCGCCACCACGCATGGTCAAAAATAGACCTACGGCAAAAAATCCAGCCGCTAACAAAACCGTCAGCATGGTCATATCGCCCTCCTCTTTCCTATTCTTCACACCCTATGCGCCTAGGCGAAAAACTATACGTAAACTTCCCCCCCTTCGATTGACACCAAAGGTCGAACGCGGTATGATGGAGACGGAATCCTGCAAAGGACTCACAGGAGGGTGACTATGAAAAGGCAGCTTGGAAAGTTCCTAGGTGACCGGCGCATTATGGGCGGATTGCTCATTTTTATTCAAGCGGTTCTGGTCATCTGGGGCATGAGTAAAATCATCGAATATGTGCCATGGGTGGACCGTTTTTGCACCTTGCTCTCAATGGTCATCATTATTTGGCTGGTGCGAAAATACGACAATCCCTCGTACAAAATCCCTTGGATTATTCTCATTTTATTTTTCCCCCTATTTGGCGGCTTGTTTTACTTGCTCTGGGGCAACACCCCGCTCAACCGGGCGCACGCGCTGCACCGCTTTCAGCCTGCACGGCCGGATTTTTCTTCCGGCCTGTCCCATCCGGCCAGCGGAAGGCTGTCGGCTGCCATGCCGCGCCACACACGCCGTACCGAATACATTGAAGCGCTAACCGGCCTGCCCGCTTGGGGCGAAACAACCACCCGGTATTTCCCCGTGGGCGAGCGGCAATTTGAAGCCATGTGTGTGGAACTGAAAAAGGCCAAACGCTTTATCTTCATGGAATATTTTATCATCGAACAGGGCGAAATGTGGAAACCTATTCTGGATATTTTGGCTGAAAAAGCTGCCCAGGGGCTCGAGGTACGCGTGATGTACGACGATGCAGGCTGCCTATCCAAGCTCCCGGCTGGCTATGACCGCTATCTGCACTCTTTAGGCATCCGCGTGGTGCGTTTTAACCGCTTTATCCCTACACTGAACACCTATCTCAACTACCGCGACCACCGCAAAATCACCATCATCGACGGCAATGTCGGCTATATGGGCGGTGCGAACATTGCTGACGAATATATCAACCGCCGCTCCCCCTTTGGCCACTGGAAGGATACGGGCATTGAGCTGCGCGGCGCAGGCGTGGCCAGCATGACCGAACTATTTTTAGAAATGTGGGAATACTCGACCAACGTTGTGGCGTCCAACCATCTCCAATACCGGCCTACCCTGTCGCGTCCGGGGGACGGCTATGTGCAGTCATTTGGCGACTCCCCGCTTGATGACTACAACATCGGCGAAACCGTCTATATGCAGATCATCAACAACGCCCGCAACTATGTTTATATCACCACACCTTATCTGATCCTCGACAATGAGATGATCCTGGCGCTGATGACCGCCGCCCAGAGCGGTGTGGATGTGCGCATTATCACGCCTGGTATTCCGGATAAAAAACTGGTCTACCTGGCCACGCGCTCTTTTTACCAGCAGCTGACGCGCGCTGGAGTCAAAATCTACGAGTATACCCCGGGCTTCCTACACGCGAAAATGATTGTATCCGACGACGATGTGGGGGTGGTCGGCACCATCAATATGGATTTTCGCTCCTTTTTTATGCACTTTGAATGCGGCACTGTGCTCTATGGCGGCAAAGTTATCCACGAAATCAAAGACGATATGATCGATATTATGGGACAGTCCCGCCTCATCGATCAAGAGTGGTTCCGGCATGTCCCCTGGATTTCTTCCATCCTCGCATCTATCATCCGTCTCTTTGCCCCACTCCTATAAAATGGAATATTCTCACCTCCTGCAAAAGCCCCGGAAAACCGGGGCTTTTGTATTACATACTGTAACTTGTCAAAGTTCGGACAAAATGCTATACTATTATGCAAATACAGTTAAAGGGGTGCGATGCATGGGAAACAAAGCAAAACACACGGCCAGCCACTGGATTGGTTTTTGTCTGACCTTTTTGGGTGGCTGTTTTTGGGGATTTTCAGGCGCGTGCAGCCAATTTCTCTTCACCTATAAGGGACTGACCAGCGAATGGCTGGTATGCTGGCGACTGCTGATCGCTGGTGGGATCATGGTGCTAATTCAGATCATCCGCGGGCGCAAAGCCGCCTTTGCGGTATGGCGCAACAAGCGGGATGCTGGCATGCTGGTTGCATTTGGGCTGCTGGGCATCGGGGGATGTCAATACACCTACCTGACAGCTATCCAATATTCCAACGCAGGGACTGCCACGGTTTTACAATATCTCGGCCCTGCTCTGATCATGATGTACTTATGTATGCGGGCGTTGCGTTGGCCTACCCGGCTCGAGGTCCTTGTAATATTGCTGGACCTGGTTGGTATTTTTCTCATCGCCACCCACGGCAGCCTCAACTCCCTGGTATTGTCCAATGAAGCGCTCTTTTGGGGGCTGATCGGTGCGGTCTTCTTTGCGATCTATGCGGTTTCACCGGTATCCCTACTGGAACGTTATGACTCTTTTTCGGTAGTCGGCTGGGGGATGTTTGTAGCTGGCATCGCCATGATGCTGTGGAAGCAGCCGTGGCGGCAGGCCGTACACTTGGATCTCGAAGCCCTGTTCTTCATCGGCTGCATCCTGTTGTTTGGCTCCATTCTGTCCTTCACATTGTATATCGAAGGTGTGCGCCGTATTGGCCCTGGTCCCAGCAGCATCGTCGGTTCCATTGAGCCGGTCAGTGCCGCGCTGTTCAGCGTATTTTGGCTGGGCGTTTCCCTGACCGCTGTTGATGTCATCGGCTTTGCCTGCATCCTCGTAACCATCTTGTTGCTGGCCCTGCGTAAATAGCATAGAAAACTCAAAGCCGCGCCCCGCACTTGGATATTGGTCCAAGCGCAGAGGCGCGGCTTTCCTTACTCCGGTGATAGGCCCTACTTTTCATATATTTTGCAGACTGTGATTTTCTCACGGTATCCGCCAAAAAATCGGGTATAATAAAAGCATACAAAACCTCACAATCGATGCGGCAAATCTGCCGCCCGTTTACGAAAGGAGCGAATCAATATGGCAATCCAAGCGTTCACACAAGCTGATTTTTCTGAAAAAGTTTCTGCGGCCCCGCATCCGGTTCTGGTCGAATTTTGGGCACCCTGGTGCGTATATTGCCGCCGTCTAGGTCCGGTTGTTCAAAAGCTCAGCGAAAACCAGTCCCTTGCCTTTGGCCAGGTCAACATCGACGAGCAGCCCGGTTTGGCGCAGCAATTTTCGGTTGACACCATCCCTACCTTTTTGCTCTTCCGCGACGGCGCACCCGGCCCAGCTTTGATCGCCCCGGATTCCAAGGCTGCCATAGACGCCTGGCTGCGCGAGCAAGGCATCGAATAAGGAGGCCATTATGGACAAGCTCTATGATATGCTCATTTTAGGCGGCGGCCCTGCCGGATACACAGCCGCCCTATATGCTGTACGTGCCGGTCTGTCGGCGCTTGTCATTGAAAAGCTGTCGGCAGGCGGCCAAATGGCGACCACAGAACAGGTTGATAACTTTCCCGGCTTTGAAGAGGGCATCGACGGCTTCACCCTTGGCGAGCGGATGCAGCGCACAGCTGAGCGCTTTGGCGCACAGACGGTGTTGGCCAGCGCCACCCAAGTCGAGCTCGGAGGCCCGGTCAAGCGCATCATGACCGACGAAGGCGAATTTTCCGGCCGTACGGTTGTCATTGCCACGGGTGCCAATCCCCGCCCGCTCGGCCTGCCCGGTGAGCAAGAGATGCGCAGCCACGGTATGGCCTACTGCGCGGCCTGCGACGGGATGTTCTTCCGCGGGAAAACGGTAGCGGTCGTCGGCGGCGGCAACTCTGCCGTTGGGGAAGCGCTCACCTTGTCCTCGCTAGCCAAGACGGTCTATCTCATCCATCGCCGGGATACCCTACGCGCCGACCAAGTCTATACCAAGTCGCTCGAAGCGGCCGAAAATATCAAAATCCTATGGAATCAGCGCCCGGTCGCCCTATTGCATGACGGCCACATTACCGGGTTACGGCTGGAGGACGTGCAAACCGGCGCTCAGCAGGATTTGGCGTGCGACGGCGTATTCGCGGCGATCGGTCGGGCACCGGAAACCACGCTGTTTGAAGGCCAGCTGACCCTAGATGCACAAAAGTATATCGTCGCGGACGAAACCACCCGTACCAACCTGCCCGGCGTATTCGCTGCGGGCGACGTACGCACCAAGCCACTACGGCAGATCGTCACTGCGGCGGCGGACGGTGCAGTTGCCGTCCATTTCGCCGGCCAGTATTTGTTACAGCAGGCCTGATTATTTTGCAGCAACTTGTGCCTGCAAAGCCTGGAAAAATGCCGGATGGGTGCGCTGTAAGCGCAAGATCTTCCCATCCGTCCCTAGGAAGCAGTGGGATGAAACACCTACGCAAACCAATGCCCCAGTTGCCTGATTATGCATGGTGTAAGACAACTCCAATTTTACGCCATTCCATCCCTTAACCTGGATTTCGATCTCCACTGTATCATCAAATGTGGTCGTATTTTTAAATTCGCATGACACGCCAATCACAGGCGAAGTCACGCCCATTTGCTCTAGCCGTGCGTAATTCCATCCAATCGCCTGCAAAAAAGCCACACGTGCCTCCTCCATCCAACGAATATAGTTGGAGTGATGGGTCACTCCCATACGGTCGGTTTCATAATACTGCACTTTATGCACATAGTTCATTTTCATTCGCCTCATTTTTTGTTTTAATCATATCAGATTTTTTCCGTTATGGCAAAATAATTTGTCAGATTGTTTTAGGCTTTCCCCACTGTGTTTCCCCCGTGTACGGCAACAGCTTTCTTGATATGTGAAGGTGCAACAAAAAAGCGGAAATCCATAATTCGGATTTCCGCTTTTTACTGCTTACCAACCTTGCGATTCACGTCACGCTGCCGCTCATACCCTATCCATATATTTTATGCTTGGTTTGCATCCCCAAGGCGCAGAAGGGTCAACGCCAGGTCGCTAAACAGGAAACCTGTCTGATCCGGCACCACCTGTATATCTGCCGGCACCGAACTTACTGAAAATGGAATACTAAATGCCATATTGGTGTAGGCGCCGTTTGCAAGAAGGGTTTCACGCGTTGCCCCACCGGGTACCGCAGTGCCATTTTGCTGGAGGGTCACCGAAATGGTTGCTGGAATGTCAATCCCAGATGGTACCCCAGCTACCCCTGCAAAAAATGCCTGATAAATGCCGGTTTCATGGATCACTGCTTCAGCCGCGCCCGCATCATGCGTAATTGCGCTGCCCGAAATTAAATTGGTTCCGTGGAAGGTGAGCGGTTGATTTGCTGTGCTGGGCTGAGCCGGCGCATCGGTCATCGCCAACACATCAGGCATACCGCTCGTGCCGGTTTGGCCTTGTGGGATTACGAAGTCCAAAATGGCATTCTGATCTGTACCGCTGTTGGTAACAGATGCTTCAGAACCCGGTTCACCGGTTTGCACTGTACCCACTGCCACCGTGCTTGCCATACCGGTCGGACCGGTTGGGCCTGTCGGGCCGGTTGCACCTGTTGCCCCGGTCGGGCCAGTTGGGCCAGTCGCTCCGGTTGCTCCGGTCGGGCCGGT
>CAJFUJ010000026.1 GCA_904420185.1 uncultured Butyricicoccus sp. | reverse complement strand
GGAAGCAAAGGTGCCGTCCTGGATCTCACGCAGGATCTTCTTCATCTCCTTGCGGGTCTCCTCGGTGATGATGCGCTTGCCGGTGCGATAGTCACCGTATTCGGCGGTGTCGGAAATCGAGTAGCGCATCTTGGCAAAGCCGCCCTCGTTGATCAGGTCAACGATCAGCTTCATCTCATGCACGCACTCAAAGTACGCATTCTCGGGCGCATAACCGGCCTCGACCAGGGTTTCAAAGCCAGCCTTCATCAGCTCACATACGCCGCCACACAGAACTGCCTGCTCACCGAACAAGTCGGTCTCGGTCTCAACACGGAAGGTGGATTCCAGGATGCCCGCACGGCCGCCGCCGATGCCAGCCGCATATGCCAGCGCCAAATCCATCGCCTTGCCGGTTGCATTCTGATGTACACAAACCAGATCGGGAACGCCTGCGCCCTCTACATAGGTGCGGCGAACGGTGTGGCCCGGTCCCTTAGGCGCAACCATGATGACGTCCACGTCAGCCGGCGGGATGATCTGCTTGAAATGAATGTTAAAGCCGTGCGCAAAGCCCAGGCAGTTGCCCGGCTTGAGGTTGGGCTCTACCACTTCTTTATAGATGTCCGCCTGCTTCTCGTCGGGTACGAGCATCATGATGATGTCGCCCATCGCCGCTGCTTCGGCCGGAGTTACGACCTTGATCCCAGCTGCTTCAGCCTTGGCGACGTGCTTGGAGCCCGGACGCAGGCCAACGACAACATTGACACCCGAATCATGCAGGTTCATCGCATGGGCATGGCCCTGGGAGCCAAAGCCCAGGATGGCAACCGTCTTGCCATCCAGCAGGGACAGATTGCAGTCGGAATCATAGTACATCTTTACCATTTTAGTTTCCTCCCTAAAATATAGTAGATTTATATAATTATATTATATAACAAAACAACTCCTACAATGGCACCGGCAAAAGCAGAATGCTTACCGCACCATCGCTGTCACGCCCGAGCGGCACATCTCAATGATCTCGAAATTCGAGATCACATCCAAAAACGCATCGATCCGGCTGGGCACCTCGGTCAGCTCCACAATAATCGCATTATGGGTGGACTCGACGATGTTCGCGTTGTAGACCTCTGCGATCTCGCGGATGCTCTCCCGGGCGTCGGGTGTCTCGGCGAGCACCTTGACAAACACCAGCTCCTTACAGTAACTCTCATCCTCCCACAGTTGGTCGATCCAAATGGTCTCCTCCAGCTTGGACACCTGCTTAATGATCTGCTCGAGCGTGGCCTCGTCGCCCTGGACGATGATCGACATCCGGGAAACCTTGGGGTCGGTGGTCGCTGACACGGTCAAAGAGTCGATGTTAAACCCGCGGCGGCCAAACAGGCTGGACACACGCGCCAGCACGCCGGCGTTATTCTTAACCATCACCGACAAGATATATTTTTGCATGGTACGCGCCTCCTTAATAGATAACAATATTGCGGACCGACTTGCCGGCCGGGATCATGGGCAGCACGCGCTCTTTGCGGTCCATCACACAATCGATGACCGTCGGGCCTTGGTTTTGCAGTGCCTGAGCAAACGCCTGCTTAAATCCGGCCAGGTCGTGGCAACGCAAGCCGTGGGCGCCGAATGCCTCAGCCAGCTTGACAAAATCGGTCTTGCGCTCGGGTTCGGTGGCGGCATAACGCTCGCCGTAGAACATGGTCTGCCACTGGTATACCATGCCCAATACCTGATTGTTGAGCAGGACCGTGATAATCGGCAGATTGTTAGAAACCGACGTACACATCTCATTGAGGTTCATGTGGAAGGACCCATCGCCCGTGATGTGGATGACCCGTTTGCCCGGCTGGGCCATCTGCGCGCCGATGGCGGCGCCGTAGCCAAAGCCCATGGTTCCCAGACCGCCCGAGGTAATAAAGTGGCGGGGCTTGTTGCGGCGGCTGTACTGGGCCGCCCACATCTGGTGCTGGCCGACATCGGTGACAATCAACGCATCCTCTCCGGCCATATCGGCAATCGCGGCCATGATCTGGTGGGGTTTGATGACGCTGTCATCATCCTTGGGGCGATAGTCCATGCGCTGCTGCCAGTCGGCAATCTGGGCCAGCCACTCCTTATGCTCACGCGGCTGGACAAAGGGCAGCACACCTTGCAAGAAAGTTTTGGCATCTGAAACAAGTGAGTCATCCGTCGCCATATTCTTGTTGATCTCGGCCGCATCAATGTCCACATGGATGACCTTAGCGTTGGGGGCAAAGGCATTGGGATCGGTTGCGACGCGGTCGGAGAACCGCGCGCCAATGGCGACAATCAGATCGGCTTTATCGACCGCAAAGCCCGAAGATACCTTACCGTGCATACCGATCATTCCCATATAGAGCGGGTCCTCCACCGGCAGCACGCCGATGGCCATGATCGTCCCGACCGCCGGGATATTTGCCTTGTGCATCAACTCAGCCAGCTCTTTGCCAGCGTCTGCGGTCGCAACACCGCCGCCAAAATACAGGACCGGCTGCTTGGCCTCGTTGATGGCCGCGGCGATGCGCTGCAAATCGCTCTGCTTGACATCAAAAACCGTCGTAGTATCCAACGGCGCTTTGTTTTCAAACTCACACTCTGCCACCATCACATCCTTGGGGATATCAACCAAGACCGGTCCCGGGCGCCCGGTCTGGGCGATCCGGAATGCGTCCCGCAAAGCGTCGGCCAGCTCCTCCACCCGGCGGACCATAAAATTGTGCTTGGTGATCGGCATCGTAATCCCGCCGATGTAAACTTCCTGGAAGGAATCCTTGCCGATGAGCTTGGTGCCGACATTGCCAGTGATGGCAACCATGGGAATCGAGTCCATATATGCAGTCGCAATCCCGGTGACCAGGTTGGTCGCACCCGGTCCCGAAGTCGCCAGGCATACGCCGGTGCGACCGGTTGCGCGGGCATAGCCGTCAGCCGCATGAGCGGCGCCCTGTTCATGCGCGGTCAGGACATGGTGGACCCGGTCGCGATTTTTATACAACGCATCATAGATATCGAGCACCGAGCCGCCGGGATAGCCAAAAATCGTATCCGCACCCTGCTCGACCAGGACTTCGACCAAAATCTGTGAACCATTGATCTTCATTCTTCTACCCTCATTCCTTCTGGAGATACCGGCGGCCTAGCCGCCTTGCCATGGGCGCCGTCAATAAAAAAAGCCCTTGCCTCTTTTTAAGAGACAAAGACTTTCGCTCTGCGGTACCACTCTTATTGCCGCGCCTGGCGCGGCCCCTTTACCGGCATTCAAATAAACAAACGCCGAACCGTATAACGGCGGTTAGCCGTCTGCGCTTACTCCTTGGTTTCAGCGCAGCCGCTCACAGGCGACTTTCACACACCCTGCCTTGCCGTCTCGCACCAGCCGGCGGCTCTCTGCTTAGGCCCTGGACGCATTACTTTCCTGTTCATCGCATTTAAAATTTCTGTAATTGTTTTTCATTATAAGCACACGCCCGCCAAATGTCAACCGTTTCTTTGATTTTTTCGCAAAACATGCGGATTGGGCGTGCATAAATTCCGCTTTTCCGGTCATTCTAACCAATACGAGTCTAAATTTGGAGCGTTTTTTATGGCTATTTCTCTTTTCCGCACCTTGATCCTCTATGTCGCCATCATCGCGGCGCTGCGGCTAATGGGCAAGCGGCAGGTGGGCGAGTTGGAGCCGTCCGACCTTGTGGTCACGATTTTGATTTCCGAGTTGGCCGCCATCCCCATGCAAGATGTAACCGTACCGTTGTTTGCCGGCGTGATCCCTATCTTGACCCTCATCTCGCTTGAAATCTTGATTTCTTTTTTATGCCTAAAAAATCGCCGCCTGCGCCGTCTGTTCAATGGCCGCGCCGCCGTTATCATCCGCGGCGGCAAGTTGGACCGCAAAAAAATGGCCGACCTGCGCCTGACCACCGATGAAGTGTTGGAGGCGCTGCGGCAAAACAACATCGCCTCGCCCGCAGAGGTAAAATATGGAATCTTAGAGCCCAACGGCCAGCTTTCCTATGTGCTCTACGCCCAGCACCGGCCGGTTACCGCATCCATGCTGTCGCTCTCACCCGACGAAGAGGGCCTCCCGCTTATTGTCATCTCAGACGGCAAACTCATCCGTGGCAATCTGCGGCAACTCGGCTTGCAGGCATCCGACATCCAATCCCGGCTGCAAAAGGCCAACATCCCCTCGGTTTCCGAGGTGTTTCTCATGACACTCGACGACTGCGGTAATGAGTTTATCCAGCGAAAGGGGGTTGTGCAACCATGAAACGGGTCATCACTGCGGTTTTTCTGCTGTGCCTTGTCGCTGCTGCCTGCTACGGCTCCTACCGCTATGTGGAGCGAACCACCTCCACCCTTGCCCAGTCGCTGGAGCAAACCAGTCAAAGCATCCGCTCCGGCGATCTGTCCGCCGCACAGGACAGTCTATTGCACATTTACGGCCTGTGGCGCCAGCATTACCAGCCGCTCAGCGCCCTAGTCCGCCACAACGAAATCGACAATACCGAACTCCTCTTTGTTCGCGCCCAGCAGTCACTGGCTGACGGAGATATGCAGCAGGCCGCTTTGCACCTGGCCGAGCTGCACGCGATGTTGAACCATCTCCCCGAAATGGAAACGCCCACCTATTTCAACCTGCTCTAGCCTTGATTCCAGCCCGCAAGTGCCGAAATTTAAGCGGTCCTCTGCCAGAACATCAATGCAACAGCGGCCGACAGCGATGCACAACATACCAACACCGCACGGCTTCCCCACAACTGCACTGCACCGACGCCAATCGCAGCACCTGCGATAAAGTATCCGATGACCGCTAGATACCGCCCCGCCTTGCGCCGGGCCTCCTCGTCCCCCTCCGCCCGCCAGCGGATCAACAGCTCGGTTGCCGAGCGCAAATTGCCCGTGCACATCGTGGTGGCAAAGGCACTGCCATGCACCTTGCGAAAGGATTCCACCTGCAACGCACAGATAAAGGAGATCAGTGTATTGGCCACCATATTCATCGATTGGGGCAAAAAGCCAACCAACACGACCAGCATGATTTCGGCCAATACCACCAGCTGCCGCCAATGCAACCCACTAGGCCGGTTTTTTAAGCGCCGCTTCAAGATGTCTGCCACTGCCACGCCCAGCGCAAAGGCCAGAATGGGCAGCAAATAATGGGTTGTATGCATCCATTGCCCTTGGGCCAGATCCACCCCAAGCAATACCATGTTGCCGGTTTGTGCGTTTGCAAACACGCCGCCCCGGCACAGATAGGTGTATGCATCAAAAAATCCGCCTGTCAGGGCCAATACTGCCCCCAGCCGGAGGGATTCCGACATCTGAGCAGGTTCAATCGTGATTTTCACCCAATTCCTCCTCACCCTTGCGATCTTCATTTAGGATAGCACAGCCCTGCCTGCGTGTAAAGCAGGAAAACGGGGCGGATTGCTCCGCCCCGTTCCCCCTAGCTTATCAAAAGCGCCTGGGGGCAAGTGTATAAAAAGGGTAAGAAGAAAGATATGGGCTACTCATCTGTGGACGCGCTGATTGACACGCCTTCGGCCTTTGGGATTTGCTTTTGCGCAATGGTGTTAAACATCTTGCCCTCATAAAGCGCCTCCTTCTCCGCAGGAGACAGGGCTTCAATTTCTTTATCCAGCTTGCCGCTGCATATCTTGCCCAGCTTGCAGATGACGCACAAGGTGACAATGAAGATGGGCAACCCAAAGACAACCGACATGAATTGTAGTGCGCCTGTGCCAACCGAACCCAAGCAGAACAAGCACAAGAAGGTGTCCACACCGACCAGTGCACCCCAAATCACCTTCATCAGCATGGGGGCCTCTTCCTCCTCGTCCTCGCGGGAGGTCTTGATGGTCATTTTAGCCAGGGTACCGGTCATAGCGTCAGCCAAGGTGATAAACCCAAAGAACAACGCCGCGACCACCAACGGAATCATGATGACACTCAGCGGCATATAGTTGAGCAGCGCGTAGTTTGCAATCGGGATACCGCCTTCGGCAATCTCCTGTCCCAAGGTCGCGCCTTCAAATGCATCCAGGTAGATGGCATTGCCGCCAAAGGCGACGAACCAAACCACGTTGAAGATGCCAGGGCCCAGCACGTTGACCAGCAGGAACCGGCGCCAGGTGTAGCCGACCGCGACTTTACCTTGGAACACGCCCATCAGCGGCGCGTAGGCCATGATCCATGCAACATAGAAAATGGTGTTGTTCTGTACCCAGCCATCGCCCACGTTGAAGGAGTCGGCGGCAGTGATATTGGGAATAAACCGGGTGAACATCTCACCGACCACCTGGGTGAAAATCTTAAACTCAAAGATCGTGGGCCCAGCGATGAGCAAGAAGGCGATAACCGCCAGATAAATCCACGCATTGGCGTTGCTGATGATGGCCATGCCCTTTTTGACCCCGCGAAGCGAGGAGAAGGTAAACGAGCAGATCACAACCACCAGCGTTACAATATATACAAAATTCGACGGTGCAATGCCGAATACATAATCCAATCCGGCCGCAAATTGTTGAACACCAAGCCCCAACGAGGTGACCATACCGCCGACTAGGCCGAGTAGGGCAACCACGTCGAACACTTTGCCGATGGGGCCAAACGCCTTATCCTTGAGAATCGGATACAGGGCCGAGGATGGACGAGGCGGCAATTTGTGGTTCATAATCATATAGCCACAGATCAAGCCCCAAAACGCGTACATCGCATAGTAAATAAAGCTCCAATGAAACGCCGATTGGGACAGGGCACGTACAGCTGTGTCCATGGTTTCCGGCTCCATATTCCACCATGCCGGTGGGTTGTGGAAATAACCGATGGGTTCGCCAACCGCATAGAATACAACAGCCGTCGCTGTACCGGCGCAGGTGACCATGGCAACCCATGTGAACATACCATGCTTGATCTGCGCATTTGGCCCGCCGACCTTTTTGTCGCCGAGCGGCGTAAAGCAGACAACAAAGCACAATATCAAAATCAGTCCTGTGACGAGCATCATAAACCAGCCGGTCGCATCTGTTACCGCGTTGTAGGCTGCCGTCATAATGCGGACAAACGAATCATTAAACAAAAATCCATATAGGATCAGCGCCAGCAGGATACCCGCTCCTGGATAAAATATTACGCCATTGATCTTAAACTTTTTCTTCATACGGTTTCAACTCCCCTCCAAGTATCATTTCCCTATGGCTTGGCGCCCAGCCGGAGCGCTTTTCCTGCGCCCCGGCCGGAGCCATCTCTGCGTTTATTGAAATTAAGAGGGATATCCGCTACAAAGCCGGCGCAAAATCGGATACACCCTCGCGGTTTGCTTTAGCGGCCGCGCATACCGAGCCCCAGTTCCTCACGCAGATAGCGGATACTGTCGATGCAGAACTGGACTTCCTTCTCTTGGGCGATTTCCAGCGGTTCCCCAGCGCTCGGATATTCCACCTCAAAGGTGATCCGGTCAAAGAAGGGCGGCGCCATATCCTTGAGCGTTTGCAGCGTTTTTTTGCAGTCGATATCGCCCTGTCCAAGCGCTACACCCAAGAAGTGTGCACCCTGGTCATCTCGAACCAGCTTATTATCACAGAAATGGCAGTTAAACGCATAGGGCGCCAAGCGCTCGACTGCGTATTCCGGGTACTCAAGCACCGAGAACGAGTTGATCGTGTCCACACAGGCGCCAACCAGCGGATGATTGACTTGCTCGATCACCCAAACGATTTCGTCGGCAAAGGTTTCCGTGTGGTTTTCGACTGCCAGGCGGATTCCGGTGCGTTCATATTCAGGCAGTGCTTCCTTGATCTGATCGACTACGTCACACAGCTGACGCACGACTTGGGGACACATGCAGCTGCCGTACAGCGGCTTGGGGCGGCGAATATCCAGGCTAAACTTGACCAGATCGGCGCCGATGGCCTCAGCAACCGCGCAAGCGCTGCGGAAGGTCTCGTTCAACCGGGGATCGAATTCCTCATCAAGCGAACAGTTGAATTCCATGTACAGGCCGTGATCCTCGGCCGCTTTTTTGATTTTGGCCAGGTTTTCCGGGTCATGGTTTACTAAGTCGCAGTTGGTGACGTGCAAGCCATCCAGGCCCCACTCGACAGCCAGATCCATCAGCTGAAAGATGTTGATCTTCTGCGGGCGGGTCTCCCCGACAAAGCCCCAATTTTGTCCCAGTCCATTCAGGTGCAGGGTGTAGGTGTGGATGCCAAGCTTCATTTTCCGGTCGTTATACATGGTTCAAACCTCCTCGAAAATTGTTCTGGGTGTCGCGCCCCTGTGGGGCTGCTGTTCCGTCTTGTGCCCTCTTAGGTTGCAATCGTCATGCCAACCAGCCCTTTTGCGCGGACTTTTTCCCGTTTCAGCACTTTGCACAATTTTTAGCGGAAATATCCCGGATTTTTCCCTCCTTGTTTTTGTGCAAAATGTATAGGCCGCGCTGTCCATTTATTTCTATGGACAATTTCCTAAAATCTTTACACCGAAAAAGCGCAAATATTTTTGCTTATATTCGTCTCTATTTTACGCAAATATCCTTGCATATCAGTTTTGCACAAAATTGTCCTCGGTTTTCGGCGCATATGCCCAATTTCAGAAACAAATTTGCCGCTTTTTCCGATGCGCCTTTTCTTTTCCTCAAGTCAATTTCCATGCAAATATCTTTGCAAAGCAAGGATATTTGCGCCCCTCTCTATGGAAGCAAATGCAAATCCCCCCTGATGCAGTCCTTTCCATCTGCATCAGGGGGGATCGTTTTTGCTTTTTACTCGGCGGCGCGCTGATTTTCTAAAATGGTTTGCCAATCCAAGCCGCTGCGCTTCATCCGATGTTGTAAATTCTGCCGGCTAATCCCCAGCTGCCGGGCAGCACGGGAGATATTGCCGTGATTTTTTTGCAAGGCACTGGTAAGCAGCCCGCGCTCCACGTCGGCCAACACCGATTCCAACATGCCGCCAGTTTCGGCTACAACCGGCTGTACCCAACCGTCCACACGCCGGATGTGTTCGGGCAAATATTCCTTGCGCAAAACCGTCTCCTCATCAGGCAACACATTGACCGCGTGCTCGATGCAGTGCTGCAATTCCCGCACATTGCCCGGCCAATCATAGGCATAAAACAAGGTCAGTACTTCCTCGTCCACGTCCTCAACGCTCTTGCGCAGCTTTTTATTCATCTGCCGGAAAAAATACCGGGTCAAAATCGGAATATCCTCTTTTCGCCGCCGCAGCGCCGGAATATTGATATTCACCACCCCCAAGCGGTAAAACACATCCTGCCGCAGTAGCTTTTGCTCGATCGCCTGATAAGGCGGCACATTGACATTGGACAGCACCCGCACATCAACAAACTTTTCTTCGGTACCGCCTACCCGCCGCACGACACCGTCCTGCAACACGCGCAGCAGCTTTGCCTGCAACCCCATACTCATCGAGTTGAGCTCGTCGAGCAATAGCGTACCACCGTTGGCCTGTTCAAAAAGGCCAGGCCGCCGCTCGGCACCCGTATAGGCGCCCTTTTCTGTACCAAACAACAGCGATTCCAGCAAATTCTCCGGGATTGCCGCGCAGTTGATGGCCAGAAACGGCCCATCGGCCCGTCCGGAGGCGTTGTGGATACTCTGTGCGACCAGCTCTTTCCCCGTGCCAGTCTCGCCATACAGCATCACCGAAGAATCGGATTTGGCCACCTGCTCACACTGTGCAATCATATCCTTCATGGCCGCACTTTGGCAAATAATATCCGCAAATTTATATTTGGCTGACAAACCGTTTTTCTGGGGCTTTTTGGCCGCCGGATGCTTTTCCAACAACCCTTCCTGCAAATCGATGATTTGCTTGCTCAGCGCCTCGATACGCGAAGTATCGGCCGTCATGCAGAATACGCCCAAAATTGTGCCACCAGCAAAAATCGGATAACTATTGCACATAATATTCAACCGCTTACCCTGTAAGGTTGTATATACTTGCCGCCGGTCCACAATGGGTTTTTTTTCGCGCACAATTTCTGGCACAGTCAACTCGTTTCCATCAATACAGGTGTATGCCTCATTGATATCCTTCCCGATCACATCTTCAGGCATCAGCGATTCCATCCGCATCAGCGCATCGTTGGCCAACATGATCCGTTTTTTCTCGTCGCAAAGTAAAATCGGCTCCCGGATCAGATTGACAATGGTCCGCAACATGTGCTGGGATACCTCACCGGTGGCGTCACGAAAACAGATGAGCTGGGTGCCCGCCGGCGTCTGGATATCCGCCGGCGTAGGCTGGAGGGCCAAATATTCGTAAAACGCCGTATTCAGATAGGGGCTTTGTTCCCCGGCTTCGGGTAGAAGCTCGGCAAAGCTGCGGCCTTTGAGCTCACCTCTGTCGTGTAAGAGCGCAGTTGCTGCCTCGTTGGCCTCTAGAACCTGCCGGTCCTCTGAAACCAAAACCGCGCCAAAGCCTACCTGTGAGAGAAGCTGCATCGCTTCGAGATATCGCATTTGTGCCTCCTTTTCCGGGGTGTATCGAGATCATCCTGTTATGTTTTATTATACCATGAACTGTTTCTCGAAACTATGCTTATTTGTTCTTAACAGGAAAACTGTCAATTCTCATAGCTGCGCTTCGCTTTTTTCAGCCGCTTGCACAAAAAAAGCGTCCGGATGCGGAAGGCATCTGAACGCAGGGAAGTTTTTGCACCGCTTTTTTCAAAAAGCGGGCGGGGCCTGGGGCAGCGCCCCAGCAGGGTCCGGGGCGGCGCCCCGGTGACCGCCAGGGGGTCGATCCCCCTGACGGTCACCGGCAGACCAGCTGCAAATCGCTGTCTGTCAAAAAATTCTTGAGTGAAAACAGCAACACCACCTGGTCGATCTGATTTTGCTCCACATAACTGGAAACCGACTGTTTAAAATACCGCGCATCGAACAAGTGAATCTCTGCAAAATGGTCAAGCAAAAAGGGCGCCAAGCTGTCAGCATAGGAGTCCCGCAAGATCAGCAGCTTGCCGCCCGGATTGCCCGTACGGATGACTGCCAACGGCTGATTGCCCCCCAAAAAGAACGAATATTTGTCCTTGGTCTGCAAAAACGATTCATCATATAGACGTCCAACTTCCGGCGACCCTGTGCGCCAGGACACAACCTGCTCGTTGCCTGGCTGCACATAGACATCAATGGCATCGGGCTGGACCGACCGCACCCCGGACGAGGAAAACAGCGTCCCATTGAAGTCCTCGGTCACCCGCTCGGGGTGAAAGCGATCCAAAGGCGCAATCTCCTGCCCCATAGCATCCAGCAGCGCCTGCGCACCATAGTACGCCCCCAGGCTGGTCCAGTGGTGGTCGGTGCGGTAAAAGATATAGCCCTCCCGCTGGGCGCGGAGCGGACCGGCCAGGTCGATGGTGTCCACCCCACATTGCGCGTAGATGCGCGACAGCAACGCCTGCTGGTCGGCTGTCGGCGCGCCTTTGGGCAGCATATCCTTGTACACATCAGCAGCGGTGGGCGCGAGCGCCAGCCAGACCGGCTGGTCCAGCACCTGCCCCATGCTGCGCACAGCGGCAATGTTCGCGGCCAGCCGCTCCTCATCGGGCGGGTCCATGCGCTCCAACAAGCGGCCCTCGGCCAAATAGACTCCGTTGAACTCCCGCCGTCCGGCCAGCGCCTCTAGGGCCGTCTTGGCCGCCACGCTCTCATCGCGTAAGATGAACTGGTCGGCCAAATGGGTCTCGGTTTCGTCGGCAAAGCTGCCGTCAAACAAGCCGGTTACCGAAAACTGCGGTGTTTGCTGCAAAGCGCGGTTTTCCATCTCAGAAAATGCCTTGTCGGGAAGCAACAGCGCACATAGGCCAAACACCCCAATAAAACCGCCAAACAGCAGCACATTGACCTTGTCCGAAATCTTTTTCATTGGATTGCCCCCTTAAAACCGGAAATACAAAAACGGATTGTAACTATCCGACACTAGAAAAGCAGTGGATGCCGCCAGCCCAAGCACCAAAAGCACGCTTGTACAAACACTACGCATGCTGTCCGGCAGTCTGCCAAAAAGCTTTCGGGGCAGCGGCGTGGCCGCTAACGCCAAAATCACCAGCGTCGGCAGGTAGCTGCACAAATAATACCCGGTTGTCTCACTCCACAGCGGCGCAGCGCCAAACATCTTGGACAAATACACCCAAAATTCCCCTGGCGTCGCAAAGATCGCCATGGAAACCACAATCAGCACCAGGGTGTAGAGATGTTGTACAGCCCGAGGCATCTGGCGCAGCCAGCGCCCCAGCACCTTTTTCTCCAACACTAGGACTACGCCAAAATACAACCCCCACGCCAAAAAATTCCAATCTGCACCGTGCCAAAACCCGGTTAGCGCCCAGACAATGAAAATGTTACAATACTGCCGCAAAGCCGGAACCCGGTTGCCGCCGAGTGGAATGTACACATACTCCCGGAACCAGCTGCCCAACGTCATATGCCAGCGCCGCCAGAAGTCGGTAACCGAGCACGCAATGTACGGATAATTGAAATTCTTCGGGAAGTGGAACCCCAACATTCGCCCCAGCCCACAGGCCATATCCGAATACCCGGAAAAATCGAAATAGATCTGAAAGGCAAATGCGACTGCGCCCAACCAAGCGCCACCAGCCGTCAATCCCTCACTCGCCTGCAATGTTTCCCACAGTTTCCCAATATTGTTGGCCAACAACACTTTCTTACAAAGTCCAACCGTAAACAACTGTGCGCCTGCGCTGATGTCGCTTATACGCGGACGCACCCCTTCGGTCAGCTCGTGGGCGATCTCTTTATACCGGACAATTGGCCCGGCGATCAGCTGGGGAAACAGGGTGACAAATACTCCGAATTTCAATAGACTGTTTTGCCGCTCAGCCTCGCCGCGATAAACATCGATGGAGTAGGACATCGTCTGAAAGGTGTAAAACGAAATCCCCAGCGGCAGCGGAATCCCCAACACCGGCAAGCCAAACTGCCTGGCAAAAAAGTCCCAATATTTAAAGAAGAACAACAGCGCCAGGTTGAACACCACCGATGAGGCCACAAACCTGCGCGCCAATTTGTCGTTTGCGCGGTATTTGTCAATCAGCGCACCATGCACATAATCGATCAGAATCGACGCAAACATAATCACAATATACTTAGGCTCACCCCAGCCGTAAAAAATCAGGTTGGCCACCAACAGCATCGGATTACGCAGCCACAGCGGACATAGATAATACAACACCAAGGTCACCGGCAAGTAGGCGAACAGAAAGGTCATGCTGCTAAAAACCATCGGATTCCCCCTTTAAAGCATGGAAAAAGGGCGGATGGCGCCGCCCTTTTGTCCGGTTTCGGATTGCCGCAAATCATTTGGTCAAATTGTTAAATGCGTTGACAGCCGCCTGCGCGTTCTCGCCCACGGCGAACAAAACATACTCACCATTGGCCACCAGCTTATAATTTTGCACCAACGCATACTGCTCGGGTAAATACTGTTTCCAGGTTGTATCCAAGTCGGCCTGCCGCTTTTGCATCCCGGCTTTGACGGTGTCCACCTGGCCGGGCGCGGCTTTTACGACCAAATACTCGGTCGCTTGCACATTCATCATCGGCATCTTACCCACGAAGCCTTCTACCGCCGCGCTGCTCAGCCCATACAGGGATGACAAATCCTCGCTTGTAAACTGCATCATTTCGGTCTGTAACCCCATCGCCTGCTCCACAGCCGTGGCTACCTCACTGATGGCCGGTTGCTTGCTCTGACTGGCTGGCGGGGTCTGTTGAGGGACCTGCGGCTGCTGGGGCGGCGCAGAAGGAGCTTCCACATGGCCGCCACCTGTAGAGGAAGGTTGCTTACCTGTATTCTGCGTCTGCTGGGGGGGAGACGTCTGCGGTGTGGTCGTAGACGGGGCCTGCGCCGGCACATTTTGTTCCGTCCCGGCAGGGGGCGTCTGGCCTGCCGAACCTGCCGCGCCTTGCGCGCTGTCAGCAGCACCCGTTTCCGGCAAAACGCCACTTGTAGAAGCGTCCGCTTCAGAAGAACCTGCTGCCTGGCTAGATGATGCGCCGATCACTGGCACATCGATCACCGATACGCTTCCATTGTCCTGTTTACCGCATCCTGCCAAACCGGCGATCAACAAAAACGCCGCCATTGTACCGATCATTTTTCGTTTCACTCGTATCTCTCCTTTTCGATCCTGTCCATATAGACGGCAAGGGTTCAAAAAGGTTCCCACATTCGTCGAAATATTTTTTCTTTCTTCAAAAAAATTTGCGCATCCCTTGGCGTGGATGCGCAAACAAAGTCATTATTGGACGGTCATCGGCGCTGTAAATGGCATATCGTACACATTGTGTCCGGTTTCAATCGGGTTGCCATCCGCGGTCACGGTCAGCTCAGACGGTGTATAGTAGGCCCACAACGTGTTCACCAGCGAGGCCAGAATCATGGTTTCGCCCGCTGTCCCCTGGTTCAGGATGCCCTCCGCAAAGGCTGCATTGAGGTCCACCGTCACCGCTGGCGGCGTATCGCTGCTGGAGGACCAATGCCCCACCGCAGTTCCCTTGGGCAACGCCCCTTCCCCCACCAAAGCTTGCACGAGCTCTTCTGCGGGCGCACCGGTCTGCTCTACCTGAACGGTCTTTTCGATCAGCCCATCAGCTGTCTCGTTCGGCACATATAGCGTAACTTCCTCATATGTAACCTGCGTGCTACTGCTCGCTGATGCGGCTGCTGACGTGCTCGCAGATGGGGCGCTTTCTACAGGGTCCGGCGCCGGAGCGCAACCGGCCAATAGGCCCAAGCTGAGCAAAGCGGCTGTCATTTGTTTTTTCATACAAATCACACCTCTCCATGTTGTAGGCGGCAAGGCCGCCAATATTTATTTCTTCGCGGCCTATTATACCATATTTTCTCCTCCTTTCCTGACGGCTGCCCGCTTTTCAAAAAAAATTTACATCCTCCTCCCCCTGTGCTATCTCGTTCATTTTCCTTGACAGCGGCGCCGGCCTGTGTTATCGTAACTGATGTACAAAAAAAGACCGTCAAACGAAGTTCGTAGGAAAGGGACGCATCGCGTCCGCCGAAGGAGTAACACTCTCAGGCGCCCAATCCGGGTAGCGACTATGGACGGATGGGGCTCTGGAGAATCCCGGAATGGGTGCCGAAGGTGCAAGCGCGCAAGCGTGAATCTCTCAGGCAAAAGGACAGAGTATCGAAAGCAGGCATCTCCTTGTGTGCCGCTGTGTTTTCGACACATTCCAGACCAAATCATGCTCTTCATGGTTTGGCCTTTTTCTTTGTTTGCGGCAAGTGGAAAGGAACAGAAAACCATGGATCATTTGACACAAACGATCAGCCAAGTCAGCGACTTTGTGTGGAACAATCTACTGCTGTATTTGCTGGTCGGCGTAGGCATCCTCTTTACCATCCGCACACGCTTTGTGCAATTGCGCAAATTCGGCACCGGCGTCAAGCGCTTGTTTGGCGGCTTCTCCCTCAACGGCGAGAAGGCCGGCAAAGAAGGAATGAGCTCCTTTCAGGCGCTCACCACTGCGATTGCCGCCCAGGTCGGCACAGGCAACATCGCAGGCGCGGCGACCGCCCTCTATTCTGGTGGCCCAGGCGCGATTTTTTGGATGTGGGTGTCCGCCTTTTTCGGCATGAGTACCATTTACGGGGAAGCCGTGCTCGCACAAAAATTTAAAACCGTCGATTCGGCTGGCCATGTGACCGGTGGCCCGATTTACTATATCCGGGCACGCTTTACTGGAAAGTTCGGCAAATTCCTAGCAGGCTTCTTCTCCCTTGCCATCATCTTTGCGCTGGGCTTTAGCGGCAATATGGTACAAGCAAACTCGATCAGCGCCGCATTTCAGACCGCCTTTGGCACCCCAGCGCTGGCGGTCGGCATCGTCTGTGCAGTAATCGCGGCCTTTATCTTTTTGGGCGGCGTAGGCCGTATTGCGTCGGTGACCGAAAAGCTCGTACCCGTAATGGCGGTGTTCTACATTGCAGGTTGCCTCATTGTGCTCATCATCAACCATGCAGCCATCCTGCCCGCCCTTCGTTCGATCTTTGTTGCAGCCTTCAATCCGCAGGCCATTTTGGGCGGTGCGGTCGGTATTTCGGTGCGCGAAGCCATGCGGTACGGTGTTGCGCGCGGTCTGTTTTCCAATGAGGCTGGCATGGGTTCCACACCGCACGCCCATGCGCTGGCCAAGGTAGACAAGCCCCAAGACCAAGGGGAAATTGCCATCGTCAGCGTATTCCTCGACACCTTTATCGTGCTGACGCTGACCGCACTGGTCATTCTGACATCGGGCCAGCTGCAATCTGGTGTACCTGGCGGCCTACAAGGCACCGAACTGGCCCAAGCGGCGTTCAACGTGTCCTTCGGTTCGTTTGGCAATATTTTTGTCGCCATTTGTATGCTGTTTTTCGCCTTTTCGACCATCATCGGCTGGTACTTTTTCGGAGAAACCAACGTCAAAGCATTGTTTGGTCACAAAGCGACCAAGGTCTATGCCGCAATTGTGGTAGTTTGCATCGTCATCGGCTCCACCCTCCAGGTCGATCTGGTCTGGAAACTGTCCGACTTGTTCAACGCTTTGATGGTCTTCCCCAACCTAGTCGCGCTGATCGCGCTCTCCGGCCTGGTGGCCCGGGCGGCCAAGGGCAGCGATGTGCTGCAAGACAACGATCTTTCGCTTACTGGCAAGAAAAAATAACTTCTCTTCCCGCAACCGGCGTTGCGGGATTTTTTCTCCCTCCTCCGCCAAGTTTACAAGATATTTTGACAAGTTTACTTGACATGGTTTGCCCCCTGTCTTATACTAAAGGCATCACCGAAAGGAGGCGCATTGCATGGACAAAAAGGAGATCCTGGCCCGTGCGCAAAAGAACATCCGCCCCGACGAGGGACAGCAGTACATCCGGCGGAAAGCCTTCGAAAGCAGCGCTTTTCTGTTCACCCTGCTGTGTGTCCTGTTGATCATCTTTGACCTGATCCAGGGGCGGCACAGCTATGAACTATTCACCGTCTACTGCGGCTATTGGGCGGCATACTATCTGTCCAAATACCGCAGCATCAAGGAGCGCGGCGAGTTGATCTGTTCGATTTGCTACCTCGTCGCCACACTCTCCTTTGCCACCGCCTATGTATTGGCTGTGCTTGAATGATGGGCATGCGCGAAGAACATGAGCTGATCCTGCACAACCGCCTGCGCGTTGCGCGCGCGGAAAAGCACTTGAGCCAGGACGAGCTGGCCAAACTGGTCGGCGTATCCCGGCAAACCATCAGCTCGATTGAAAATTTGCAGTTCTGTCCGAGCGCCCGGTTGGCCTTGCTGCTGTGCATCGCATTGGACCGCCCCTTCGAATCGCTGTTCTATTTTGAATAGGCCTTGACAACCCCACACCTGTGTGATATATTTATCTCACAAAGATACAAATACATCACACAAGGAGGGAGCCATATGACACGCATTCCCAGTCTGACGCTCACCCAAGCCAAGCTGGCCCATATGACCAGTTGGGCGATTGTCGTATTCTTTGAGGCGCTGGCTGTATTTTTCCCGGTGCGCGGCTGGCCCACGCCGCTGCGCATCGCCATCGCACTTGTGCTGGCCGGGTGCATCGTGGTCATCTTTTACACTACGCTGAGCCGCCGGGTGGAAAAGCCAGACGAGCGGGCGGCCTACAACACCTACCGTGCCAACTCCACCATCTATGAGCTTTTGTTCTTCGTCTTTGCCCTGTATGTCCTCTTTGGCGAGCGGCTGGGGATGGATACGGTCACCTTCACCCGCGACCAACTGCTGCTTGTGTTTGCGTCCTTTTGCCTAGTACACGATGTTGTCTTTCTGCTCTATGAGCGGTTTGGGAAATAAGCCATGCTCAAGACACGCATCAAGGAATTCCGCGCAGCGCGGAACATGGATCAAGCCACTTTGGCCGGGCTGGTCGGTGTGCGGCGGGAAACCATCGGCCGGCTGGAAAAGGGGCAGTATAATCCCTCGCTCAAGCTGGCCATGGATATTGCAAAGGTATTCGGTGTGTCAGTGGAAGATCTGTTCACCTTTGAGCCAGATCCTGAATAAAAAAGGCGTGGAAAGCTCCGTTCTCCGAGCTTTCCACGCCTTTTGTTCAGTTCAGGTTGTTCTTCTTCAAATAGAGCCACGCACCAGTCATTCCGATTGCAGCCAATAGCACCGGCATCCACCAGAACGCTGCCATAGGCAATCCATTCCCCGAAATATTCATGCCATAGAATCCAAAAATAATGTTGGGGATGGTCATGATGATCGTGATGACGGTCAACACCTTCATGATGATATTCAAATTATTCGAAACCACCGAGGCATAGGCATCCATGGTGCCGGCCAAAATGCTCGAATAGATGTTGGACATCTCAATCGCCTGGCGGATCTCGATCAGCGCATCCTCCAGGATATCGCGGTCATCCTCATAGAGCTTGAGTACACGGCCGCGCAGCACCTTTTCCATGGTCACCTCATTGGCCTTGAGCGAGGCCGAAAAGTAAACCAACGATTTGGACAAGCCCAGCAGCTGGATGAGCTCCTCATTTTTCAGTGAGTCATACAGCCGGCGCTCGATCTTTGTAAAATCGCGCTCGATCAGGCGCAGGTTTTTGAGGAAGCGCCCAGCCACGCGCAACAAAATTTGGAACACAAACCGCGCTTTTAGGGAGATATGGATATCCTTTACCGCCCCTTCAGCAATCGAGCGCAGCACCACGGTGTCCTGCAGGCAGATGGTGATGACTGTACCAGACAGAATCACAATACCCATTGGGACTGTACCAAAAATCTGGCTGCCCTCTTCGTTTTCCTTTTCCTTTTCCACCGTGGGAATGTCCACAATCATCAGCACCTGATCCTCTTCGATCTCCACACGGGAGCTTTCCTCCGGGTCCAGAGCAGCATAGATGAAATCCTCTTCGGCGCCAGTTTGGCTGATGATTCGACTGAGTTCATCCGATGTCGGATGGACTACATTGATCCAGCAGCCATGTTCGGGCTCTTTGATGGGCACAACGCGGCCCGCCAATGTTTTGTAGTATTCAATCATAGCGTCCACCTTTCTCTAACGGCGGACGCACCTCTCCCACGCGTCGCGCCGCTGTGTATTCTGTTTTCGACTACTGCCAGGATCAGCACTCACGGCGCGATACCCCCTTTAATTTAAAATTTCTCTATCCTTTTCCCATGGTAAAAACAGCTCTTCTGTTCAAAGAGCTGTTTGATTCCACGGAAACGGTATATAAACTTACTTACGACTGATGGTTGAAAATTTTCAACAGTTCGATGTACGGGTCTGAGCTCTCGTCGCCACCCTTGCCCTTGGCATCCTTTTCGGCCTTGCTGCGTGCGCCTGCATAGGGGCTTGCACCGCCCTGCTGGCCTTCCTCGGGGTTGACCGCCGAGTTCGGGACCTTATCGAAGCCGGTCGCAATGACAACGACGCGCAGCTCATCGTCCAGCTCCTCGTCAATCGACGCGCCGAAGATAATATGTGCCTCTGGGTGGGCTGCCTGCTGTACCATACCAGCCGCCGTTTCGACCTCGTCCAGGCCAATGTCGTCCGAGCCAATGATGGACAAGATGACACCGCGGGCGTTTTCGATCGAAGTTTCCAGCAGCGGGCTGGAGATCGCCATTTTGGCTGCCTCGGCAGCCTTTTCCTTGCCTGCTGCCTTGCCGGTGCCGATATGGGCAAAGCCGGCGTCCTTCATCACGCTGGTCACGTCGGCAAAGTCCAGGTTGATAAAGCCCGGCACTGTGATCAGGTCGGAGATATTGGAAACCGCTTGACGCAGCACGCTGTCTGCGATATCAAATGCATTCTTAAAGGTGATCTTCTGATCCGAAACCAGCTTCAGCCGTTCATTCGGGATGATGACCAAGGAGTCTACATTTTCGCGCATGGCCTCGATGCCCTGCAAAGCCTGATCCAACCGCTTTTTGCCCTCAAAATTGAAGGGACGAGTGACCACGCCGACCGTCAGGATTCCCATGTTATGAGCAATCTCAGCGACAACCGGGGCTGCGCCCGTGCCGGTGCCGCCACCCATGCCTGCTGTGATAAAGACCATATCCGCGCCTTCGAGCACGGCCATGATTTCGTCCTTACTCTCTTCGGCCGCCTTCTGCCCGATCGACGGGTTGGAGCCTGCGCCCTGGCCTTTGGTCAGCTTTTCACCGATCTGGATTTTCGTCCCAGCCTGCGAGTGGTTGAGCACCTGCTTATCGGTGTTGATCGCAATAAACTCCACGCCCTTCATTCCGCTTGTAATCATGTGATTGACCGCATTGTTGCCGCCGCCGCCAATGCCAATGACCTTGATATTTACCACATTATCCATGGTTTCTTCGAATTTAAAGCTCATGTTTGCCGTCCTCCGTTATTTTTCGTCCTGGTCAATATATCTGAAAAAAACTGATCCCTCGGTTTCAATCCTGCAAAGGGTATAAAAAAGGGTAGGCTGCCCTATCGTTATAATTTTACAACCTTGCGCCGGATTTTGCAACAATAATTGCCCGCATCCAGAAAAATTGTTGAAATTGCAGAGGCAGACCGCTTAACGCTTTACAAAAGCGGCCGACTTGACGAGAAATGCCCCAATTTTTGCATATTTCGATCGGGTTCCGATCAAGATGGGCTGCTTGTCCCCCCGTCTACACCGATGTCCGGCGGGATACTATCCTCAAGCGGTTGTGCTGATTGCTGGATTTGCTCCTGGGTGGTCGGTGGGCAGTAGACCGTCGCAGGGTCGCTCAAGTAGACCGTATTCATGTCCGAGGGCGACAGCTCATCTTGCACGATACGCCCCAGCATCCGCAATTTGTCCGTCAGCTGGACCGCTTCGCCCAAACGGACATCCAACCGTTCCTGATAGCTAAAACGCACATCGTACAGCGCCGAAACATTGATAAAATCCACATCGCCCATCATGCCTTGCCGGGTCAGTTCTTCGGTCAGGTCGATCAAAATACCGGCGCGGTCCGTGTCTTCAACGGTCAGTTGCTGGCCCGGCTGTCCAGCGCGCAGGCTCACGCCGGTCACGCTCGCCACCCCTTCCGGAATGGCGGCCACTTGCTCAAGCAATTTTCCATGCGCATCCATCAGGTAATAGCCGCCGCTTTGCAGCGAAAGGGCCACGGCTGGGACCGCATCGGTCGCTGTCACAATCAGCGTATCGGGCAGCTGGCGCGTGACCGACACCTCACTCAGATAGGGATACTGCGCCAAGAGCGCACGCTCCAAGCTGCTTGCGCGGAAGGTGAACAGGTTGTCGCCCTCCTCCACACCCAGCGACTTGGCCAGCTCTTCGGCCGAATAGTGCGCAGTGCCTGTGATCTGCACGCTTCGGATTTGGAAAAAAACCGTCACCGCCAAAAACGCCAGTCCGCAGGTCAGTAAGAAAAACAAAATCCGCCGGGTCCATTTCCGGCGAAAACTGCGGCGCACCTGCCGGCGTTGCCGCTCCGAGCGGCTGAGCGGTTGGGCAGGCGGCTTGCGCCGTTTTTTCACCGGTTGGTTGGCTTGGAGGGGTGGCTGCTGCTGTACAGGCGCATTTTCTCTGGGCGCTCCACCGGCGCCGGGCGGCAAACTTTGCCCACGCGCTGGTCTTGCTCTTTTTTTGCTCATGGCTCTCCTCCTGTCCATTGCGGCGGTCAGGAACCGATCGCCTCCAGAATATGCTGATAGATCTTCTCCCCAGCGTCCAAGGTGGCCAGTTTGGCGGCGCTGTGGGCCATTTTCTCCCGTTTATCGTCGTCGGCCAGCAGCGCGGTTGTCATATCGAGCAGCTTTTGTCCGCTCGCCTGGTTTTCGAGCAACACCTGGCACGCCCCTACTTTTTCCAGCGCACGGGCATTTTTTTCTTGATGGTTCTCGGCCACATAGGGCGAGGGTACCATAATGCTCGCGCGGCCCAATGCACACAATTCACCAATTGTCGCCGCGCCCGCGCGGCAGATGATGAGGTCGGCGGCCGCCATTTGGTCGGCCATGTCGTAGATATACTCGGTCAAGCAAATATTCGGGTGCGCCTTGAGGTCCGCACCCTTGCTGGCGACCAGCTCGGGCAGCCAGGCGTATGCGGCCGATCCGGTCGCGTGGACGTGGCGAAACTTGGTGCCCTCCAGTGCCTCACGCGCCAGCATGTCTGCCATATGCTCGTTCATGTATTTCGCACCCATGGAGCCCCAAAAGGAAACCACCATTCGGTCGTTTTCCGACAGGCCGCATTTTTTCCGAGCCGATGCCCGGTCGGCAAACACAATTTCGGTGCGCACCGGCGAACCGGTCATAAAGATATTGTCCCCATTTCCCAGCAGGCTGCGCGCCTCTTCAAAGCAGATGAGCACCTTTTTGGCCTTTTTGGCGAGCATCTTGGTGGTCACCCCCGGTAGGGCGTTGACCTCAAGCAGCACGGTCGGGATGCCCAGCTTTTGCGCGGCTGAAACAATCGGGAAACTCACATAGCCGCCGCAGCCGATCACACAGTCGGGGCGATGCTTTTGCAGCAGCTTTTTGGCCTTGGCCTGGGCGGTCAGGGTCTGATACATGGCGCCGATGTTGTGTCCAATGGCTTTGGGACGCATCGAGCGGCGCAGGCCGGTGATTTCTACAATATCCAGCGGATAGCCCTCCCGCGGGATCAACTGGGCTTCAATTCCCTTGGAAGTGCCCGCAAAGCGCACCTCGGTATCCGGCCGCTTTTGCTGAAAATACCGCGCAATCGCCAAGCCCGGCGTGACATGTCCGCCGGTGCCGCCGCCGGTGATGTACAATTTCATAAAAATCCCCCTCCTGCACCGCTAGGTGCCGTCGCGCGTAATATGCCGTGATATGTTGAGTAAAATCCCCATTTCCCCTAGCTGGATGAGCAGCGCTGTACCACCGTAGCTGAAAAACGGCAGGCTTGCGCCTGTGACCGGAAACAGGCCGGACACGACAAACAGGTTAATCAGGGTCTGGATCGCCAGCTTGGCCGTGATCCCCACCGCCAGCAGGCAGCCGAACTTGTCCTTACAGCCGCGCGCGATGTAAAATCCGCGGTAGATCAGGTAGGCAAACAGCAGCATCACCAACACCGCGCCGATAAACCCAGTTTCCTCACACCAAGAGGAAAAAATGAAGTCATTTTGTGGCTCAGGCAGATATAAATATTTCTGCCGGCCTTGGCCCAGGCCCAAGCCCCAAAACCCGCCCGAACCGATGGCCACAAAGCTGTTTGCCCCTTGCCAGCCGTCACCCGTCAAATCGATGAACGGATCGAGCCACACCGCGATCCGGTCGCGCACATGGGCAAAAATCGGGGTGTTATACGCCAGCGCGAACGCTACGCCTGCCGCAGCACCAATCGGGAAGAAATACCATACCCGGATGCCCGCCACAAACAAGATACAAAGGCCCACGCCGATGATGATGACCGTGGCCGACAAATGCGGCTCCCGATAAAGCAGGCCCGCGATCACGGCCAAGGCCCCTAAATAGGGCAAAATGCCATACCGGACCGTGCGGATCTTGGGTCCTGCCTTGGCCGCATAGTAGGCAAATGCGACAATAACACCGGTTTTCATGATCTCGGACGGCTGGAACTCGCCCAGGCCCGGCACCTCCAGCCAGCGGGTCGCATTGTTATGCGATACACCCACGCCCGGAATCAGAACCAAGACCAGCAGGATAATGCCAAAGATAAAGATTTGCTTGGAAAACCGGCCGTAAATATGGTAATCCACCCGGGATACGATCAGCATTGCCACCATACCAACAACCGCAAAAATAAATTGATTGCGGATAAACCGCGTCGGATCATTAAAATTATACAGCGCTGTTGGATAGCTGGCTGAAAAGAGGGCAATCAGCCCTACGATCATCAGCAGAACCACCATAATCACCGTGCTAAAGTCCATTTTTTTGACCCTAGATACCCGCGGCTTTTTGACCTTTTGGGGGACGCGCTGTTCGGGTTCATAAAGTTGTACCGATTGCCTGGGCATGAAACCTTTCCTTTCCCATCCGGCGCGGGCGTCCTACGCACTCAGAGTGCGCTTCGAAACAACATCCACGCCAGGATGCACATCACAATGGTAATCAGCGTAAAGACCCCGACGATTTTACGCTCGCTCCAGCCGCACATCTCAAAATGGTGGTGGATGGGCGCCATTTTAAACAAACGCTTGCCATGGGTGACCTTGAAATAGGTCACCTGGAGCATGACGGACAGGGTCTCCACAATATAAACAAGGCCCACCGGAATCAAAATCAGCGGCATATCGCACGCAAACGCCATCCCGGCGACCGCACCGCCCAGGAAGAGCGAACCGGTGTCGCCCATAAAGACCTTGGCGGGATTGAAGTTGAAAATCAAAAACCCCAGCAGCCCGCCGACCAGCGCGCCTGCAAATACGGTTACACCCAGGTTGCCCTGCACATATCCGGCTGCTGCAAAAAACACGCCGACTGGTACGGTCACGCTGGCGGCCAGTCCATCGATTCCGTCGGTCAGATTGACCGCATTGTCGCATCCCACGACCACCACGATCGCCAGCGCCAAATAGGCCACCCACGGCAGCATCACCGTCACATTGACACCCGGAATCCACAGCCGCCCGGTCAGGCCACCATTTAGGCGCAACAGCGACAGAAATACTGCCGCCACCACAATCTGCAACAGCAGCTTCTGCATGGGGGTCAGACCGGCGTTCTGCTTTTTCTTAATTTTGGCCCAGTCGTCAATCATACCGACTAACCCATAGGCCAGCGCAATCAGAAGCACCGAAAAATAGACGGCCAGCCAGCCAAGCTGCGCATTTGCCCGTTCGGTTTGCAGTAGGTAAGCGCACACAGCCAACATGCTCACTGTAATCCCGATCATAAACATAAAACCGCCCATGGTCGGGATATTCTGCTTGTTCATATGCCATTTAGGGCCAATCTCCAGGATTTTTTGCCCAAATTTCATCTTGCGCAGCCAGTGAATCACCGGCTTGCCAATCGCGGCTGTCACCACAAACCCAATGACGGCCGCCAGGACCGGAATCCAAATCGGTGCCATTTTTTAAACGTCCTCCCCCAAAAACAGCCCCAGCGCCTGTTCCATCCGCATCCCACGGCTGCCCTTAAACAGCAGCGCATCCCCTGGTTGCGCGTCCTGCCGCAATGCGGCAGCCAGCGCCGCATGGCTGTCAAAAATTTTGATGTTCTCCTCTTTCATGCCGCCGTCCCGTGCGCCTTCGGCCAGATATGCTGCGCTCTCACCGTAAAGGTAGGCAGCGTCGGCATTTTGCGCAGCCGCACGGCCGGCCTGCCGATGGCCTTCGGCGGTGTAGTCGCCCAGCTCGAGCATGGAGCCGAGCACGGCAAACCGCCGCCCCTTCTGCCCGCCGAGCACCTGCAAGGCGGCCTGCATGGAGTCTGGGCTGGCGTTGTAGCAATCCTCGTAGATCGTAAAGCCGTTTTTCTCATACAGCCGCTGCCGCCGTCCCTCGGGCCGGAAAGCGTCCAGGCCCTGGGCGATCTCCTCTGCATCTAGTCCGAGCAGCCAACCGCACGCAATCGCGGCCAGCGCATTGCCGGCGTTGTGCCGCCCAGGCAGGTGCAGGACCACCGGGAAAGCGCCGTCGGGTGTAACCGCAGTAAAGCGCACGCCATCCGCCGTCTGGACGATGTCCTGCGCGCGAATGTCACAGTCCGGGTTTTCCGAGCCAAACCAGACCTTGCGGCCAAAAATCTGGTCGCGCTGGTCCCATAAAAGCGGCTCATCGCCGTTTAGGACGGCGATACCGCCGCGCGCTGCTAACCCGGAGAGAATTTCCATCTTTGCCCGGCAAATCCCCTCACGCGACCCCAAAAACTCGATATGCGAGGTGCCAATCGCGGTAATAACCGCAATGTTGGGTTTTGCGCAATCGGCCATGGAAGCGATCTCGCCAAAGGCCGACATCCCCATCTCGAACACAGCCGCTTCATGCCTGTGTTCCAGCTGTAAAACGCTCAGCGGCAGGCCGATTTGGTTGTTGAGGTTGCCATGGGTGGCGCAGGTCTCGTACCGCTGCGACAGCACCGACGCGGTCATACCACGCGTGGTGGTTTTGCCGACCGAGCCGGTAATCGCCACCACCGGGCAGCCGAACTGGTCGCGGTAGCCGCCAGCCAAATCCAGCAGCGCCTGCCGGGTATCCTCAACATACAGCGTTGGGACCGGATACAGCTCCTGCTCCCGGTGGCTCATCACCGCCACCGCCCCGTTTTCAATGGCCTTGGGGATAAAATCGTGGCCGTCAAACCGTTCACCTTGGATGGCAAAAAACAGGCATTCCGCCCCAATCTCACTTGTATCCTTGGAAACTGAACCGATTTCAGCTTCCCCAGCCGCCCGGCCGCCGGTCCAAGCGGCCGCCTGGCTGAGCAAAAATTTTTCCATACACTTCACCCCGCAGATCTATCCGCCGTTTTCCGGCGTGTTTCTCCATCATACCACGTTTTCCCCAAAAAATCAGGCTTTCTGCGCGAAATATTCAGCGACGATCTCTCTTTCGTCAAGATGATGCTTGACATGGTTGATTTCCTGGTAGGTTTCGTGTCCTTTGCCCATGAGTACGATGGTATCGCCAGCCTTGGCCATGTCCAGCGCAAAGCGGATGGCCTCCGGCCGGTTAACAATGACCTCCTTTGGGGTTTTGCTATCCTGCATGCCGGCGACGATGTCGTCAATGATGGCTTCGGGCTGCTCGGTGCGGGGATTGTCGCTGGTGACAATGCAAAAATCGGCCAGCCGCGCCGCGATGGCCCCCATTTTGGGGCGCTTGGTCTTGTCGCGGTCGCCGCCGCAGCCAAACAAGGCGATGACCCGCCCTTTGGTGAACCCGCGTACCGCGCGCAGCACATTTTCCACGCCGTCCGGCGAGTGGGCGTAGTCGATCAATACGGTGTAATCGGTGCCGGTGGGCACGACTTCAACCCGGCCCTTGACGCCATGCGCGGTTTTCAGCGCAGCGGCCGCCACATCCAGCGGCACGCCTAGCGCCCGGCAGGCGCCCAGCGCGGCCAGCGCATTCTCCACCGAAAACTGCCCCGGGATGCCCAGGTGAACGCGCGCAATGCCCTCCTCGGCTGCGGCGACAAAGTCCACATGGTCGGCGTGCAGGCGGATGTCCTTGGCAGTCAGGTCAGCGGCATCCGATTTAGCCGAAAAGGTCTGAATGGGGCAAGTTGCATCCAACAGCATTTTTTCGCTTGCCGGGTCATCCATATTGAGCACGCCCTGGTCGGCAATGGTGAACAAGATTGCTTTGGCCTTGCGGTATTCCTCCATGGTATGGTGGAAGTCCAAGTGATCCTGGGTCAAGTTGGTAAACACACCCACCGCGAACTCGATCCCATATACCCGGTCGAGCGCCAACGAATGCGAGGAGACCTCCATTACACAGTGGGTGCAGCCCGCATCTACCATGCGGCGCAGCAGGCTTTGCAGCTCATAGGATTCTGGGGTAGTCCGCTCGGTGGGGACCATCTCCTCCCCGATGAGGTTTTGGTTGGTGCCGATGAGGCCCACCTTGGCCCCTTGGCTTTCTAGGATATGCTTGATTAGATAAGTGGTTGTCGTTTTCCCATTGGTGCCGGTCACGCCGACCATGGTCAGCTGATCGGCCGGATGGCCAAAGCGGTCGATGCCCAGCTGAGCCAAAGCGCGGCGGGAATCGGGTACCAGCACTGCGGGTACATCGGGTGCCGCCTGCTCGCACACCACCGCAGCCGCCCCGTTTTCCAGGGCGGACGCGATGTATTTGTGGCCGTCGGTTGCAAACCCGCGGATGGCGACAAACAGGTCGCCTGGCTGCACTGCGCGCGAATCATAGCGCACCTCGCCGATTTCCGGATCGCCCTCCACCTGGCTCCGGAGGACTTCCACCTCTTGCAGCAATTTGGATAATTTCATACCTTTCTCCTTTTCTCCCTTACTCGTGATCGCTGACGCCGGTCGAGTTTTCAAACGAAACCGTGATGACCGTGCCGATCGGCACCTCGGTGCCTGCGGCCGGGTTTTGCTGGGTAGCCACGGTGCCGCTATTGGTCTGACTGGTCTTGATGCCTGTACGGCGCATGTAGAGGTTTAGCGCCTCCAGACGGTCCTTCGCTGTGGTCGGATGTTCGCCGAGCACATTGGGAACCGTGATGGTTTCAGTCGGCTTTTCGCCGCCCATGTACAAGATAACCTGGCTGCCGTTCGGGATGTTGACCCCGCCCGATGGTACCTGGTCGGTAACGGTATCGCCTTCGCCCACGGTCGTGTAGGTAAAGCCCGCAGATTCCAGCGCCGATGCCGCATTTTCCTCGGTCTGGCCGATGAGGCTAGGCACTTCGATTTCGCGGCGGTCCTCTTCGGAATCATCATAAGTCTGCTCCACACCCAGATAGGGCAGGATATCGGCTAAAATACGGCCGACAACTGGTGCTGCGATGGCACCGCCGCCGTGTGGTGCGCTTTCGGGCAGGTCTTGAATTGCTACCAGAACCGCAACCTGCGGATCATCCATCGGTGCCACGCCGATGAACGAAGCTGTGTATCGCGGCTCAAGATCCTCTGCCTCTTTTTGAATTTCTGAGGTCGCAGTTTTACCGCCTACCCGATAACCGGCTACATAGCCGTTTTTACCTGTGCCTTCGGCGACCACCTGCTCCATAGCCTGGCGCATGAAGGCCGATGTTTCGGCCGAAACCACCTGGCGTTTGATCTCGGGGCTGATGGTTTCACGCACCGAGCCGTCATCGTTGAGGATTTGGCGGACAATGTGCGGGGTCTTGAGGTTCCCATCATCCACAATGGCGCAGACCATGGAAATCATCTGCAAAGGGGTGACCTGAAAGCGCTGGCCGAACGAGGAAACAGCCAGGTTGGTCGGTGTAACGGTCAGCTGTTCTTCGGTGTAGACCAAGGATTCATTGTTGGCCTCACCGGGCAGGTCAACGCCGGTCTGTTTGGTCAGGCCAAATGCCTCAAAATACGCATAGAAATCGCTTGCACCTGTGCGGGCCGCGATCTGCATCATAGCCACATTGCACGAATTCATCAGTGCTTCGGTCAGGGTCTGCTGGCCGTGGCCGCTGGTATTATGGCAATGGATATCCCAATCATCGAAATGCATCACGCCACCGCAGAAGAAGGTATCCTCGGTGGTGATGGCACCCGACTCCAGCGCGGTCGCGACAGTCATGAGCTTGAAGGTCGAGCCTGGCTCATAGGTGTCGGATACGATGTGGTTACGCCACATCCCCTGCAACTTGTCGGTGCGCAAGGCGTCGATTTCGGTCTTTTGGTCATCGCTCAGCGTGCTGGGAAGACCTGACCACAATCCCTCGCACAGGTATTCATCGGTCACTGTGCCGGTCAGGCCATTTTCGGTAAAGTAGGCCTGGATTTCGGTGACCAGTTCGTTATAGTACAGGCTGTCCTTTGTGATGGTGCTATATGCATTCAGGTCAAAATCCGGCATATTTGCCATAGCTAAGATTTCTCCGGTTTTGACATCCATCACAATGCCGGAGACGCCGTCGCGCGCCGAAGGATTGTCGGTCAAGGCCGTTTCCAGGTGTTTTTCCAAGTAATGTTGCACCGTCTCGTCAATGGTCGTAACCAGCGACGCGCCGTTCTCGGCTGGGATGTACTGTTCATATTCATAGGGCATATCCGAGTTGCGCGCGTTCTGTGCGCGCACAATGCGGCCGGCCATGCCGGACAGCACCTCGTCATACTCCAGTTCCATGCCGCCCACTGCACCGCTGGCGTTCAAAAACCCGATCACCTGGGAGGCGAAGGAGCTGTATGGATAGTATCGTTTGGTATCCGGGGTTGTGTAAACCGAAACGCTCGAACCCGTGGAGATATTGGCGTCCTTCATCTCCTGATAGATCTTGTTGACAATCTCTTTTTCCACCTGGCTCTGAATCCTGACCGACTGCCGGTCGGTTTGCTGAATCCGCTGCAAAGCAGTTTCGTAGGATACATCCAGGTTGTTGCTTAAAATTTGGGCAATCTGCTGCTGCACCTGTTCCAAGGATAGTTGCACGCCGCCGCCTTCCTGGTCATCCGACTGCGCCGATTTGTTTTTCTCTTCCACCCAGGACACCAGCCCTTTTGGGTTGAACATCACCGACTCGGTCGCCGCCGACTCGGCCAGCACCTTCATATTGCGGTCGTAAATCGTACCGCGTTCGGGTTCAATGACGTCGTCGCGCGTTTGGAAGTTCATCGCTTTATCTTGGTAGTAATCGTAACGGATCACCTGCATCCAAAACAGCCGCACCGCAACTGCGACAAAGCCCACGCAGGCCAGGCACAAAATCAGCACCGAAATGCGGCTGCGCATCCGAGGCGTCGGGCGGCGTTTAAATTTGGGAATTCGCATCGTTGTTCCTCCATTCCCGCCTGTGCGCGCACAGCAAGGCGGGCAAGTTCAAAAGCAAAGAAAGGGAGTTAGAAGCGTTTATCACCTCTCACTCCCGTAACACCATCTTATTCCACGGTTTATCGCAGATATTCCAGCACAGCCGTAAAGCTGCGCATCAAATTTGCGACCGCGTCCCCCAACGTGGCCGAACCGGAAACCTCGGTCACTTCCGGGTTGGTCATTTCGATATATTCCACCTGTGAAGGGTCCATTTTGACCATTCCCAGGGTCTCTTGCGCATATTGCTCCACATAGCTAATGCTAAGTGTCTGCTCCTGACGCGCCTTGAGTGAAACATACTCGCTTTGTATATCCTCCAACTCGGCTTCTTTTTCGCCAATTTGCTTGGTTAAACTGGTCAAATACATATTATTATAGAGAAGAGCCATGCACAGGCAGGATACAGCGACTACAAACAACGCACGCGGAAAGGTCACAACCCTGCGCAGACCGGTTTTCTTTTTATGGATACGCGACACAGAGCCCTTGGGGAGCTGCATATTGGGCAACTGCTCATCCTGCTCCATGACACTTTTTTTATTCGCCATGTCCGCTTCTCTCCTTTCCGTCGTATCCCAACTTTTCACAGACTCGAAGTTTTGCCGAACGCGCGCGCGCGTTTTCCCGCACTTCCGCTGCTTCTGGCACAACTGGTTTTCTACCGATACGCTTGACCTTGGGCTTTCGGCCACATACGCACACCGGGAAATCCGGAGGGCAGATACACCCCTGTGCCGCCTGCCGGAACGCTTCTTTGACAATGCGGTCCTCCAGCGAGTGGAAGGTGATCACTGCCAGCCGCCCACCCGGGCGCAGCGCATCAATGGCCTTTCCCATCGCTTCTTCTACTGCACCAAGCTCATCATTGACCGCAATGCGGATGGCCTGGAAGGTACGCTTGGCTGGATGTTGCTTTTCGCGCTTGGCCGCTGGCGGCATTGCATTCCGGATGATCTGCACCAGCTCACCGGTTGTTTCAACCGGCTTTTGCGCACGCGCACGTACAATCGCCGCCGCAATAGCAGGTGCGTAGCGTTCTTCTCCATAAGCATATAAAATCCGGCGGAGCTCCTCTTGGCTCCACTGATTTACAATCTCATAGGCTGTCAATGTTTGCTGGCGGTCCATCCGCATATCCAGCGGCGCGTCCTGCATATAGGAAAACCCGCGTCCAGCCGTATCCAGCTGGGGCGAAGACACGCCTAAATCAAATAGGATGCCGTCCACCCCATCCACGCCCTGGCCTTCCAGGACGGCGTCCAGCGCACGGAAATCGCTTTTGACCAGCGTTACCCGGTCACGCACCGCAATCAGCCGTTTTTCGGCGTTGGCCAGCGCCTCGTCGTCCCGGTCGATGCAAATCAGCCGGCCGCCTGGCCCCAGCCGTTCGGCGATGGCCAGAGAATGTCCGGCCCCGCCCAGGGTGGCATCCAGATAGGTTCCATCCGGCCGGATTTGCAGTGCCTCCAGGCACGCATCCAGCAGAATGGATATATGATGAAATTCGGTTTGGTTCATAAGCATGCACTTTCTCAGCTTGCAATGAAGGGGGTTAGAATCCCAATTCCTCCATTGCCGCGATCACGCGCTCTTCGGTGATCGCCTCGTTATAGATGGCCCAGCGCGCAGCATCCCAGATCTCCGCCCGGCCGCCGGCGCCAATAATGACCGCTTCCTTTTGCAGCCCGGCATATTGCCGCAGCCCCAGCGGGAGCAGGATACGCCCTTGGCTGTCCAACTCGGCATCAAAGGCGTTCGAAAAGAAAAAACGTTGTAAATCGCGCGCTTTGCTCATAGGCAGTGCTTGGATGCGCGTTTCTAGCGCGTTCCACGCCGCCTGCGGATAAATGGCCAGGCATTGATCCAATCCGCGCGTCACGGTAAAGCATTCGCCAAGTTCGTCTCGCAGCTTGGCCGGGATGAACAAGCGGCCCTTAGCGTCGATCGAATGCCGGAATTCGCCTTTCATCTCTGCCACCCCGCTTTCTCACCAGAGAGCAAGCCGCACTTCGCCCCACTTTGCTCCACCCTGGAATCATTATACCCTTTTTGTTTCCGTTTTGCAACCCTAGCTTATAACTTTTTTAAATCATACAGCCCATTTTCTTGTCACTTTCGCTGAAAATTGCATTTATTTTTTCAGTTTCGAACGTTAGTTCTACTTTTGCAAAGTAAGAAACGGAGAATGCGTTAAACACCCCCCGTTTCGCCTCTTTCGCAAATTTTGCGTATTTTTTATGCATTATAAAATTTATAATTACTGGTTTTTGCTAGCAATTTCACGAAACCGCTGCCGCGCTTTTTTCACTTCTCCCAGCCCCAAAGAAACCGATTCTTCGGTACGCTTGAGAATGTCATCGCAGTAATCGTTGGCCACTTTGCGCAATTCGCGCGCCTGGATTTCAGCATTATTGAGGATTTCTTTTGCCTTGGCGCGCGCAGCTTTGACAACCTCTGTCTCGCTGACCATCGTATGGGCGGCTTCTTCGGCCTGCTGCTTCATGGCGTCGGCTTCCCGTTTGCCGGCAGCGATCAGTTCGTTGCGTTTTTCCACAATATCCTGCGCCATCTTCAGGTCTGCGGGCAGCGAAACACGCAGTTCATCCAACATATCGAGCACATGGTCGCGTTCTAGCATACATTTGTCAGTAAACGGAACTGCCCCGGCATCCTGTACCATTTCATATAAGTTGTTGACCAGTTCTTCTACGCTTGCCATATTCATTAACCATCCTTTCGCATTCTGTGAAAAATTTCTTCCTCAATCTCTGGCGGGACAAAATCCGCCACCTTTCCGCCATGCAGCGCAATGTCCTTCACCATTGACGAGGATAGGTACATATACTCTGCGCTTGTCATCAAAAATATCGTGTCCACATTGGGGTTTAACTTTCGATTGGTCAACGCCATTTGAAACTCATATTCAAAGTCGCTCATTGCGCGCAGGCCTTTGACAATTGTGCACGCGCCACGCTGGGCTGCATAACCGGCCAATAGGCCGCCAAAGGCATCGATCTCCACATTGGAGAGACGGCTGGTTGTACGGCGCAAAAATTCCATCCGCTCTTCCACGGTGAACATCGGTGACTTTGCCACATTGTGCATCACCACCACAATGAGTTTATCAAACAAGGCGGATGCACGTTCAATGATATCCAGATGGCCCAACGTCACCGGGTCAAAGCTTCCCGGATAAATGGCTATTTTCATACGCATTCTCTTTCTTGTTCTCTGGCGTGCCGCCGGTTGACCGGTGCAGCGCTGTGATTTTAATTGCCCCATACCGGTAAACCCGGCCCTGGGCAAACGGCGCGCAAATTTCGTCTGCAAGCGCGCTTTCGCATAATATTATACCAGAGGGGGACAAAATGTCAAACCGATTTAAGACAAAAAGCGTGTCATTCAGGATTTTTCCGCCATAGGGGGGGTCGAGTAGGATGATATCATAGCATTGCTTGGCGCAGCGCGCCAAAAACCGCTCTGCTGGTCCCGCGTGAACCTGTGCCCGATCCTCTACGCGCGCTAGCTGAATGTTTTTTCGGATCACAGCCAATGCTTTCCGGTCTTGGTCCACAAAATCGCAGTGTGCAGCGCCGCGGCTGAGGGCTTCGATCCCCAACTGTCCGGTTCCTGCAAACAGGTCAAGCACCTGTGCGTCCCGCACTACGCCTTGTAAAATATTAAATACCGACTCTTTCACCCGGTCAGTGGTCGGGCGGGTGGTCATACCAGGCACAGGCTGCAATTTGCATCCTCGCGCCGTCCCAGAAATTACTCGCATCTTATTTTCCTTTCCCGGGCCGCGCTTGATTCTTGCCCGTCCTCTTTGCCGTGGAAGAAGTCATAGATGGCGTACGCGGTGTTCAGCGGCGTCACCCGCCGCAGCTCTTCAACCGAAGCATGTTTGATGGCGTCTATGGTTTTAAAATGCCGCAGCAGCTCACCGCGGCGCTTGTCGCCCACACCGGGAATTTTATCGAGCGTCGAGCCACGCATCCGTTTGGCACCCAGCGACCGGTTGTAGGTAATGGCAAAGCGATGGGTTTCCTCCTGGATGCGTCCGATGAGTGCAAATACGGCCGGCATGGTCGAAATGCCGAACTCCCGCCCATCGGGCGCGACCAAGCCGCGTGTGCGGTGGTGATCGTCTTTGACCATCCCAAAACAGGGGGTGGTCACACCAAAGGCGTCCAGCACACCTTGGGCGGTGCGCACATGCCCCAAGCCACCGTCAATGAGGAACACATCGGGCAGCGGACAAAATTTCTCGTCGCCGTCCTTCCAGCGCTGCAACCGCCTTGTAAGCATTTCGGCCATGGCAGCGTAGTCGTTTTGCCCATCGGCCGCACATGCAATCTGGAACCGGCGGTACCGGCTCCGTTTGGGCTGCGCATTCTCAAACACCACCATCGAGCCCACAGTATCCGCGCCCGCAAAGTTGGAGATATCGTAGCTTTCCAGGATCTCGGGCGGCCGGTCCAGCCCGATCATACCTTGCAGCAGCTCCAGCGATTTGAGCCGCCGTTCCTGTCCGGTTTCCATGCGGGCGATCTCTTCAGACGCATTTTTGGCTGCCAGCCGGGTCAAATCGTGCCGCTTGCCGCGCTGCGGTACCGCCAGTTCGACCTTACATCCGGCAATTGCTGACAAAAACTCGGCCACAGCCGGCATATCCTCGATGCTGTCGCTGAGCAGCACCACCTTGGGGACCACTTTGCGCAGCGAATAATACTGCTTGAGGAAGGCGCCTAGCACCTCACCCACATCCTCTCTAGCTGCGCCGTCGATCAGCGTATACTCCTTGTCCTGCAACGCACCACCTAAATAGTGCAGCACCACCACACATCCCTTGGTCTGGCCCTGCACAAAAGCCAGTGCATCTAGGTCAGCGAACGAGCCGGCAACCACCTTTTGCTTTTCGCCCAGGGCTTCCACCGCGCGCATCCGGTCGCGCAGCAGGGCGGCGCGTTCAAACTGCATCTGCTCGGACGCCTCCAGCATCCGCGCTTCCAACGTACGCGTTAGGCGCTTATAATCGCCCTCCAGCAGCGCGATGGCCTCACTGACCAGCGCGGCATATTCTTCAGGCGGCACATTCCCTGTGCACGGGGCGATACACCGGCCCAAATGCTGGTTTAAGCAGGGCCGCTCCTTCCCGATATCGCGCGGAAAAACCCGGCGGCAGGTCTTGAGCTTTAGGGTTTCGCAGATGGTGTCGATGGCTCGCCCGGCAGCCCGCCGGCTGGGATAAGGGCCAAAGTACCGGTCTGCGTCGGCCTGCGGCTTGGACACGATAGAAAAGGCCGGATAGGGCTTGGAGGTTGTGACCTTGATGTAGGGATAGCCCTTGTCATCTTTTAACAAGATATTGTACTTGGGTTTATATTTTTTGATCATCGAATTTTCTAGCACCAACGCTTCAAATTCCGATTCGGTCACGATGATGTCAAAATCCCAAATCTGGGCGATCATTTTGCGGGTTTTAGGGCTGTGCCGTGCGTCACTTTGGAAATATTGGGACACGCGGTTTTTGAGTGCTTTGGCCTTGCCGACATAGATGACGCCACCCGCGCGGTTTTTCATAATGTAGACTCCGGGCTCATATGGCAGTGCCCGCACCTTTTCTTTCAGTTCGTCAAACCGTTCACGCACAGCTTTTGCCTCCTTGCACTTGGTATACAGAAAGAGCACCGCGTTTTGCGGTGCTCCAAACGTACAAAAAAGAAACTCAGTCGGTGAAATTCGAGGTGATCAGCTCAACCAGCGCGTTTACCGCATCTTCTTCATCCGGACCATCTGCGATCAGGTTGATCGTCGTACCCTTGGTAATGCCAAGGGAAAGGATACCCAGCAGGCTCTTCGCATTTACGCGGCGCTCCTCCTTCTCGACGAGGATGGTGCTCTTGAACTCATTTGCTTTCTGAATGAAAAACGTTGCCGGCCTTGCATACAGACCTACCTGGTTTGTAACCTGTACCTCTTTCGAATACATTTCCTCATCGCTCCCTATTCTTAGTAAGATTGATCCAAAATCATTGCGAACTCAACGCTTTCAAAGTGAAGTCTACAAATAGAATACCGTTTTTTTATCCTTTCGTCAACACCCTTTTTGATTGTTGCGCGCTTTATTTTTGTAGAAAATTCCGAGAAAAAGGCCTTTGAATTGTAGAAAATCGACAATTTATAGGACTTTTACTCTCATAATAGAAATTTTCTGGTCCGGCATTTATTTAAATTCCACAACTGTCACGCCATTTTCTCCCTCGCCGTATACGCCATTGCGCACAAGCTTGATCCGCTTGTTGGGCTTGAGGTGCTGCTGAATGGCGGCGCGCAGCACGCCGGTCCCTTTGCCGTGGATAATGCGCACCGATGGCAGGCCGGACAGCAGAGAATTGGAAATAAACTGGTCCACCTCTAAAATGGCTTCCTCTGCACTCATGCCGCGCACGTCGATCTCGCTGGGTGTGGTGGCCAAGCGCAACTCTTTGACGCCGCCCGCACCCGCGCGGAAGGTTTTGGACTTGGGTTTTTGTGCTTTGGGTACCAACCGGACCTCGCTGACCTTGACATTCATCTTCATGATACCGGCCTGCACCTGGATGTTTCCGTCCTTGTCCGGGTCGGTCAGGACGGTGGCGCCGATGTTGGACACGTTGAGCAGCTGTACCTCGTCGCCCCGCTTGATCGGACGCTGCTGCTCGGGCGCGACCGACCGTTTTTCCTTCTTTTGGCGCAGTTCGGTTTCGGTCTGGGTGATGACCCCGCGCAGTGCCGCTTTTGCCGCCGCTAGGTTTTGGTCGGCTACGCTTTCGCTGGCCTTTTTCTTTAGCTCGTCCAACTCGGTAAAAACGGTTTCGGCCGTCATGCGGGCGTCTTTGAGGATGCGGTCGGCCTTGAGCCGGGCGTTTTCGACGATGCGGTCGGCTTCATCCTCGGATTTGTCGCGCAGGTTTTCGGCCTTGTCGCGCTCGCTCTGGGCCGCCGAACGCAAGCGTTCGGCCTCTGCCTTATATTTTTCCAGCTGCTTGCGCTCCTTTTCCAGCTGGGCGAGCACATCCTCAAAGCGGGTGCTCTCGCTGGACAGCTGTTCACGGGCGCGCTCCAAAATAGCCGGCTGCAGTCCCAAGCGAGCTGCAATGGCAAAGGCGTTGGATTTGCCCGGGATGCCAGTCAGCAGCCGGTAGGTCGGCCGCAGCGTCCCCACGTCGAATTCGCAGGAGGCATTTTCCACGCCCTCGGTGGTCAGCGCAAAGGTCTTAAGCTCGGAATAGTGGGTGGTAGCCGCCACAAAAGCGCCCATCTGCCGGGCATACGAGATGACCGACACCGCCAGCGCCGCTCCTTCGACCGGGTCGGTGCCTGCGCCCAGCTCGTCAAACAGCACCAGGTCGCCGCGCGCGCATTTTTCCATCATGCCCACGATGGTCTTCATGTGCGAAGAAAAGGTAGACAAACTCTGCTCGATGCTCTGCTCGTCGCCAATATCCGCATAGACGTTTTCGAACACGCACACCTCGCTCAGCTCGCTGGCCGGGATGTGCAGCCCTGATGCGGCCATCAGGCTCAACAGCCCTAGGGTCTTAAGCGACACGGTCTTACCGCCGGTGTTGGGGCCGGTGATGACCAGTGTATCATAGTCAATACCGATGGCGATGTCGATGGGTACCGCCTTTTTGGGGTCGAGCAGCGGATGGCGGGCACGCTGCAAGCGCACGCCGTAACCCTCTTTCCGGAAATGCGGGGCGGCCGCATTCATCTGGAAGGACAATTTGGCCCGGGCAAAGATAAAGTCCAACGCAGTCAGCTGTTCGTAGTCCTGGCGGATGCCCTCGGCGTGCGCGGCCACCTCGCTGGACAGCTCGGCCAGGATGCGGTCGATCTCCATTTGCTCCTTGCCCTCGAGCACCTTGATTTGGTTGTTGATCTCCACCACAGCCGCTGGCTCGACAAACACGGTCGCGCCCGAGGATGAGGTGTCGTGCACCAGGCCGGGCACGTCGCCGCGGTGCTCGGCCTTGACCGGCACCACATACCGCCCATTGCGCTGGGTGATGATGGTTTCCTGCAAATATTTAGACCGCTCACCCGAGATCAGGCGGCTGAGGGTTTCGCGCACCTTTCCCGAAACCTGCCGGATCTGCCGCCGGATGGAGGCCAGCTCCGGGCTCGCACCGTCAGCGATCTCGTCCTCGCTGACGATGCATGTGGTGATACGCTCTTCGAGTGCGCGGTCGCCGGTCAACAGCCGGTAAATGGGCGTGAGCGCGGTCTTTTCCTCCTGCTCGGCAAAGTATCCCTGCATCAGCCGCGCGCACTGCAACAGTGACGCCACATCCAGTAGCTCTTTCAAATTGAGCACGCCGCTGATATCCGCTCGACCCAGCGCGCCCAGCACATTGCGGATACCGCCCAGCGGGGGGCTTCCCTGCCGGGTCATATGATTTTTGGCGTCCGAGGTCTGTTGAAGCCACAACGCAGCTTCTTCACGGTCGGACACCGGACGCAACGCGCGGCACAGCTCCTGCCCGCGCTCACTGGATGCTTGCCCAGCCAGCATCTCCAGCACGGTAAAATATTCTAGCGTCCGCAGTGATTTTTCTCCTAATCGATTCATAGATCCCTTTCCATTATTCTTTATTTGCGATTTGTAGGCGAAGCGCCCAGCGCCTCGCTTGTTTTGAGTTGATGATAAAAATCCAGGCTGTGGAACCCGCGCTCGGCATAGTACAGGGCGTACCGCTCGCATACGCCGGCAAATACCCGCAGCGCATCGCTGCCCAGCACAAAGGAAAACACGTGGGGGATCTCGCTGAGCAGGACATGCGCCATTGCCATATAGACGCCGTCCGGCAGCGGTGCGAAATCGCCTCCGCCCAGCCGTTTGCAGCAGGCAGCATCCAGCACTGCACCTTCCCGCACCGAAAAATACACTGTCCCTTCAATCGGCTGCTGGCAAGCGCCGCACACCGACAAATCGGGGGCAAAGCCGCATTCGGCCATCAGCCGCAGCTCGAAGGCAGCCTTGACCAAGTCCAGCCCGCGGTTTTGGTCGATGACCGCATAAAGTGCATATAAAAAAAGGCGGGTGATGTCCGGCGTCTCCTCCTCCGGGCCGGTCATCACACCCGCCAGCTCGGCCAAGTAGCAGCACATCGCATAGGTATCCATATCGCGCGTCACGCCCCAAAACGAGTGCACAATCGACGCATCGTTCAGGGTGTATTTGCCATTGCGCCCTTCATAAAGGGTCAGCTCACTCCAGCAAAACAGCCGCACAGCCGCCGTCAACCGGCCGCCACGCCGCCGCACACCCCGGCACAGCACCTCGATTTTGGCGCCGCGCTCGGTAAGCACGCTGATATACCGGTCCGATTCGCCAAAGTCGGTTTCCCGAATCACCAGACCCTTGACTGTCAAATGCTGCATTGTCCTCCCCACCTATGTTCTGTATGCTGTTTTCCCTATTGCACCCGGTTCCGAGTGGTTATGACTGGCTCTCGTAGCCGAAGTTGCGCATCTGATAGGTGTTGTTGCGCCAATCCTCCTTGACTTTGACCCACAGTTCCAAGAAAATGCGCCGGTCAAAATTCTTTTCCATGTCGATCCGCGCTGCTTTGCCGATGCGCTTGAGCATTTCGCCATTTTTCCCGATGATGATGCCCTTGTGGCTGGCTTTTTCGCAATAAATGGTGGCATTGACCTCGGTCAAACCGTCGCTGCGTTCGTTCCATCGTTCAATGCCCACCGCCACGCCGTGCGGCACCTCACGGTCCAGGTAGTACAGCAGCTTTTCCCGGATAATCTCAGCGGCGATCTGCCGTTCGGGCTGGTCGGATACCATATCCTCAGGGAACAGTGCCGGGCCCTCCAGTGCAAACGTTTTCAGTTCGCCCAGCAGTGCGTCCAGGCCCTCCCCGGTGCGCGCCGACACCGGCACCACAGCGTCAAAGTCATGCCGGGCTGCGTAAGCCGCGATCACTTCCAGCAGGCTTTCGTGGGGGGCGGTGTCGATTTTGTTGATCACCAGAACAGCCGGAATTTCGGCCTCTTTGATCTGGCCGAGCAGGGCTTCTTCGGCCGGGCCGATCTGCGGCACCGGCTCCACCACCAGCACCGCCGCATCCACCGCGGCGACCGTATCGGTCACTACCTTGACCATAAAATCGCCCAGACGGGAGCGCGGTTTGTGCAATCCCGGTGTATCCAGAAAGACAAACTGGCAATCCTCCTGGGTTAGCACGCCTGTGATGCGCGTGCGGGTGGTCTGCGGCTTGCTTGACACAATCGCAACCTTGAAGCCAACCAGCCGGTTCACCAGGGTAGACTTGCCCACGTTCGGCCGGCCGACCACCGAAAGAATTGCTGTTTTTGTAATTTCAGACATACATCTGCTCCTTCCTTGTCATTGCGGGCGGCCAAAGCAAAATACAAACCAAACCGCTGCCGGTACCGACAGTACCAGTATCCCCACAGCCCACGGGTAGGCCGCCAACGTCTGCACCGCACACCATAGCGCGCCGCTTGGCACAAAAAACACCATGCCGATCACCGCGCAAAACGCTGCGCACACCAGCACGGCTGCCGCTGCAATATCCTTGACCTGCTTGACCAGCCGGTCATAGCCCGCGCTCTGCCGGTCGCACAAGCGCTCCAGGGCGGTATTCATCAGTTCAGCGGACAGCATCAATGCAAAGCATAAACATAAAATAGCAAACCGCACCATACCCAGCCGGCCCAGCCCGGCAAACGCCGACACATAGACCGCTGCCGTCACATGGATGCGGAAGTTGCGTTCGCTGCGCAGGCAGGCGCGCAAGCCACTCACCGCATAGCCAAAGCTCTGCCGGAGCTTACGGATCTCCTGGTTCATACGCTCGTGCGGGTCAAGCCCTGCGCGGCGAGGATGGCTTCCTCTTCCTCGCGCATCCGGACGCGGTCGGATTCGTCCCGCTCATGATCGAAACCCAGCAAATGCAAGACCGAGTGGACGGTCAGAAAGCCGCACTCCCGCGCGGCCGAATGGCCGAACGACTGGGCTTGCTGGCAAGCGCGCTCATAATTGAGCACCATATCCCCCAGCATTATCTCGCCCGATGCAGGATCGGGCTCGAGCGGCTCCTGGGCTTGCCCATTATAAAATTCAAACATCGGAAAGCTGAGCACATCGGTGACCGCATCTTTCCCGCGATATTCTGCATTGAGTGCGCGGATGCTCGCATCATCGACAATCGTCACGTCCACAAAGGCTGCAAACGGCACCTGCTCCCGCACCAGCGTGCCCAGGGCGCAGCGCTCGATGAGCGCGCGCACCTCGTCTTCCTGTTCCAGCGGCACCTCGGCGGTGACGCGAATTCTATGCTCCATAAAAGCCTCCCCAAGGGGATATTTCCCCAAAATCAGCAATGTTATTATACACCTGGACCAGCGGCTTGCAAAGGGGTTTTTTCCGCAGTCCGCCCGACACCCGTCTGCCGGCCTTTTAAAGCTCCAGGCGCAAACGGCTGCCTTCCCGTGAGCGCGTGACCACAATCTTCTTGTCCATACGTTCGCGCAGCTCAGCGACGTGGGAGATGATCCCCACCAAGCGTTCGGTCCCCGCAAGGCCGCTCAAAATGTACATAGCTTGGTCCAGTGATTCGGCATCAAGCGAACCAAACCCCTCATCGACGAACATGGCGTCGATTTCCACGCCGCCCGCCGACTGCTGGATCACATCGGACAGCCCCAAAGCCAGCGACAGTGCAGCCTTGAACGATTCCCCGCCCGAAAGGGTACGCACACTGCGCGTTTTGCCGGTGTAATAATCGATCACATCTAGTTCCAGACCGGTCTGCGCACGCTGGTTCGCCGCCTCCTTTCGGCGCAGCAGGCAATACTGCCCGCCGGTCATGTAGCGGAAGCGCTCATTGGCCGCTGCAACGACCTGGTCAAAGTAAAAGGCTAGGATGTAATTTTCAAAGGCCAGCTTTTGCCGCCCGCTCAGCTCGCCGTTGGCCGTATTGGACAACCGCGCGAGCATCTGACAGGTTTTCTCCTGCTGGCACAGCTGTTTCTGCTGATCCGCCAAGCGCTCCAGCAGCTTTTCGTTGGTATTGCGCCGGCTGTACAGCGCGGTATACTGCCGCTGGTTTTCGCGGAAAGCCGCATCGGCGGCTTGATATTGTACGCGCAAGGCGTCCAGCTTTGCCGGTACATGGGCGGGCGCCTGCTGCTGCAAGGTCTCCAGGGCGGACGCCTGCCGCGCCACCGCCTGGCTGCCCTGGGTGCGCGCCTGGTCGGCCTGCTCCCAGGCCTTTTGCATTTGCTCAAGCTGTCTGCGGATCACATCCAATGCCGACAGCGCCTGCCGCTTGTCTGGAAACGGCAAGCTGCTGCGTAGCGTCTGCACTTTGGCGTCCGCCGCCGCCTGTCGCTTGGCGCTTTCAGCGTAGGTCTGCTCAAGCGACGAAAGCGCTTGGGACTGTCTGGCGTTCTGGCTTTCCAGCCGCTTGTCCTCTTCTTCGCATTCGCACAGACGCCGAACCTGCATTTGGTAGGTCTGGATCGCCTGTCCGGCTGCTATACCATCCGCCTGTACCCGCGTAATTTCCTGCTGCAACCGTTCGCGCAGGCCGTCCAACCGGATTTCTTCCCCCAAAAGCGCGCGCGCATCGGATAACAGCTTGTCCTTTTGCGTCTGCGCGGCGGCGTGCGCTGAGGCCGCTTGCTTGCTGGCCATATGCGCTTGCTGCTGGGCCTGTTCTGCCGCCGCCCGCGCTTTGTTGAGGTCAGACTCGGTCACGCCGCCCTGCTCCAGCTGTGCGGGTGCCGGATGCTCGCATGCGCCGCAGACCGGACACGGCTTCCCCGCTTGTAATCCGGCAGCCAAAATGCCTGCCTGGCTGCGCAAAAAGCTGCGCTCCTTGCGCTGAAAATCGTCCTGAACCACCTGGCTTTTCTGCTCAGCTGTCAAATAGGCTGATTTAGCCGCCTGATATTGGCTGACCGCGGCCTGGGCCTGCTGATACGCGCGTACCAGCCCGGCCAAGCTCTGCTGACGGGCGTCTATTTTTTCCTGGTTGGTCTGCGCTTCGGCCAAGCGCACCGGCGCATCCCGCAAGGCTTGCCGCTGCGCTTGCAACTCTTCCCGTCGCCGCATCCCCTCTTCCACCGCCTTTTGCGCCTGTACGCGGGCCGCGCGCGCTTGCTCGGCTTCTTTTCCCGCCGTTTGCAGGGCGTGCAGAGCGGCCTCCAGCGCATCATAAGACGCAAGTGCAGTCTGCTGCTGGGCAATCTGGCCAGCCAGCTTTTGCCGTTCACCGGCCCGCGCCTGCTCGGCACGGTAGGTTTGTTCCAACCCCTCTTGCCGTTGCAATAGCGCCTGATAGGCCTGTTGCGCTTGAACGATTTGAACCTGCAAGGCCGCCTCTTGTTCGGCCTTGTGCACTGCGCTTGCCAAAGCCTCCAGATCCTTTTGGGCACGCGACAGCCCGGCGGCCAGCGCCCCCTCCTGTGCGCGGTCGCTGGCCACCGCGGCTTCCAGCCGGGGCAGCAGGGTTTGCAGGTCATGGACACCGCCTTCGTCGCGTGCCTGCTGCAAATCTTGCATCGGTTCGCCCTCACAGACAATCTGTGCCACATACTGCGCCGCCCCCTTTTTCAGGTCATCATAGGCGCGGTTGGCCGTTTTGCTGCGTTCTTTGAGGGCCAACTGAAAGCGTTGGATGCCTTCGGTGGAAAAGATCCGGCGGAAGATTCCCGCGCGTTCGCGGGTATCGGCAAGCAGCAGCTGCAAAAAATCCCCCTGGGCAATCATGACAATCTGGGAAAATTGGGCCCGGTCAATGCCGATCAGCTCGGTAATCTCCTCGGTTACCTGCCGCGCACCGGTCACGACCCGTCCGTCCGGATAAGTAAGTACCGCACCCGCTGCTTCCAAGGTTGTGCCTTCGCCGCGCAGTTTGGGCCGGGCATACTGCGGACTGCGCTCAACCACATAGGTTTCCCCCCGGTAGCGGAAGGTCAAGGCCACATAGGTCTTGTCTTGCGGGGCGGCGTAGTCGCTGCGCAGCATGGTGCTCTCCCGGGTTTTGCCGCTCGCCTCCCCGTACAGGGCAAAGGTGATGGCGTCAAAGATGGTGGTTTTTCCTGCGCCGGTGTCGCCGGTGATTAGATATAGGCCGCTCTCCCCAAGCTGTGCCAGCGGCACCTCCACCTTGCCTGCATACGGGCCAAAGGCACACATCGTCAAATGCAGCGGTTTCATCGCAATCCCTCCCCGACATCTTCCAACATTTCACGCGCCAGCGCTTGCATGTCCGCGTCCATGGGCTGGCCGTTTTGTTGTTCGTAAAACGCGGCAAAGAGCGTCAACGGCGCGCGCAGCGCTGGTTGCCGCACCGGTACGGGCGCTTGGGCCAGTGCGGTCAAGGCGTTGTCAAAATCCAGCCGCAGCGTGTTGGGATAGGCGGCCCGGACCCGGTTCATGGCGTCCATCACCGCGTCGTCGGTCAGCGTGATGTGCAGGTAATCGCCGGTATGGGTGCGGTTGGCCGGATCGAGCAGAGACGCAATCGACCCGCGTATTTCGCGTAAATCGCGCTTAGGGGTGAGCGGGAGCAATTCCCATTCAACCTGCCCCTTGGGCCCCAGGGTGACCAGCGGTACCGATTTGCGGTGCCGCGCCTCGGAAAAGGAGAACTTGAGCGGCGAGCCGGCATAGCGGACCGTGTCCCGCCCGATGCGCTGCGGGCCGTGGATGTGGCCCAGGGCGACGTAGTCAAACCCGTCAAACGCCGAAACGTCCACATTGTCCAGCGTGCCCACCGACGCCAATTCGGATTCACACCGCTCAGGCGGAACGCCCAATGCGGTGACAAACTGATGGGCGAGCAGCACCCGGCGCATCCCCGGTTCGGCGGGCACGGTGGACAGCACAGCGCGCACCGCCCCTTCGTAATCGCCCGGCGCAATCTCGGGAAAATACCGCCGCACCTGCACCGGCCGCAAAAAGGGCAGCAGCGTAAACTGCACCGGCCCGTAGGGGTCTTGCAGCTCCACCGTGCGCACATGGCCGTCAAACACCGGCGCCAGGTAGACGCCCGCCCGGTCCAGCAGCTGGGCGCCAAACGCCAGCCGTTCACCCGAATCGTGGTTGCCCGGAATCAGCAGGCAGGGCGTCCCCAGCGCCTGCAGCTTGGTCAAAAAATCGTCGAGCACGGCCACGGCTTCGGGCGGCGGCGCCGGACGGTCGTATACATCGCCCGCAATCAGCACCGCATCGGCCCGGTGCTGCCGGACAAGCCCCAAAATTTGCTCCAAAATGTAGATCTGGTCGTCCAGCATGGACACCTCACACACCCGTTTGCCCAGGTGCAGATCGGCCAGGTGGATGAATTTCAAGCGGATTCTCCCCTTTCCTCAAAGCTTCTATCTCTTTTGATAAACAACCTCGACGATCCCATTGCTATCCTTTACTTGCAGCAGCCGCAACGGCATTTCCTGCTCCATGCTTGCGAACAGCCGCGTACCAGCCCCTAAAATCGTAGGAATCACAGAAATATGGTAAATATCGATCAAGTTCTTTTGCATAAGCTGCTGTGCTAACATCGCACCGCCGCAGATCCAGATGTTCTTACCCGCATCATGTTTGAGCGATTGAATCAACGAGCATGGGTCGGTTGAAACAAAGGCGATCTGCTGCGTGGACGGCTCCTTGTGATGGGTGATAACATAGCATTGCATCCCGTCATAAACCCATCGTCCAGGTGACAATTCGGTCACGATTTGATGATAGGTCCGCCAGCCCATGATAACCGTATCGACGGTTTGCGCAAACTGCGCATAGGAATCATCACGTTCTCCCGCACTGTCCTGTCCGGCGAGCCAATCCACCCTGCCGTTTTGATCTGCGATGTATCCATCCAGACTCATGGCAATGTATAAAACTGCCTTGCGCATCTGCCGTCTCCTTGTTCTCAGAATTTGCAAGAACATTGTACCACGCCACCGAAAAAATAGCTACTCCCTTTCTGCCCTATTAACCCTGTAACGGCATGGGTTGCCCGAGAAATCCCGTCCTCCGTTACGGGCAAAATAAAAATCTGCGGGTTACACTGGATAGCCCACAGATTTTCTTCGTAAAACCGCTCCTAGGGACACCGCGACACGGGCAGTTTCATTTTCCGCGCATCCCCTGGGTGCGGCCCTTGCAAATCCGGTCGAAAGCCGGTATACTAGAAAGAGATTTCCAGCGAAAGGGGCGGCAGCCAATGCGCACACCCGAAGCGGTTTTAAAGGAATATTTTGGCCACGCCGCCTTCCGCGGCCGGCAGCAGGAACTCGTTTACGCCCTGCTCGACGGGCGCGATGTGCTCGGCGTCATGCCGACCGGCGCGGGCAAGTCGGTCTGCTTCCAGGTGCCCGCGCTGCTCGTGCCCGGGCTGACGTTGGTGGTGTCCCCGCTCATCTCGCTGATGAAGGATCAGGTGGGCGCGCTCGAACAGGCCGGCATCCCGGCCGCCTATCTGAACAGCGCGCTTTCGGCCGAGGAGCAGCGGGCGGTGTTTGCCCGTGCGCTGCGCGGCGAACTCAAGCTGCTGTACATCGCGCCCGAGCGGCTGGAGCTAGCCGGGTTCCAGGGGCTGTTTGAGCGGGTGCCGCTGTCCTATGTCGCCATCGACGAAGCCCATTGCATCTCCCAGTGGGGCCAGGACTTTCGGCCCAGTTACCGCAAAATCGCCGATTTTTTGCACGCCCTGCCCGAACGGCCGCCTGTGGGTGCGTTCACCGCCACGGCCACCGCTGCCGTGCGCGAGGATATTGTCCGGCTGCTGTCGCTGAACGACCCGCTCGTGTGCGTGTCCAGCTTTGACCGGCCCAACCTGACCTTTTACACCGAAAAACCGCGCGACAAACGTGAGCACCTAGTCACCCTGTTGCGCGAACGTATGGATCAGAGCGGGATTGTCTATTGCGCAACCCGCAAGGTGGTTGACGAGGTGCAGGAACTGCTAACCGCACGCGGGTTTGCCGCTGGACGCTACCACGCTGGACTGGATGCCCAGACCCGCCGAAAAAACCAGGATGACTTCCTCTTTGACCGTCTCCAGGTCATGGTGGCCACCAACGCCTTTGGCATGGGCATCGACAAATCCAACGTCTCCTTTGTCATTCACTACAACCTGCCGCAAAATCTAGAGAGCTACTACCAGGAAGCCGGACGCGCCGGGCGTGACGGCTCCCCAGCCGACTGCATCCTGCTCTACAGCCCCCAGGATGTGCGCACCTGCGAATTCCTCATCGAGCACAGCAACGACGACGAAGCGCTGGACCCCGCTACCCGCCGGACTCTCAAAGAGCGCGACCAGGAGCGCCTGCGGCAAATGGTCTTTTACGCCACCACGACCGACTGCCTGCGCCGGTTCATCCTCAAATATTTCGGCGAACAGGCGCCGCTTTCTTGCGGCAACTGCTCCAACTGCTTGACCCAGTTCGAGCTGGCCGACGCCACACTGGAAGCGCAAAAGATCGTTTCCTGTGTCTACCGCCTGCACCAGCGCGGCCGCACGGTCGGCAAATCCATGATCGCCGACATCCTGCACGGCGCGGACACCGAACGCATCCGCCAAAGTGGCTTTGACACCCTGTCCACCTACGGCATCATGCGCACCGACTCCGTTAAGCGCATCCGCGACCTGCTCGACCGCCTGCTCGAAGCCGGTTACCTGGTCAGCACCGGCGGGGACTATCCGGTTGTACAGCTGTGCGCCAAGTCCAACGATATCATCCGCAAGCGGCTGCCCTTTTGCGTCCAGCTGCCCCGCGACCGCAAGAAAAAGGACCCGGCCAAGATCGAACGCAGCCCGTTGTATGAAGCCCTTCGGGCGCTGCGCGCCGAGATTGCAGCGCGCGAGGGAGTCCCGGCCTTTGTCATCTTCTCCAACGCCACCCTGCAAGATATGTGCGCCCGTCAGCCCACCACCAAAACCGAGCTGCTGGAGGTTTCCGGGGTAGGCCGGGTCAAGTCCGGCAAGTATGGCGACGAATTTTTAAGCTGTATCAAGCGCCACCAGCGCCAATCTTCCGATTCACCGCCGCCCGGCGCGGCGTCGGCCCAGCGCATCAGCGCCCAGGACCATGGCCTTCTCAAGCCCTGGACCCAGGCCGAGGACGATTGGCTGCGCGACGAAGCCGGCCAGCGCCTTCCTCTCCCTGAAATTGCGGCGCGGCACGAGCGGCCGCTCGGCGCCGTGCTGGCCCGGCTGAAAAAGCTCGGCCTGCCCATCACCCGCTAAACCCGGCAAAAACAGCGTCCTTTGCCGCAAAGTCTGCGCAAAAGACGCTGCTTTTTTGTCCGCTCTTTATGCACCTGTCACTTGATAGGTGAATTCTTCCTTTTCCCCATCCGAGTTGGGGATCTGCACGGTGAACGAGAAGGGGGTGGTCAGGTCGGTGATCTCCTCCGCCACGTCGAGGTATACCCGGCGGGTCTGGCTTTCGCCCACCTGGAGCAACATGTTGCTCGTCACATCGCTGTACCACTGGTTGGCGTGGATGGTGTTGGGATAGCCATTTGGGTCCAACACCGTCTTGTCCAGATTGGTCATAACCGCCCCGCACTCCATCGTGACCGGATAAGTCTGTCCGTCCACCTGCACCTCGGTGAGCAGCGGGCTGCCAAAACTGCTGTACAGCTCATTCGTGGCCCGGTCCAGGTTGGTTCCCACAATGGTCATGGCGATGTAGGTGTGTCCGATGGGCGCGACATAGGGGTTGTCTGCGTCGTCCTGGGCGCTATATTCCTTGGGCAAAAAGAAGGTTTCGCCACTCACATTGTCCAGCGCAATGGTCCATTGGGCGGCTTGCAGGGTGAAGGAAAAAATATCGGTCGAAACCGTTTCCCCCACGCTGTAGGTCGGAATCTGCGGTGTGTCGGCAGCACTGGTGCCGCTGCTCTGCGCACTTGCTTCTGCCCCCTGCGCACTGGTTGTACTGGTATTGCTGCCCTGTGTGCTGGCGGTGCTGTCACCTGCATCCTGCCCGCCGCAGGCGGTGAGCGACCAGCAGAGCGCCCCTGTGAGCATCCATAGCATTGCTTTTTTCATTGCAATCCCCTTTCCCTTTTCAAACACAGTCACATTTTCAACCTTTCATTAGCGTAAAAACGCCCTGTTTTAAGAATATCATACCAGGGATGGGGGTGGCTTGCAAGGGAGATTTCAACTTTTTTACCGCCAGCGGTGTTATCTGAGCATTTCCAGCCGCTTGTACATCCAGTCGTAATTTAAGCTGCGGTCCAGCGCCTGTCGGGGGGCGATTTTTTTCTCTTGCACCAACCGCAGCAGGCTTTGGTCCATCGACACCATGCCCTGCGCCGCCGAGGTTGCGATGAGGTTGTCCAGCTGGTGGGCCTTGGACTCGCGGATGAGGTTGCGGGCCGCCGAATTGACCTTGAGGATCTCAAAGGCTGGGATGAGTTCACCATCGCTATCGGGCAGCAACTGCTGGGACACCACACCCTCCAGCACCAGCGCCAACTGGGTACGGATCTGCTGCTGCTGGGCGGGCGGGAAGGAATCGATGATGCGGTCGATGGTGTTGGCCGCGCCGATGGTGTGCAGGGTGGAGATGACCAGATGTCCGGTTTCGGCCGCGGTTACGGTCGCACGGATGGTTTCGGCGTCCCGCATTTCGCCGACCAAAATGATGTCAGGCGCTTCGCGCAGCGCGGCGCGCAGTGCAACGTCATAGGACGCGGTATCCGAATACAGCTCGCGCTGCACCACCACGCTCTTTTTATGCGGATGCAAAAATTCAATTGGGTCCTCGATGGTGATGATATGGCTGCTGCGCGTGGAGTTGATATGGTCAACAATGCAGGCCAGGGTGGTGGTTTTGCCGCTGCCCGCCGCACCGGTGATGAGCACCAGCCCTTTGGCATAATTGGCAAACTCGATCACCGTATCCGGGATGTGCAGGGCGTACCGGTCGGGCAGGGTGAAGGATACCACGCGGATGACCATGCCCAGCGAACCGCGCTGCCGCAGTGCATTAACGCGAAAGCGCGACAGGCCGCGGACCGAAAAGGAAAAGTCGTCGTCGCCGGTTGTGGTCAGCGTGTCCATGGGCCGGTCGTGGGCCAAGCGGTACAGCTCCTGGGTCAGCACCGCTGTATCGTCGGGCAGCAACCGTTCGCCCTCACGTACGATCTGTCCGTTTAACTTGTAGGACACCGGCAGGCCGGCGATGATTAAAATATCGGAGGCGTTGCGCGCCACCGCGCCCGCCAAAATTTCCGAAATGCCTTGCATGGGGTTCCTCCTATTCCCCGGTCCAAACCGGGAGGGTTGTATCCGGCGTGTTGGTGGCCGCCGTGCCGGCTGGGATGGTCTCCCAAGCCAATGTTTCCACCGTGCCGTCGGCCGCGCGCCGCAGGTGCAAATGGAGCGCCTGGTTTTCATTGACTGCCAGCGTGGTGTCCAGTTCTACTTGTCCGGAGGACACAAACTGGGCATACAGCACTTGCGCCTTTGCATCTGCCGCGTAATAGTCCTGCACGGTCTGCGCGCCTGTCTGGCTGAGTGCATACTCTGCACGTGCGCTTGCAGCCGCCAATGCTGCAAAAACCGTCAAGCATAGTACGAGCAGCACGGTCAAAATGGTCGGGATGCCAATGCCAAAAGGAGCTTTCCGCTTCATGGCCGCGCCACCTCCTCGATCGTATACAGGGTTTCGCCTGCCCACGACACAGTCACGCGCGCGGTTTCCACCCCTGCTTGGGACGACGCGCCCGGCGTCACCGCAATCGCAAAGCCGTCCTGCTCTTGGGGTACTTGTCCGCCTGTACGCCAGGTTTCGGCCGCCGTCTGGGCATAAAACACCGCATCGGTCAACCGCGCGCTGTCCTGGCTCAGTCTCCACGCATAAAGCAATAAGCCAGTACAAACAGCTGCGCAGATGACAAAAATCACGAGATCGAGCACAATCTCCAGCAAAAACAACGTATACCGCCCATTCTTCATGGCCCTTCCTCCTGCACGCCACAGCGCGGGGACACCGAAACCGTGTGCACGCCATCCGCATCCTCTGCGGCAAAGGTCAAGCGGCCATCCGCAGTTTCCACCGTCAAGCTCTCCAGCGGGGTGATCGCCAGTCCATCGGCCGGCGACAGGCCGGTTCCCTCCTCCATATACAGTTCGCGCAGCTGGCCGTCGTAAACATATAAGATTGTCACATAGTCATTTTCATGCACAAAGAGTGCATCGCTTGCTCCAAAGGTGCCCGCCGCCAGGCTATCTGCACGGTCGGCGCGGCGGACCTGCCCCACCAAATAGCTCAGCGCCGTGCGGCGGATGGCAAGTGTGTCGCCGCTTTCGACGATCTGGCGGTATACGCTGCCTGCCAGCAGCGCCAGCCCCATCGCCAGCGTCAAAAACAGCGCACCAAGCGCCAAAACCGGCAAAGCAGCCACGCGGCTGTTTGTAGTCGGTATTTGCACCCGTGGTCCTCCTTTCAGCGCCGCGCGATCACGGTGACATCCGGGATCAGGTTGGACGCGATAAATTCATAGTGAACAATAAAACGGCTTTCATCGACCGACACGCCGTAATGGTCCTGCAAGTAGGACCAATCGGCCGGATAAAAGCCCTCCAAGGCATAGCACTGCACCGCTGCCCGGCGGATGGCCTGTGCCGCAAGCGCGGCCTTTTCCCCGTCCGCCTTTTGCCCAATGTGGGCCGCGCCCAACGCCAGGCCCACAATTGCCAGCACGGTCAGCAGCAGCGGCGCGCCGGCTTTGACATACTTCCACATAGCCGCCTCCTCAGCCGCCGATGGCAGCCAGAACGCCGATGAGCGGCAGCATGACCGACAGCAGCACCAGCCCCACTGCCGCGCACAAAACCAGCACCAGCCCAAACTGAAACCGGCTCAAAAACCGATTCAGTTGCTCCTCAGCCTGCTCTTGGTTGCGGCGGGCTAGCTCCTCCATTGCACGCTCACCCATCCCGGCGCGGAACCCGGCTTTGAGCAACCCGGTTTCCAGCGCAGAATAGATCTGGCAACTTGCAGCCGCCTGCGGAAAACTTTGACCTTCGCGCACCTTTTGGGTGCAGCGGTCAATGGGCTCCGATAGCACGGTGCCAGCCAGCAAGGTCTGCGCCTGCTCCATCGCCTCATCGATCGGCAGTCCGCTAGCCAGCATCAGCGCCATGGATGAAGAAAACCGGCTGCGTGCCACGCATTCCGCACTCTTTTCACGCACCAGGCTTTCCTCGCGCACCTTGCCGCTGCGGTATAAACCCAGCAGTATAATCGCCAGCAAGAGCAACAAGCCCGCCAGTCCGCCGGCCAAATACTGGCTGACACCACCCAAGCCAAGCAAGGTAGCCGCCACTGGCGGCAGCGTAAGGCCAAGCTGGTCAAATACACCTGAAAAAACGGGCATTACCCGTCCCACAAGCACAAAAAAAACGACCGCGATCAACACTGCCATAACCACCGGATAGACCACCGCCTGCCGGATCGACTGTTTGAGCGTGTGCGCGCGGCTATAAAAGTTTGCCAGCGCTGCAAACACTTCTTCCTGCCGGCCTGCCAGTTCGCCAATGCGCAGCATTTGCAGCGCATACGGCGGAAAGCATCCCGATGCACCCAACGCTTGGCTGAGCGCCTGACCCTGCGCCAGCCCGCTGCGCACGTTCTCCAGCCCGGTTTGCACCCCGTTTTCCGCGTCCTCCAGCAGCAGCAACAGGGCTTCCTCGTCGCCAATCCCCGCGCGGGCCATTAGCGCCATTTGATAAAATAGGGTGCTCATCTGCTCATCCGTCAACAAGTTTTTCATCTGATCCCCCTCATAAAAAGAGAGGCTTTCCCTGCCTGGAAAAGCCTCTCTTTGCTTGTGCGTTTAATATGCATATTTCATCGAGTAATTGGCACTATTTGTCACATAGGCCATGGTTTCCTGACTCGCTTTTCCGGTTGATACGTAAGTCGGGTCCATCAATGTCCAGTGTTCGCCGTCAAAATAGATGGCGTTTTGAATCCAGCCTTGCCCTTCGATATACACATTGATCCAGGCATGATACGCTTCGCCCGCATAGCCGACAACCAGCTTGCTCGGGATATTTTGCGACCGCAGCATGGCGGTCATCAACGCCGCATAATCAAAACAGATGCCTTTACCAGTCTCCAGCGTGCGATCCACGTCGGGCAGATACCCCGACTGCACTGTGCTTGCAAGATCATAATCATAGGAGATATTCTGCGTCACATAGGTAAAGATCGCGTTGATCTTGTCCAGATCGCTGGATACCCCAGCGGTCAGCTCGGCGGCCTTGGCCACTGCCTTGGAATCGGCCGAATAGTTGACATACTGATTGGGATACAGGAACGGCAAGAGGTCGTTTCGCAGCTGCAAAGTGAGCGTCGTGCTGAACGCCTGGGCGTATTGGTTGCCGCTGGTGTTTTCAAACACTTTAACCGTGTAGCTGCCATTTCCTTCTGTCAAAGGAAAGGTCTCGTTTTGGCCCTGGTTATTGAGGTTGTATGTATAGGTGGCCGCATCGTGGGAAATTTGCACCTTGACCCGCACATCCTTGCCACCTGTATATTTGACCAGAATATAGCCTTCGGAAAGGTTTGAGGCATCCACTGCTGCCTTTTCGTTGGATAAAACCTGGCCACCGGTCTGCATCGCCACCAATGCCGGGATTTTCTCTGCACCGTGCGCCGCTACCGGGACCATCGTAGCGGCCAAGGCGAGCACGAGCGCTACAAAACGCTTGCCGGACATTCTTCTCTTTTTCATGGAGCACTCCTTCTTTATGATGTTTATGCGCCCGATGAGGAAATTTCTTTTATTTTATTATACTGCATTTTCACCTTTTTGAGTAGCGGCGGCACATGAAAAAGGGAAGAATTTTTCGTCTCAAAACCAAAATCATAATTTTAACGGTGATTCGCAGGGGTTGCCCCGCTCACTTTGTATATTTTCGACAAAGTCATGTCCAATCGCCTATGGTTTTGCTCTGGCTACAGTCCTGGCCGTGCCCCTGCCATATGCAAGATTCCGCAAAGGATGGCGTCAATCTGGGCGATTGCTGCGTCCTTGCTGATCGCTTCATCCTGGATCATCCATTTCTTAATCACGCCGATACAGCCGGCCGCAGCAAACCAAATTGGCACCAAATCCCCTCTGTTCTTGGGGGGAAGAATTTTTTGGCTGCACGCTTCCATCAAGGTCATTAGCTTGTCCTCAAAACTGCCCAAGCTGCGGTCGCTGAGCAGCGCATACGTCAGCGCCCGGTTTTCCTCCAGATATTTGACCGCCTGCTCGAGCACCGAACGCATGGTACCTGTCTCGCCCCCCAGCAGCGACCGGTCCACCAACGCACGCAACGTGTCTACCATCTCGTTTTCCACCTTTTCGCGCAAGTCAAATACATCCTGGTAATAGGTATAGAAGGTTCCCCGGTTGATATCTGCCCGGCGCACCACATCTGTGACCGTGATATTTTTAAACTCCTTTTCCTGCATCAGCTCTGCCAACGCCTGCCGAAGCAGCTTTTTTGTGCGCCGCACCCGTTTATCCTCGCTCATAATTGTCCTCTCCTTCAAAACTTTCATCAATAACATACACTTTATGTACAATATGTACGTTATTATTTTATTTATATAAAATTGCTTATTGTGTGCGGTTAATAGGTGTAATATACTATAACATAGAAACGGCGCGTGCGCAACCGTCCTTTTGGGCCGCGCCAAGGCAGGTGACCCATTTTATGAAACAAGGCGCTGGACGCCGGCCGGTCGATTGGATCATCCACAACCGGAAACACATCGAGAAAGTCTATCTTCTTCTGATCATCGCGAGCCTCCTATGCATCCCTATGGTAGGGGTCAACTATGACCTGACCGAGTATTTGCCCGATTCCTCCCCTTCGGCCCAGGCGCTGGACATCATGGAAGAGGAGTTTACCTACCCGGGCATGGGGCGCGTCCTTTTAGAGGATGTAACCTTATATGAGGCCAAGCACATCAAAGACCGCATCGCAGAAGTGGATGGGGTAGACATGGTCATGTGGTGCGATATGACCACCAATATTTACGGCTCGGAACAGTTCATCGACTATGCGGATATAGAGGACTATTACAAGGACGGGGACGCCTATATGGACGTCATCTTCTTGGAAAAGGACTCCTCCGACCGCACCCATGCGGCCGTGCAAGAAATCGAACAGATTGTCGGTGAAAAGGGCCTTGTGGCCGGTTCGGCGGTGTCAGATACCAATTTAGGGCCGACCATCAACGCCGAGGTTGCGCGCGTGATGATGCTCGCCGTGCTCATCATTTTCCTCATTTTGACCTTGACCACAACCTCGTGGTTTGAACCGGTGTTGTTTTTGTCGGTGCTCGGCATCGCCATTCTGCTCAACATGGGTTCCAATCTAATGTTCGGGGAGATCTCCTTTCTGTCCAACGCGGTTGGCGCGGTTTTGCAGCTGGCCTGCTCGATGGACTACTCCATCTTCCTATTGCACGCCTTCACCGAGGAGCGCAGCCACGGTATCGAGCCCGAGCAGGCCATGGCCAACGCCTTAAGGCGTGCCTTTTCCTCCATTGGCGCTTCGGGTGCGACCACCATTGTCGGCTTTTTGGCAATGGCGCTCATGCAGTTTGGCATTGGCCCCGACATGGGCTTTGTGCTGGCCAAGGGCATCGCACTGAGTTTGGTCACCGTGCTGCTGCTCATGCCCGCCCTCATCCTGCGTGCCCAAAATGTGATCGCCAAAACCCAGCACCGCCCCTTTATCCCGACCCAATGGCGCAAGTTCGGTGAATTTTCCTACAAACTGCGCTGGCCGGTGCTGGCGGTGGTGGCACTGCTCATCGTACCCTGCTATGTGGCCCAAGGCATGGCCGACTTTACCTATGGCAACGAGGCTGTGGCAAACTCGGTGGGTACACCGGTCTACGAGGCCGAACAGCAGATGAATGCAAAATTTGGGCAAAGCAATATGATGCTGGCCCTTGTCCCACTGGACAGCAATATCACCGAAAAGGCGATGACCGAGGAGCTCGGCGACCTTCCCTATGTGAAGTATGCGCTAGGCCTTTCTTCGGTGCTGCCAGAGGGCATCCCAGAGGATTTCCTGCCCCCAAGCATCACCGGCATCCTGCACGGGGAAAACTGGGCGCGTGTCATCGTCAACGTCCGTTCGGCTGGGGAGAGCCAAGCCGCTTTTACATACGCGGATGAGATCCGCTCGATTATCGACCGCTATTACCCGGATACCCAGACCTATCTGGTGGGCGTCACCCCCTCGACCCAGGACATCCGGTCCATCATTGTCCCCGACAACCAGCGGGTCAACATTGTGTCGCTGCTGGGTGTAGCGCTCGTGGTCGCTATCACCTACAAATCGCTGCTGTTGCCGCTGGTGGTGCTCATCCCCATTGAGTGCGCCATCTACATCAATACCGCCTTGCCCTATATCTACGGCCAGCGCACGATGTATTTGGGGTTTATCATCGTAGGCTGTATTCAGCTGGGCGCGACCATCGATTACTCCATCTTACTTACGGGCAATTACTTAGACGCCCGCGCGCTCTCCGACAAGTGGGAAGCTGCCAAGCGGGCAGTCTCGGTCAGCGCAGAATCCATCCTGACCTCGGGCATGATCCTCATGACAGTTGCCTATGGGCTGTACTTTATGACCTCCGTTGAAGCGATCTCTGGCCTGGGCCAGCTCATCGGCCGCGGCGCATTTATCTCGATGCTTATGGTGCTGTTCCTGCTGCCTGGCTGTCTGATCCTCTTCGACCGCCTGATCGTTAAGTCCACCCATGCCGAGGAAAAAAGCGCCCGCCTGGCCAAAATCCACAGCAAGCGCCTTTCCCGCCCCCAATTCACCCCTTTGCAACGAGAGCACCGGGCTTTGCGCGAACAAATGCGGCAAAACCGCCGGGCACGGCGGCGCGCCCTTTGGAACCGGCTGCGGGGCGTCAAAAACCCGGAAGAAAGCGAGGAACAAGAGCATGAAGAAAAATAGAGCCTTCCGATGGACGGCTGCCCTGCTCACTGGGGCGCTGTTGTTGCCGCAGGCGGCGCCCCTGGCACAAGCCGCCGCCCCCCAGCCCCAAACCGACGAGGCGGTGTATGTCACACTGGACGCCTACGGCGCGCTGGACGGGATGCGGATTGTCAAAGGCGTTTCGCTCAATGGCGCGACCCAACTGTCCGACTTTGGCAGTTATTCGGCAGTGTACAACATGACCTCCTACGACGAGCCCCAGCTGCGCGAGGACGGCGTGGATTTCAACCTACCCGATTTGGACAGCGCACGGTTTTACTACGAATGCATCCCGAGCGACCCCGCCGCCTTGCAGCTGCCTTGGAGCTTTGATGTCTCTTACAAGCTCGACGGGGTCCCCACCGAGGCGGACGCACTGGCCGGCGCGCAGGGCCTGGTCGAAATCACCATTCACGCCATCCCCAACCCGGCGGCGGACGCCTATTACCGCAACAACATGGCCCTGCTCATCGGCACCGGGATCGACATGAACGAAACCAAATCGCTCGAAGCGCCGGGCGCCCAGGTGCAGTCGTTCGGCTCCTATAAAATCGCCGTCTTTCTCGGCCTACCTGGCCAGGAAAACACCTACACCCTGCGTATTGGCTCGAATGATTTCCAGTCCATGGGCATTTTCATGCTCATGACGCCTGCCACCTTATCTCAACTGGACACGATCTCTGACCTGCGCAACGCGCGCGACACGTTGGAGGGTGCACACGATGACCTATATGCTGGCTTGACCGATGTACTGGACACCATGGACGGTATGCAAAGCGGGATCCAGTCCATGGCTGATGGCATCGCGGGTATCAATACGGTACGCCAGCAACTCATCCAGTCGCGCGGCGAAATCGACCCGGATATTGACGCTGCGCTCGACCAACTCACACTGCTGACCGGCAGCTCGGAAGCACTGATTCCTGAGCTGGAAACCGCCCAAACCGACCTCAACGCCTTTCATGAGAATGTGACCGCGGTATTCGACCAGCTGACCGTCTCACGCAACCACCTCTCCGACTACCAATCTCTGCTCACCGATCTAAAGGGCAACTTATCCCAGCTAGAGGACCTGCTCACCGACCTGGACAGCCTGACCGAGGGTGACTGGCTCTATCTAGAGCAAATTCGCAGCGCGCTCGAGGACATCCGCAAGGATTCAAACGGCCTGCAAGGTGAGCTGAGCGACCTGCGCAGCAGTTTGGATAGTTTAGATGCAGTTTCCATCACGCTGACCTCGCTGGCGCAGAGCATAGAAGACACGCTCGCCGCACTCGACCCAGAGGGGATCTTCACCAGCGGGCTGACCTCGACGCTCGGCAGTCTGCAACGGCTTATCAGCCTATGCAGCGAGGTCAACGCGGCGGTGCAAAATACCCTGTACGCTACCGAGGATATCTTTGGTTCACTGAACGAGCTGGTCACCGCCTCAGATGCGACCATTGAGCAGCTGCAAGCGCTGGGCGAGGTGCTGGACGATTACCAAGGTACAGGTGCAGATACAGCGGCCTTGGGGCAGCAGGCGGTTCTTCTCATCCAGCATGCGCTGGCCCGCCTGGATGTGCTTTTGTCGCTTCTCACACCTATCCAGCAGACACTTGACCAGACAAACGCCGATATAAACACATGGATTCCTAAGGTGACCGACACCGCGACCACCCTGACCGACACACTTACCGCCGCTAATACCCTGTTTTCCGACGTCCGCGATACCTTGCGCGCTGTACGCGACCGTTCAGACGCCAGTATGCAGCAATCCATTGATGGTCTGATCGATGTCATGCAGCGGGCTGCCGACTCCGGTTCCACCACCGGCGACCTACAAACTGCGACCGATTCCATCCACAATACCATCTCAGATGAAGTGGATAAGGTGGAAGAGGACAGCAATCTGCTCAATGTCGATAATTCGCTTGCGCTGAAGTCCTTCACCTCTGCACAAAATCCCGCACCCGCCAGCCTGCAATTCATCCTGCGCACCAGTGAAATCTCGGTCGAGGATGAAACGGCTGCACCCGTTGAAGAAGTCGCTGCCGACGACACCGGCGTTTGGGACCGCATTGTCCATGTATTCCAAACGATTTTTGACGCAATTTCCTCCTTTTTCGGCGCATAATATGCTCAATCCCGCCCATACCGAACGCGAAGGTCTGGGCGGGATTGGTTTATTTGCGGTAATAGCTGTCTTTTCCCTTGTCCGAAGCGCCGTACCGGACGGCTTTTTCCGGACACACACCGATGCAGGCCATACAGTGGGTACAATCCTTGCCCCAGGCCGGCCGGCCGTTTTCCAAGCTGATGTTGCCCAGCGGGCAGACCGCCGCGCATCGGCCGCAGCCTGTGCACCCATCGGTCGTACGGAATCCCTTTGCCGACACAAAGAACCGATAGAACAGCCGGTTGACTGGGCCGCTCTTCAACCGATCCACCACGCCGGCCGATTTGTGCGCGAGGGGCTTGCCGGCCGCAATGCAACTGGCTACCGCATCGATGGACGGTTCGGCCGCACGTACGATTCGCTCGCTTTCCTCTGCATTCGGCACCGAGAAAAGAACCAGGTAATTTTCTGGCATGACGATCTCCGCTACGCCCCGAAAGGATAACCCCTTTTCCCGGCACAGCGGCGCGATATAGGCGGCCGCATTGCCCATATCCTGCCCACAGGTCAGCACAAAATAGATTTCCCGGCTGCCTGTAAAGCGCGCCTGCCGCACAAAGCCTTCTACCACCCGCGGCAGCCGCCAGGCATAGACCGGGCTGACCACTACATAAGGCTTTTGGGACGCAAAGTCCCAGCCCTGGCGCTGGCGCAACAGGGGGCCTATGCTGACAAGCTCATCTGACAGCGCTTGCACCAGACGTGCGGCCACATACCGGCTGTTTCCTGTGCCTGAAAAGTATAAAATCATCGTAGATTCCTCCTAAAATTCGACGGCAGCCGCGCCGGCCGGGTTTTACGGCCGATGCTTAGGACGGCGGCGGTCCATAAACTGCGGCAGACGGCGGCGCGCCTCCAAACGGTAGATGCGATAACCCTGTGCAGAAAATTTTTCCTCATACTCGGTCATAATATTCTCCTGCGCCCAGGCTGAGTTGTGTAGATCGAGCGAAATATTCTGCACCAGCCAGCCGTATTCACAGATGGACGAAATCGACCACTCAAACAGGCGCTGGTTGTCGGTTTTAAAGCACACGTCGCCGGTTTCGCATAGGATGCCGTTGTACACGTCCAGGTAGTCGGCGTGGGTCAAGCGGCGGCGGCGCTGCCGGTTGGGCGGCCAGGGGTCGGAGAAATTCAAATAGATCCGCTCAACCTCGCCGGGGGCAAAAATTTGCTCCAGCGCGGCCGCGTCAAAGCTGAGAAAGCGCAGGTTGGGCAGCTTGTCCCGCATTGCCTGCTCGGTGGCCATGACAAGCGCGCCCTCCTCCCGCTCGACGGCGATAAAATTGATGTCCGGATACCGTTTGGCCATCTCCAAAATAAAGCGGCCCTTGCCGCAGCCGATCTCCAGATGGATCGGGTTTTCGTTGCCGAACTGCGCCCGCCACCGGCCGCGCAAGGTTTGCGGCTGGTCGGCCATCACCGCCGCGCAGGCGGCCAGACGGCTATCTAAATTTTTCTTTTTTCGCATTCGCATGGATGGGTTCCCTCGCTTTTCTGTAATCTCCCGGCTGCCCATTCGTATGCAGCGGCGCGGGCCGTGGCTCTCGGCCCTTCGGTTGGTTTGCGCCTTTGGGCAGGGCGTATTTTTGCATGGTTCCATCATACCACAGCAGCCGCTGATTTTCCAGCGTGCCTGCCTCCTTGCTGGGGGAGATGTTGCCCGATTGTCACCTGTGCACGGCGGGGCGCTATGCTATAATAGGGGTATATCCAACCCGTTTGAAAGGAGGTATCCCCATGTTTTCCACCGTTTTGCCCGCACTGGTGTGCGCCGGTGCGCTGGCCCTGCTCCCCTGTCCCCCGGTGCAAACGCCATCTACTCCTGGGCTGGTCCTCCCGACGCCTGTGCCAGCGGTCCAGGACTTTTGCGCCGGCGCAGATGGGAACCTGTACATCTTGGAACTGTCCCAAGCGATCTACGAATACGACCAAACCGGCCGCTTGGTGCGCACGGTACCGCTCGATCTGGCTGACAGCGGGTTGACCGCTTCCCGCCTGACGACCGACCCGGACGGGAACTTCTATCTCGTGGACGGCCGCAACGGCCTGATCCTCAAGGCGGGTGCATCCGGGCTTTTACACAGATCGGCGCTCGACCCTGCGGCTGTGGCTGCCGAACCGGGGCTGTACACCGAGCTGTCCGCGCCCGCTGAGGATCAACTGTGCATCACCGCATTTTCACCCGACGATACCGCCTACCGCACCTATACACTCGACGTTTCGGGCGCACAGGCGGTCTGCACTGGCCAGGTGGACGGCACGCCGCTGGGCGGCGGCCTGTTCGCGCACAGCGCGCTGCAGTACAACGCAGACGGTGCCCTGACCAACGGTGCTTGCCTGACCATCTGGCAGGACGGCCAACCGCTCGACCGGTTTTCGCTGTATACGGCGGAGAACTGCACCCTGTTCGGCCTGAAAGTCCTGGGCGTGGACACGCAGGGGCGCTATCTGCTGGAGGTGTTTGAATTTTTGCCGGACGGCAACACGGTACGCACCAGCCTGGTCCGCATTGACCGCAACGGCGGCGCCCTTTGCACGGCGCCCAGCCCGCTGCTTGACAGCGACAAGCTGCGCTTTACCGGCGGGCAGACCTATGTACTGCGCCAGGCGGACGGGCGCACGTCGCTGTTCCCGCTGTCCGCGCTCGCGCCTATATGGCAGGAGACCGACCGGTTTACCCTGGCTGCGCCGGGCGATCTGCTGGGCCGGTGATGCGATTCCACCTGCACCCTTTGTACAAAAAGACTGAAAGATGTGGATTTTTCGTATTTTTCACCAGCATATTTGACAAATCATCGTTTCCCTTTTATAATGATACAGACATCTCTTATCATTCACGGCTTTTGCCTTTTCGGAGGATTTCCTTATGTTTGAACGCTCCAGCGGTGTGCTCATGCACATCACTTCCCTGCCTTCGCCGCACGGCGTCGGTTCGCTCGGCAAGGCGGCGTATGACTTTGTCGATTTTCTTGAGGCCGCCGGCCAGCGGTATTGGCAGGTGCTCCCGCTCGGCCACACCGGGTTTGGCGACTCGCCCTACCAGTGCTTTTCGGCGGCTGCGGGCAATTACCTGATGATCGACCTGGACGCCTTGGCCGAACAAGGGCTGCTGACCCAAGACGAGATCGATGCAGCCGAATTTGCCCACACGCCCGACAAGGTGGACTTCATCGCCCTATCCGAAACCCGGCCACCGCTGCTGCGCCGCGCCTTCGCGCGGATCGATGCGCAAATGCAGCAGGAGATTGCCGCCTTCCGCCGCCAAAACAGCGACTGGATCGAGGACTATGCGCTGTTCATGGCGCTGAAAGAGGAAAAGTATGAGGGACGCCCGCTCTGGGATTGGCCGGACACCGCGGTGCGCGACCGCGACCCGGCAGCGCTGCAGCAGGTCAAGGACGAGCTTGCCAGCGAGATCGATTTCCGCATCTTTTTGCAGTACATCTTCTTCGCCCAGTGGGACGCGCTGCACGTCTACGCCAACACCCATGGTGTGCAGATCATCGGCGACATCCCAATCTATGTTTCGCCTGATTCGGCCGATGTATGGCAGCATCCGCAACTTTTTAAGCTCAAACCCGATTTCAGCCCCAAGCGGGTGGCCGGCGTGCCTCCGGACTACTATTCGGAAACCGGCCAGCTGTGGGGCAATCCAGTCTACGACTGGAAGGTACACGAGGCCGACGGCTTTGGCTGGTGGATCTGGCGCATGAAAAGCAACTTGGCGCTGTTTGACGTCATCCGCATCGACCACTTCCGTGGCTTGGAAGCCTATTGGGAAGTCGCCGCTGGGGCGGAAAACGCGGTCAAAGGCCGCTGGTGCAAGGGCCCGGGCATGAAGCTGCTGCGCGCGCTCGAGGGCGCGCTGGGTGAGCTGCCGGTGATCGCCGAGGACTTGGGACTGATCACCGACAAGGTGCGCGCCCTGCTCAAAGCCAGCGGGTTCCCGGGCATGAAAGTGCTCATCTTTGGCTTTGATGTGTGGAATGACAACGAACACTTGCCCCACAACTACCGCCCCAATATGATCGTCTACACCTCGACCCATGACAGCCAAAGCATCTGTGAGCAGATCATGGACATCTGTAACGAAGATGAGCGGCAGTTTGCCTACCGCTATTTGCGTTCCTCGACCAGCGAAGCGCTGGGTTGGAGCGCGATCAAAAGCGTCTGGGCCTCTTGCGCCTGCATCACCATGACCACCATGCAGGACATCCTTTCGCTGGGAGCAGACGCGCGCATGAACGTCCCAGCCACTGTGGGCGGGAATTGGTGCTGGCGGGTGCGCCAAGAAGCGGTCAACCCCAATGTCGCACGGATGTTGCGTGAGATTACAGAAACCTATAAGCGCTACCGGCCCTATCAGGGCAAGTAAGCCAAACTATCAAAATATTAAGGACGGTTACAGGGAATGAAGTACACAACTGCAATTTTTGATTTGGACGGTACCTTGCTCAACACTTTGGGGGATCTACGGGAAGCGGTCAACGCCGCGATTACACCGCGCGGCCTGCCCCCGGTCACCGAAACCCAGGTGCGTGAGCGGGTGGGCAACGGCATCCGCAACCTCATTACGCGCTGTATGCCCGACGGCACGCCGGACAGCGAGATCGACGCCTGTCTGGCAGCCTTCCGCACCTACTACAACGACCACCTGATGGACTATACCCATCCGTACCCGGGCGTGACCGAGCTTTTGCAGGCGCTCAAAGATGCCGGTATGCGTATCGCGGTGCTGTCCAACAAATATGATCCCGCGGCCAAAGCGCTCATCCGTCACTTTTTCCCGCGCCTGGTCGATCTAACGTTGGGCGAACGGCCGGACGTGCCCCGCAAGCCCGATCCGGCTTCTTGTAAGGAAATCCTTTCCGACCTGGGCGCTGCGCCTGAAAGCACCGTTTATCTCGGTGACAGCGCGGTGGACATCCATACAGCCCAGAACGCCGGCATCGACGCCATCGGCGTGACCTGGGGGTTCCGCAGCCGGGAAACCTTGGTGGAGGCAGGCGCGGTCCAGCTGGCCGACCGGCCGTATGAACTGTCCACGCTGCTGCTCGGCCCCGACATCGATGCGCTGCAAAAGGCCTTCACCTCGCACGGCTTTGCCTTTACCTACTTTGCAACCAAGGAGCAGGCAACCGCCTATCTGGCCCAGGAATGCGCCGGTAAGACGGTGGGCTTTGGCGGTTCGATCACCCTGGATCAAATGGGCGCTTATGAGGCGCTGTCCCAGACCGCCCAAGTGCATTGGCACTGGAAGGGCGAAGCCCCCTGTGTGAACGCCCAAATTTTTGTGACCTCGGCCAACGGCCTGTCGGCCACCGGCGAAGTGGTGAACATCGACGGTGCTTCCAACCGGGTGGCCGCTTCGCTCTACGGCGCAAAAACCTGCTTTATGGTGTGCGGCCTGAATAAGCTGGCTCCCACGGTGCAGGACGCGATCGAACGTGCCCGCAACGTCGCTGCGCCCCGCAACGCCCAGCGGCTCAAGGTCCAAACCCCTTGCGCGGTGGATGGTAAATGCCACGACTGCCGCAGCCCAGCGCGCATCTGTCGCAGCCTGGTCGTCCATATGGGACCGCCGCTGTCGTTTGAGCGGTATGAAATCGTGCTCATCGGCGAAATTTTGGGGTATTAACCCTACCGCACATTTGGGTGCGTAAAAAAAGCGGAAATTTTCTGCAAATAATGCTTGACTCCCCGGCATCCGCCTGGTATAATAAATATCGTTCTGAACGAACGATATGCGGATGTAGCTCATCTGGTAGAGCGCCACCTTGCCAAGGTGGAGGTAGCGAGTTCGAGCCTCGTCATCCGCTCCAAAACAAAAAATCTCCTCTTTTTGAGGAGATTTTTTTATTTTATCCGCTTCGGATGGCGAGGCTCGAAAGCCCGGCCCGCCAGGGCAAAAAAACAATCCGGGGGATTGTTTTTTAGGGCGTGTGGTTAGGCCAGCCGTCCCCGGCTGGCCGGAGCCTGCGCGCGGCTGGGGTTCGATGCCCCGGCCGTGCGCTCGCGTAGCAGTGCACCTACTGCCCCAGCTCCCATCCCCCAAAGGAATTGCCCACGCATTCTCTTATCTGCCCGTCATCTTGCGGAACCGGTACTTGTCCACTTTTGGGGGTTTCTTGTCCTTTTTCTGGCCCTCGTATTTGTCGAATGCCTTGACGATTTGGCCGACCAGCTTGTGCCGGATGACATCCCGGCTGTTCAGACGCACCACGCCGATGCCTTCGATGTCCGACAGCAGCTCGGCGCATTTGGCCAGGCCGGACTCGGTGCCGTCGGGCAGGTCGATCTGGGTGATGTCGCCGGTGAGGATCATGCGGGACCCCTCGCCCAAGCGGGTCAAAATCAGCTTGTGCGACATGAGGGTCATATTCTGGCATTCATCGATCAGGCACCCCGCATTTTTGAGGGTGCGGCCGCGCATATAGGCCAGCGGCGCGATTTCGATCGTGCGGTTTTCGATATACCGCTGCACGGTGTCGTGTCCGAGCAGCTCGTCCAGCGCGTCATAGAGCGGGCGCAGATAGGGATCGACTTTGTTTTGCAAATCGCCGGGCAGGAAGCCGAGCTTTTCGCCGGCTTCCACCGCGGGGCGGCACATGACAATGCGCTCGATCTCTTTGCGCTTGAGCATACCGACCACGGCCGCGACGGCCAGATAGGTCTTGCCCGTACCGGCCGGACCGATGCAGATGGTCACGGTGTTTTTGCGCATGGCCTCGACATATTTACGCTGGCCGATGGTGCGGCATTTGATGGGCGTACCGTTGTTGGCGATGGCGATGGTGTCCTGCATGGCTGCCACCATCGCGTCGCCCTGCCCTTCGCGCACCAGGTCAATCGCGCGCACAACGGCGAAATCGTTCAAGGTTTCGCCGTTTTTATGCATTTTTTCCAAGGTCCGCAGGGTATCGATCGCCAAGTGTACGTTGCCTTCCTCGCCGCTAACCTCCACAAAGCCGCCGCGGGTGGAAACGCTGACCGAGAGCGTTTTTTCAATGGCATTGAGGTTGGTGTCCCCTACGCCGAACAAATCCTGCAATGCGGAAACATCCAGAGAAATTCTTTCACTGTGCAAATAGGTCGTCCTCCTCCATAGGCACGGCATCAGTGTCCTTTTTTCTTATTCTATCATGCCTTGCCGGTAAACACAAGCCAGCGCCGCCGCCTTGTCCTCGTCTGTTTCTTCTGCGGGCGGCGGCAACGAAAGGCCCTCCTCGGAAATCTCCAGCCCGATCTCCTCGGTACACGATGCATGGACAGTCACGAACAAGCCGCCTTGGCGGATTTGGCGCTCACTATGCCAGACATCCACCTGTCCTTGGATCATGTCGGTCTGCATCCGCGCCAGGGTGTTTTGTTCCAGTTGTTCGCGCAGCTGCTGGGCGTCGTCAGTCTGTGATGCGGCTTCGTAGTAGGTGTATTCCTGCCGCACGAGTGCAACCGGGAATACAGTCCCCTGCCCAAAGGACAGCCGGTGCACCGAAACCCGTTTGTCGCATTCCCCGGCCGAAATGCCACTGCCAAAATACAAATTTATCCGTGTATTGCCCAAAATCAAGGCAAATTGGGTCTTAATCTTGCCGGTGTACTGTTTTTGGGTGCTCTCCAGCGGGCGGACTGAGGTTTCCACCCGCCTGGTTTCCGCAATGATGCGCGCATCGCCGTGCCCGATGTGGCCCAGCCCCTGCTCGGTTGTGGGCGGCGTATACGCAGAGACCAGCTGCTGCCCGCGCTGCACGACGTCGCCCGGCTCCACCAACGGGTTGCCGCCCAATACCTCCATTTGCAGAATGCGCCCGTCCCGCGCTGCAACAATGCCGGTAACCGCTTGATCGTCCTGCACCTGCGGGCGCTCCTGTCCGCCGAATGCTTTGACCGAGATCACATTGCCGATGCGGCTCACGGTCAAAAAATCGATGCTGTCCTGCATCTTGGCGCGCACATACTCCCGGATCTGGGTCTCATCCACCGCAGCAATCGGCACGCCTGCATAGGCCCCTGCCTCCCGCAGTGCTTCGCGCAACATATAGGTGGAAATTCCCGGTTCGGCCTGCACCTCCACCACCCAAACGAAATTGCTCAGCGCAAAGAACAGGGCGGCCATGGCGAATCCTCCGGCCAGCAGCACATACCGCCGCTTGAGCCGGTGCAGGGTAAAGGGTGCGCCCCGCCGCCGCAGGATGTGTACCCGGCAGCCGGTGCGCCCCATCAGGCCGCGCAGCCGTTTGAAATCCCGTACCGAAACCGTGGTATGCAGCTCGCCAAAATCCACCCGATGGGTCTTTTTCAGCCCAATGCCGCCGCGGGCACACTGATTAAGGAATCGCTCGACTGACGCCCCGCGCACCTGGATGCGCACCTCACCGGCCAGCAGGTTTAGCGCCTTGCGTATCATGCTCCCCCTCCTTGCTCCGGCAAATATACTCCAGAGAGCGGATGGTGCCCGCAATGGTCAATTCATGCAGGGTCAGGACCCGCAGATCCATATTCTCCCCCGAAATACACAACTCCATTCCACCGACCGCCACCCGCATGACCGTGTCACTGTATTCCAAAATCCCTTGATGGTTTTCAATCAATACGCGCCGGTCGCCAACCAGCTCCACATAGGGCAGATGTGGGTTCAGATCTTCCACCAGGAAGAGCTCCCGCATTTTCTTCCATTCGCCCATGGGGTTCGCCTCCCTTCTCACAAGCCTATGCAGCCGCGGCCTGTACTATGCCGGGTTGCAGCCGCATACACTAAATCGCGCCGCTTGTGCGCATTTTCACCACAAAACCGGAGGGATGCATATGAACCGCCGTCTACTGCCCGCCCTGGTGGCACTGGGCTTTTTCGCCGCACTGCTTTTTGGGGCAAGCGCGGCCCGGGAAGGCGCGGCCTATGGCCTGCGCCTAGCTTTCACCACCGCCATTCCCTCCCTTTTCCCCTTCTTTGCCGCCAGCTCACTGCTGGCCGACACCGGTGTCCTGGCGGCGCTGGGCCGCGTGTGCGCCGCCCCCCTGTGGAAGCTCTACGGCCTGCCAGGCAGCGCGGCAGGCGCGCTGCTGCTGGGCCTGACCGGCGGATACCCGGTCGGCGCGGCGACGGCAGCCGAACTGTACCGCGCCCAACAGCTGTCCCGCGAACAGGCCGAACGGCTGCTCGGCTTTTGCAACAACACCGGCCCGGCGTTCATCGTCGGCGTATGCGGCGCAGGTGTGCTGGGTTCGGTTCAGGCCGGGCTGCTGCTCTACGGCATACACATCGTTTCGGCGCTGCTGACCGGGCTGGTATTGACTACACCCGGCAGGGGCTGCACACCGCATATTCCTCCAGCCGCATCCGCCGCGCCGCCGGCCTTTTCCCGATCGCTGGTCCATGCCTGTGAAAAAGCCGCCCAAACCAGCATCCAAGTGGCCGCCTTTATCACCCTGTTCGCGGTTCTGGCCGGCCTGTTGGAAGCCGGCGGCCTGCTAGCCGGATTGGCGTGGCTACTGACGCCGGTGTGCCGCCTGTTCGGCCTGCCGGATGATGCGGTCTGGCCGCTGGTCTACGGCGGGCTTGAGCTGACGCGCGGCTTGGCCATTTTGCCCGAGGCGGCACTGGACGGCCGGTTTTTGCTGCCGGTCACCAGCGCGCTGCTGGCCTTTGGCGGGCTATCGGTCTGGTGCCAATCCATGAGCGTACTATCCGGCACCGGTTTGTCGCTCAAGCGGCTGTTTGCAGGCAAAATCCTCCATGCCCTGATCGCCGCCGCCCTGGCTGTCCTTTGCAGCGCCGCCTTGCCCCAGCGGGTTCTGACCCTCGCGCCCATGGCAGTCCCGCTTCCCGCCCCCTCTTATGGGCTGATCCCCGCAGGAATTGTCACGATTTTGTTAACTATCACCTATGGAAAACGCCGCCACAATCGGCTATAATAAAATCATTCTCTAAAAAATATGAGTGGGCGCGGCACAAGCTGTGCGCACTTTTTCTAACAGGGTGATCCAATGGTCTGCCCCTCACATTTGATGCTGGGAGGTTTTTTATGTTCCGCAGCAAACTGTTCCGGCGGGATATTGAGCCGCGCTGCTCCTATTGCAGCCGTGCCAATCCCCTGGATGACACACATATGACTTGCTATAAGCGCGGTATTGTCCCCATCGATGGCAACTGCCGTTCCTTCCGTTACGATCCCATCCGCCGCATCCCGCCCAAACCGGCTGTGCTGCGCGGTTCCTTTACCGATGCCGATTTCCATTTGGAGGAATACAATGAAGAGTAAGCGCGCATTTTTGACCATTTTTTGCATGGTTTTTGTCTTTTTCGGCGGTTTATTCCCGAATGCCGCCGCACTCGAAGACCCCCAGCCGCAGGCCCGGGCTGCCTTTTTGGCCGACCCCGAAAGCGGCTTTGTCCTTTATGAAAACAATGCGGATACCCAAATGTATCCTGCTTCCACCACCAAAATCATGACTGCGCTGCTTGTGCTCGAAAATGTGGACGACCTGGACGCGCTGGCCGAGGTGACCGAAGAGGACTTCATCGGCGTAGAGGCCGACACCTCGCAGGCCGGGTTTATGGTAGGCGAACAGCTCCCCATCATCGACCTGCTGTATGGCCTGATGCTGCCGTCGGGCAACGAAGCAGCCAACACCCTGGCGCGGTATGTCGGCGGTTCGGTTGACGGCTTTGTCGATATGATGAACGAACGTGCCGCCGAACTGGGCTGCGAAAACACCCATTTTTCCAACCCCAACGGCCTGCACGACGACAACCACTACACCACGGCCCGTGATCTGTACACCATCACCCGTCAGGCCATGCAAGACGAAACCTTCCAGGACATCGTCAGCACCGCCCAAAAAACCCTGAGCGCCAACAACATGACCGAGGCGCGCGGTGGCAACCCGCTCAAAGTTTATACCACCAATATGCTCATTTACAGCCGCCACCGCCCGGAGTATTACGCTTATGCCACTGGCGTCAAAACCGGACATACCTCCCAGTCGGGCTACTGCCTGGTGGCCTCTGCCGAGAAGAATGGCGGCCAGCTCATCTCGGTGCTGCTCGGCTGTGAAATGCCCGAAGGCGCCACCCAGCCGCTCAGCTTCAGCGAAACCATCCGTCTGTTTGAATGGGGCTTTGAAAACTTTGAAAGCCAGGAGCTGATCGCTGAAGGTGAAACGGTTGAACAAATTGAGGTCCGCTTATCCACCGAGGAGGATCAGCTGGTGCTGGTGACCGCAGACAGCGTTTCGGGGACCGTCCCCACCGATATTGACCTAGCCGATGTCGAACGCACCATCGACGTGCCCGATTCAGTAGACGCGCCCATCACAGCCGGGCAAAAAATCGGCACGATGCGCGTCAGCTACAACGGGGTGGACTACGGTTCGGTCGATCTGGTGGCACTAAGCGACGTCTCCCGCTCCGATGTGCTCTATTATGCGGACATGATCGAAAACTTCTTCCAGAGCAATCTGTTTAAGGTGCTGGTTGTTGTCATCATTGTCCTATTTATCGTATACTTCTCTCTCATTATCTTCCGCTCACGCCGCCGCAAAAAACGCCGCCAGCAGATGATGAAATCCAAACAGGCGCGTTACCGCGATTACGACAAACGCGACCGCCACTAAAAAGAAAAAAACCGGAACTGCAATGGTTCCGGTTTTCTTTATGCCTGAAAAATCAATGCTTTGACTAGGGTGCTCACGCCGCCCAAAATGAAAATCCAAATGATGAACTTGCGGATGTTACTCTCGCCGATGTGCTTGTCGATCTGGCTGCCGACAAACATACCGCACGCGGCTGCCGGAATCGTGACTGCCGCAATTTGCAGGGTAAATAGGGTAAATACCCCAGTGACGATATACACGATAGTGCGCACAAAATTCTCCACCAAGAATACAAAGCAGGTGTTGGCGCGGAAGGCATGGCGGTCGGCCGAGGAGCGCTCCAGATAGATCACAAACAGCAGGTTGATGCCAAACAAGCCGGCTGTCACGCCGGACATAAAGCACATGATCGCCTTCACGACCGGATTGGGATTCATTTTTTTTGCCTTATCCCGGGTCAGCATCTCCACGCCCAGGCCAATGATCAGCAGCCCCAAAATCACCTTGACAATCCACGGCGCGCCCAGCTTGAGCAGCAACGTGCCCGGCACAATGCCAAGCAGTACCCACAACGCAATAGACGCCACAATCCGAAAGCAAAAATTTTTGCGGTTTTTGAGCACGATATACGCGTTGAGGATGAGTGAAACCGGCAGCAGTGCCGGCGTAATGTCCCGGTTGTCCAACCGAAGGGCAAGAAGCGGGTTGGAAATCAGTGGATCTCCAAAGCCGGCCAGCCCTTTCACGATAAATGCACAAGCTACGATAATAAAAATGTAGCATCCCAGCGAAAATGTCATGGTCATGGTGTCTCCCCCTTATTGATATAAAAAATACGAGTCCCTCAGCAACGTTTTCGTGCGTTCGATCCTATCTCACAGATGCACCTACATGGTCTGCTCAGCACGGTCGGGATCACAGGCGCGCACTGCATCCAAAATCGCCCACCACCTGCAATTTCACTCGCTCTATGGTATCACATTTTTGGTGGAATGGGAATCCCGATTCTTGCGATTCTTTTCTTCCCTCGCAAAATATATTTGGCCGCATAGGCTCCTCCACACAAAAGCAAGCGTCCCCTTTCGAGAACGCTTGCTTTTTGTTCCTTATGCTTCTTTTGGAGGGGCCGCTGAGTCGCGCTCCACCAATTCTGTGCAAATGCGGACTTTCACAACCGTCCGCCGCTTTTCTTCCAACATATCTGCAAGCCGCTTGACCGCAGTCCGGCCCAGTTCGTGTTTGGGAGAGTGCAGGGTTGTCAAAAGCGGGTTGGAAATCGTGCCAATATATGAGTCGTCAAACCCTACAATCGAAATATCCCCTGGAACTCGGTAGCCATGGTCCTGTAACGCCCGCATTGCACCCACCGCCAGGGCATCGTTATCCGCCACAAATGCGGTCGGCAAGGCAGGTTTTTCATCCAGCAGGCGGACCATTTGATCGTAGGTGCGGTCCATGAATAGATACAGCTTATAGACCAATTCAGGTTGTACTTTGAGTCCCAACGCTTCCATTGCTGCATAATACCCGGCCTCACGTTCTGGAATTGCTCCAGTTTGCTCAATGCTATGCAAATACCCAATGTTTCGATGACCCAAGCCATACAAATAGGAAACCGCCTGATACATGGCCTCTGTATTCTCCACAGACACTGTGTTAACCCGCCGGTTGGGGAATACTGCATCAATGGCAACCAGCGGCGCCTGGCAATTTTCCAAAACCGATACATGTTCTGCCTCCAACTCGGTAGCGAACAGGACGACGCCTGCCATGCCCGCACCAGCGCCGGACAGCGTTTCCCGCAGGTTGATCTTATCTGTATTGGCAATTTGCAAGCGGAAGCCCAATTGGCGTGCCTGCTGTTCCACGCCATCCAAAATTTGAATGAAAAAATCATCCTTGCTTTCCATCAGGCAGCCGGGACCCCGGTAACGCAGAAACAAAATGGTTTGCATGGGGTCTCTGATGACCGGCTGTTCGGTGCGCACGGTGTATCCCTGCTCTTCTAGCATACGGGCCACGCGCTCTCTCGTTTCGGCCTTAACGCCAGGCTTTCCGTTTAAGACCAACGATACAGTAGATAGAGATAGATTCGCAGCCTGTGCGATTTGTTTTAAATTCATGCCTTTTACTCCGTTTTAAGTTACGTTTACCCATCTGTATGATGTGCGTTCTTCTTTCATATTGTTGCGGGTTACAAAAGCATCGATTGACCAATATTTCCTTTACGGGCGCCTTCTGTTTTTATTATAATGATTTTAATGAAATTTTGCAATCTATCCCCAAAATTTTCTTCCGATTTTTCAACAAATCTCCTAATTACCTAAAACCGCCGGACATATTATAGTTAATTTGTACAACCCATTTGTGGATTCAACCCATACAGATGCAACTCCTTTTTTTCTATTGCTTGCATATTTCAATAGACTTTACAGTTTGGTCTATTAGAGCCGTCAGCACGCCCCCTGTGCATCTTTTGCCTTTCTGCATTTTCAATGCAGCACTATGTAATGTGAGGGGTCGCCCTCGCGAATACGCATGGTGCGGCGGATCTCTTTCGGAATCACTACACGTCCCAGATCGTCGATTCTCCGAACAATTCCTGTTGCTTTCATATCTCAATCTCCTCCTGTACTTCCAAGTGGCAACATCCCTAGTATCCGCAGGTTTTTTATGAGTATGCAATTCGGAGTCGTGGATTTATATGGAATACAGTGGGTATCCTTTACCGAGCCAGCCAAAGCTTTTAACGAGTTGGCGCACTTTGCCCAGGCCAAACAGAAACGTTCTGTTTTCATTTCAACGCATTGCTCAACAAAATGCTCCCTTCATAGCGTTGCATTGTTTTTCACAGTTCGCTATAAAGGGAGCATATCACATTAATATAAAACGCAGGCGTTCCTTATGCTTGGCCAAGCTCCTTTACGCGTGCCTGCGCCGCTGCCAGGCGGGCGATCGGTACGCGGAAAGGTGAACAGGAGACATAGTTCAGCCCGATGTTGTGGCAGAACTCAACCGAAGAAAGGTCGCCGCCATGCTCACCGCAGATGCCCAACTTGATGTCCGGGCGGGTCTTGCGGCCGTTTTCCACTGCATATTTAACCAGCTTGCCCACACCATTCTGATCCAAGCGTGCAAACGGATCGGACTCCAAAATTTTCTTTTCAAAGTAGGTGTCAAGAATGCGGCCCACGTCATCGCGCGAGAAGCCATAGGTCATTTGGGTCAAATCGTTGGTACCAAAGGAGAAGAACTCCGCCTCCTGGGCGATTTCATCGGCCGTAACCGCTGCACGCGGGGTTTCAATCATAGTGCCGATCATATACTTCATCTTCAGACCAGATGCCTCGATCAGTTCATCGGCTTTCGCCTTAATGATCTTTTTGACAAACCGCAGCTCGTTGATCTCGGAAACCAGCGGCACCATGATTTCGGGTACAATGTGCAAGCCGTCCTCCTTGGTGACGTTGATGGCCGCCGAAATAATCGCCTCGGTCTGCATCTCCGCGATTTCCGGATACAGTACATCCAATCGGCAGCCGCGTGTGCCGAGCATGGGGTTAAACTCATGCAGGCCATCCACAACACTCTTGAGCTTTTCATAGGTCAAGCCCATTTGGCTAGCCAGCTCGCGGATATCCGCCTCATCCTGGGGCAAGAATTCGTGCAGCGGTGGGTCGAGCAGGCGGATGGTTACCGGCAGTCCACCCATTGCGCGGTAAATGGCTTCAAAGTCGCCACGCTGCATAGGCAGGATTTTGGCCAGCGCAGCACGGCGCTGTTCAACAGTCTCGGAGACGATCATCTCGCGGACCGCCTTGATGCGCTCGGGGTCAAAGAACATATGCTCGGTACGGCACAGGCCGATGCCCTCTGCACCGAACTTACGCGCCTGGGTGGCGTCGCGCGGGGTATCGCCGTTGGTGCGGACCTTCAGCGTACGGATTTCGTCGGCCCAACCCATAAAGCGGCCGAAGTCACCGGTCAGCTCGGCATCCTGGGTGTCGATCTTGCCCAGATAGACGTTGCCGGTCGAACCGTCGAGCGAGATATAGTCGCCTTCCTTGACCACGCTGCCATCTGCAAAGGTGATGGTTTTATTCTGCTCGGATACTTTGATCCCATTGACACCCGCCACGCAGCAGGTACCCATGCCGCGCGCTACGACGGCTGCGTGCGAAGTCATGCCACCGCGCGCCGTCATAATGCCTTCGGAAACCGCCATGCCGTCGATATCCTCGGGCGAGGTTTCCTGGCGGACCAGCACGACCTTTTCGCCGGTCTTGTGGGCGGCAGCCGCGTCGGCAGCGGTGAAGTAGACCGCGCCGCAGGCCGCGCCGGGAGAGGCGGGCAGGCCGGTTGTAATCGGGGTTGCGGCCTTGAGCGCCGCCGGGGAGAAGGTCGGGTGCAGCAGCGCGTCCAGCTGCTTGGGCTCGACTTTCATAATTGCCTGTTCCTTGGTGCACACGCCCTCATCAACCAGGTCAACGGCTACTTTCAACGCGGCCTGCGCGGTACGCTTGCCGTTACGGGTTTGGAGCATGTAGAGTTTGCCGTTTTCAATGGTAAACTCCATATCCTGCATATCGCCGTAATGGGCCTCCAGCTTGCTAGAGATGTCAACAAATTGCTGGTATACCTCGGGCATGGTGTCGGCCAGCGCCGAGATGGGCATCGGGGTACGGATGCCAGCGACTACGTCCTCGCCCTGGGCATTCATCAGGAATTCGCCGTACAGCTTCTTTTCGCCGGTCGCTGGGTTGCGGGTGAAGGCCACGCCGGTACCCGAGGTGTCGCCCATGTTGCCGAATACCATGGACTGGACGTTGACCGCTGTACCCCACGAGTGCGGGATGTCGTTCATGCGGCGGTAGGTGTTGGCGCGCGGGTTGTCCCACGAGCGGAACACGGCACGGACGGCTTCCATGAGCTGCTTTTTGGGGTCCTGTGGGAAGTCGTGGCCCAGTGAACTTTTATAGTGCTCTTTAAACAGGCGGATGAGCTCGCTCATATCGTCTGCATCCAGTTCGTTATCCTGCTTGACGCCCTTCTTTTCCTTGACATCGTCGATGAACTGCTCAAAGGTGGACTTGGGTAGCTCCATGACCACGTCCGCGAACATCTGGATAAAGCGGCGGTAGGAATCGCGGGCAAAGCGCGGGTTGTTGGTCAAGCGTGCGACAGCCTCGCAGATCTCATCGTTCATGCCCAGGTTCAGGATGGTGTCCATCATGCCGGGCATGGAAGCGCGCGCGCCCGAGCGGACCGAAACGAGCAGCGGACGATCGGGGTCGCCCAGGGTTTTGCCGGTCATCTTTTCAAGCTTGTCCAGGTATTCCATGATCTGCTCCTGGATATCGGGGTAGATGGTCTTGCCGTCCTGATAGTAACGGGTGCAGGCTTCGGTAGTAATGGTAAAGCCCTGCGGCACCGGCATACCGAGATTGGTCATCTCGGCTAGATTTGCGCCCTTGCCGCCGAGCAGCTCACGCATTTTGCCATTGCCTTCCGAAAACAGATAAACAAACTTCTTCATCGCTGGGGTTCCTCCGTTTCGTTCGTTTTGCTTTTCGTCTAAATCAACAATTTCTTGCTTCCGCTTTATTATAACATACACACAAACAAATTTCTATCAGGGCAATTTCACTTATTTTCCAGATAATTTTTGTGCATTTTGACGAAAATTTTTGCTTTTCCTAAGACCCTGCACAGTTTTTCTTCCAAAGTGCAAAAAGCCTTTTTGGGGTACCCCATTCGTGCATGGCGTTAGAGCTTGCAATCGTCCTTCCATTCCCGCGAAAAGCGGTTCGGTCCTTTCCGCAGGCGGCCGACGGATCCGTCAAATTTTCGCTGCCTATTTTGGCATGACTGCCCATATATTTCTTCTCGCTTCCATGATATACTCATTGTATCCACAAAGAAAGGGGGTAGCTGCGATGCCCGGTTCGCTTTCGTTTGGCTGGTTTATTGCCGACATTGTGCTCGGCCTGGCCTTTGTGCTTTTCCTGTCCTGTTCCAAAAACAAGACGCCAGCACCTCCCATTTTTGTGCAGTTCCGCATCGGCGTGTGGGCTTTGGCCCTGGGCGCGGCTGGTTTTGCCTTTGGCCATGCCGGGATATCACTGCTGCTTTTGTGCCTGTGCACCGGCTTCGCGGTTTGCTGGTGTATGTATACGGTGCGGCGGTGCGAAAAAAAGCTGGAGCCGTTTGTGTCGCTGCTCGTGCCGGCTGCGGCCGGGCTGCTGCTTGTGTACTCGCAATGGCATCCCCTATAAATTCCAAACAAAAAGCTCCCGCTTTCCGGTGCTGGAAAGTGGGAGCTTCGTGTTGTTACTGCTTATTCGGCCGGGGTTTCGGTGCTTTGGTCGGCATCGGCTTGGCGCAGGACGAGCTTGTCGTCCTGGGCGTCGAGCACGACATTCTGCCCGCGGGCGATGGTGCCCTTGAGGAATTCCTCGGCGACCAGGTCCTCGACCTGGCTCTGCACGGCCCGGCGCAGCGGACGCGCGCCATAAACCGGGTCAAAGCCAGCTTTGGCCAGGTGCTGCTTGGCGGCATCGGTCCAAGTCATGGTGATCTCCATATCGGTCATGCGCTCTGCAACCGCCCCCAGCATATTGCCGGCGATCTGCCCGATTTCCTCTTCGGTCAGGCGGTTAAAGACGATGATGTCGTCGATACGGTTGAGCATTTCAGGGCGGAATACCTGCTTGAGGTCGGCGAGCACTTCTTCCTTGATCTTTTCAAAGGTCTGCTCTTCCTCGCCGGCGCTCTCCGAGAAGCCGAGCGACTTGCGCGCCTTGCCGGTGATCTTGTGCGCGCCGATGTTGGAAGTCATGATGACGACCGTGTTCTTGAAATCAACCTTGCGGCCCTGTCCGTCGGTCAGGATGCCGTCCTCCAGGATTTGCAGCAGGATGTTGAACACATCCGGATGAGCCTTTTCGATTTCGTCGAACAGGATGACCGAATAAGGCTTCCTGCGGACCTTTTCGGTCAGCTGGCCGCCCTCGTCATAGCCGACATAGCCCGGAGGCGAGCCGATCATGCGGGACACGCTGTGCTTCTCCATGTATTCGGACATATCGATGCGGATGAGGGCGTTCTCGTCACCGAACAGCGCTTCGGCCAGCGCCTTGCTCAATTCGGTCTTGCCCACGCCGGTGGGGCCGAGGAAGATGAACGAGCCGATCGGGCGCTTGGGGTCGCGCAGGCCGACACGGCCGCGGCGGATGGCCTTGGCGACCGCGGTGACTGCCTCGTCCTGGCCGATGACGCGGGCATGGAGGGTGTCCTCCAGGTGGAGCAAGCGCTCCCCCTCGTCCTCGGTGATGCGCGCCGCCGGGATGCCGGTCCAGCCCGCAATGACTTCGGCAATGTCCTCCTCGGTGACTTCGCCGTGGGTCTTGGTCTGTTCATCGGCCCAAGCCTTGCGCTTTTCTTCGATTTCGGCCTTCTTGGCCGTTTCTTCGTCGCGCAGCTTGGCGGCCTTTTCGTAGTCCTGGGTCTTGACCGCTTCTTCCTTGTGGGCCTGGATGCTCTTGAGTTCGTCCTCCAGGCTCTGCAGGTTCTGCGGCGGGGTCATGTTCTTCATGCGCACACGCGAGCACGCCTCGTCGATCAGGTCGATGGCCTTGTCGGGCAGCTGGCGGCCGGATACATAGCGCACGCTCAGCTTGACGGCTGCCTGGATGGCTTCGTCGGAAATCTTGATGCGGTGGTGGGCTTCATAGCGGTCGCGCAGGCCCTTCAAAATCTCGATCGCGTCCTCAGGCGACGGTTCGCCGATGTGGACCGGCTGGAAGCGGCGCTCCAGGGCTGCGTCTTTTTCGATGTTCTTGCGGTATTCGTCCAGGGTGGTTGCGCCGATAACCTGGATGTCGCCGCGCGCCAGGGCGGGTTTCAGGATGTTCGCCGCATCAACCGCACCTTCGGCCGCGCCTGCACCGACGATCATATGCAGCTCATCGATGAACAGGATGACGTCCTTGGCGTTTTGCAGCTCGTCAAGCACGCTCTTGATGCGCTCTTCGAACTCGCCGCGGTACTTGGTGCCCGCAATCATGCCGGTCAGGTCGAGCGCGATCAGGCGCTTGTTCTTGAGAGTTTCGGGCACGTCGCCGGACACGATTTTCTGCGCCAGGCCCTCTACGACGGCTGTCTTGCCGACGCCCGGGTCACCGACCAACGCGGGGTTGTTCTTGGTGCGGCGGGACAGGATCTGGATAACCCGGTCGATCTCCTCTTTGCGGCCAATGACCGGGTCCAGCTTGCCCTCGCGGGCGGCCTTGGTCAGGTCCTTGCCGAATTTCTCCACGGTTTTGGCTGCGCCGCCACGGCCTGCGCCCGGATTGGCGCCCTCTTGCGCCATGGTGACGTCCTCTTCGGCGCCGCCGACTGCTTGCAACAGGGTGTTGTACAGCTTTTGCACGTCCACGCCTAGCGAGCTGAGCACGTTGAGCGCCACATTCTGCCCCTCGCGGATCAGGCCGAGCAGCAGATGTTCGGTGCCGACGTAGCTGACGCCCAGCTGATTGGCAGTCATGACCGCCAGTTCAATGATGCGCTTGGTGCGCGGGGTCATGCCTTGCGGAGCATTGGCATCCGGCTTGCCGCGGCCGGTAGTCTTTTCGATTTCGGCCTCGATTTTTTCGGGTGTCACGTCAAATTCGGCCAGTGTTTTATTGGCAATGCCGCCGTTTTCCTTGGCAAGGCCGGCCAGCAGGTGCTCAGAGCCGACATAGCTGTGGCCCATCTGGCCTGCGGTTTCCTGCGCCAAACGCAGGGCTTCCGCAGCACGTTCGGTGAATCTATTTTGAAAGAACATAAAATAAGCACTTCCTTTCGCTTGATGCGCAACCGGCGGAGGTTCTCCATCGGTTGCTACGTTCGTGATTATTCGCTGATTTGCAGTTGTTTTGCCATCTCGCGCAGCATATCTGCGCGTTTTTTGTCGCGTTCCTGCGGCTGGCCGCCCAGAACAGCCGGGCGGATAGCCTGCTCGACCTCGCAGACCGCAGTCGGCGATACGCCGCTCAGATAACCCATCGACAGGCCGATGAGTACATTGGACAGGCAATCGATGGCTTCGTTGGTTTCGATCAAGCGGGCGGTTTTAAGTGTACCCGCCGCGCGATAGATGCGGTCGGTGAGCTGGAGCTCGTTTTGGCTGCGGACCTGCTCACGCAGCTTTTTCTCATTTTCGATGACCTCGGTGGTCAGCGCGACCAGCTTGCCGATGATGGTGTCCTCCGACACACCCAAGGTGACCTGGTTGGAGATCTGGAAGAACCCGCCAACTGCCTGCGAGCCTTCACCGTAAGCGCCGCGGACCGTAAAGCCCTGGCGTCCGGCCGCCGAGATGACGCCTTGGATGCGTCCGGCTGCGCTCATCATGGGCAGGTGCAGCATGACCGACGCCCGCAGGCCGGTGCCCAGATTGCTCGGGCAGGCGGTCAGGTAGCCCAGGTTTTCGTCAAAGTCCATGGGGACCTGGCTTTCGATCAGGGCTGCCAGCCGGCGCGCCTCCTCCATACACTCCTTGGGACACAGGCCCGAACCCATGACTTGCAGGCGCATATGGTCCTCTTCGCCGACCATAATAGCCACGCCGCCATCGGTGGAGGCGATCAGCCAGCCGCCGCTTTGGGCCAGCTCGGGGGAAATCAGGTGTTTTTCCACCAGAGCCGCGCCCTCGGCCGATTTGGGCCGGATCTCGGTCATGGTAAAGGATGGTGCAATCGCCGGTGCGGTTTGCAGCGCATCCCAAATCTTGCCCGCAATCTGTTTATATTGGTCGGCGGTCAGGCCGCGGTAGGGGTAGCCTTTGATGTTGCGCGCCAGACGCACGCGCGTACTGGCTGCAATGCCGGTAAAACCGCCTTGTTTTTTAAAATCACGCATGGTTTTCGCCCTCCAATCTGCGGATCTCATCGCGCAAACGCGCGGCTTCCTCATAGTTTTCTGCCTGTACTGCTTGCGACAGCTTTGCCCGCAGCCCCTCTACCGGATCGGCCTTGGGCTGATCGGCCGCCGGCGCCGGGGTTGTACCCACATGCGCGGCAGCACCATGCAACTTTTTAATGTAGGGTAGCAGGATATCGCTGAAATTTTTGTAGCAATCTGCGCAGCCGGCACGGCCTGTGCGCCGCAGCTCGCTTTCGGTCATGCCACAGGTCGGGCAGCGGCGGCCGCCGCCAATGGCTTGTGTCGCATTTACGCCAAACGGGTTGCTCAGCATAGACCCAAACGGCTGACCAAAGAAGGGATCATTTAGGAAAGACTGCCCAAAGAACGGTTCATTAAAGAACGAACTGAAATTTGGTGTGCCGCCGGTCAACTTGGCTGCGCATTCAGGACACAGATGCAGTTCACGTGTTTGGCCGTTGATGTTTTCTTTATAATAGGTAGTGGCTTCGTTTTTATTACAATTCTGACACAACATAAGACATCTTCCTTTCGTACACAATCTAATGGGATTTACATGAATAGAGTTTGTTGGTGCGCCAGATTCAGTGGCCTAGGTCGCAATGCCCAGCACCGCGCATCGGAACACACTTGCGCGGATGGTATCGCGGTACTCGGTAGGCACCTCGGCCAACGCGCCGTCTGAACAGGCAGATAAGAGCAGGTTGCCCTCCCGCGCGGTGAGCAAATCTGCCGAAACCAGCGCCCGTGTTAGCTTAGCAGCATTATTTTGGGTGAGCCGCCCACCGATGCCGCGGGCCGCCTCCACCAGCGTACGCTGCTTATCATCCATCAACCGGATGATGCGGATATATCCGCCGCCTCCGCGCCGGCTCTCAACTAGATACCCATTTTCCGGGGTGAAGCGGGTTTCTATGACATAATTGACCTGGCTGGGTACACAGGAGAAGCGGTCGGCAACTTGCCGGCGTTGCAGCTCAGCCACGCCGCCGCCGTCGGTGAGCATTTCTGCGATAAAATCCGCAATCATATCGCTCATTTTCATTTGTGCCATCTCCTTCCGATGTTCATCGGTTTCTGACCTTGACTTTCTTTGACCTTTTATGCTTCTATTATACACCCCGCCGAAAGAAATGCAAGCATTATTTTTGACCTTTATTGACCTTTGCAATTGAAATCCAATCGATTATCTTTTGTTTTCTTCTATTTTCTATCTTATTTAAATGATTTCTTTTGTATTCATTTCTCAGCAATCTTATGGCTTCCGTATTTATCATGGCAACGCACCAAAACCTGTGCGGATAGAGCCGGCAAGGAAAGACAAGTACCGAAAATCATGCTAGTCCCCTCTAGTCTTCCCAACTTTTTTGGCAAAAATCCGCCGCATTTCCGGTTAGTTATTGCTAACATGAAGTTGTAGACGGCTAACATGTTTGAAATCCCTTGTTTTTTCAAAAACATGTGATACAATGAGAATGTAATTTTTATAGGAGGTGCTTTTCCAATGGCATACGTTATTTCTGATGCGTGCATTAGCTGCGGCGCTTGCGCTGGCGAGTGTCCGGTAGGCGCGATCGTTGAGGGCGACGGCAAGTACGAAATCAATGCGGATTCCTGCGTTGACTGCGGTTCTTGCGCTGGCGGCTGCCCGGTAGGTGCGATCTCCCAGGGCTAATTGCTTTGCAAATCCAAGAATTGAGATAAAAGCCCCGCTTTTAGCTGGGGCTTTTTTCTTTTTCCCCTTCTGCCCCCTGCCTGCATAAAGAGGAAAAAAACTTCAAAAAAATCGTTGACATCCCTGCCCGCGTCTGCTAAAATATATGAGTGCCAGAAACCCGCGGGTGTAGTTCAATGGTAGAATGTCAGCCTTCCAAGCTGAACACGTGGGTTCGATTCCCATCACCCGCTCCACGCACTTTCTTTTCCAGAAAAGAAAAGTAAGCAAAAGAAAAGCGGATGTGAGCAGCTGCGGTGTATTGCCGCCAGCTGGAGTCGAGGGAGTCCCATGCGCCAGTAGCTCAGTTGGATAGAGCAACTGCCTTCTAAGCAGTAGGCCGGGGGTTCGAGTCCCTCCTGGCGCGCCATCTTATAATATGCGCGAGCTTCGAAGTTTATAGCTATGGTGGGTATAGCTCAGTTGGTTAGAGCGTCAGATTGTGGCTCTGAAGGCCGTGGGTTCGAATCCCATTACTCACCCCAGGAAAATGCATAACGCGCTGCCAAAAGCAGCGCGTTATGTGTAACTTATCTCTTCGATATTGGGGCGTAGCCAAGTGGTAAGGCAGAGGACTTTGACTCCTCGATCCGCTGGTTCGAGTCCAGCCGTCCCAGCCATTTTTTCTTCACAAATTTTTTTGAGGTTTTCCTTAAAAAATGCGTGACAATCCCTTTTTTCTGTGGTATACTATTTAAGGTTCCGCGCTAAGGGGTTGCTGTTCGGTCCATTAGCTCAGCTGGCAGAGCATCTGCCTTTTAAGCAGAGGGTCCGGGGTTCGAGCCCCCGATGGGCCACCATTCGGAAGTTTAGCTCAGCTGGGAGAGCATCTGCCTTACAAGCAGAGGGTCACAGGTTCGAGCCCTGTAACTTCCACCACAAAGACCGCTGGAGAAATCTTCTCTGCGGTCTTTTTTGTTTTAAAATAACCGGCGTTCAACCGAGGCCATGGCCCCGATCGAACGCCGGTTTTCGTTTTTACTATCTTAATTGAAGTAAACGATTTCTTCCTCAGGCGGCTGCGCCGGCACGATATCGACTAGGTCTAACACCGGGCCTGCGCCCTTGTACTGCGGCAGTTCCTCCACATGGATGTGAGCGGTCACCTGGTACCAGCCCTTGTTTTGCAGCTGCGGGAAGCGGTCGCCCGCATTGCAGGCGAAACCCAGGAACTGAATGTCCTCAGCGCAACAGACCATCCCATGCCGCCCGGGTACAATCCACCCTTCCGGCAGCTGCGGCGTGATCAGAATATGCGCTTTGAAGCGGACGGTCTTACCGTCATACTTTTCCGGATCACTGCTTGCATCCACATACCACAACCCAAAATCCTCGTCGCTGATGTCAATCTCATCCGCATCCAGATCAAATGGCATGACCATATTGTCCCGGTAGTCTTCGGAATTGCCGTCCACATCGTCCAAGAAAATGGTTGCCCGCGGGTTCATCGCACGGATATTCCGGTTGTGCAGGTACTCCTTGTCTGCTTCGGTACAGCGGTTAAACACAATCAAATCCGACGCGGTGATATGTTCAAACATCTTGGGCCCTAGATTATTTGAATAAAGCTCAAAGGTTGGCCCACAAACGGTCGCAATAATCTGATATAACTCCCAGCAGTTCGGCATAACCTGGTCCACGAAGTGCCCCAAATCCCACATCCCATTGAATTCGATGATGACACGGTCAGGGTTTTCTGCTTCATGCGCCTTTTTCAAGGCCGCTGTAGTGAGTTCCTCTTCCTCATCCACCGCGACCAAGACAGTGTTATACTTTTCCAGAAAATCTTCATCATATTCTTCGATGCCATCTTCGCAACGAATCAGCAAGGTCTTTTCATCCAGCGTAAAATTGGGGTCAGCCAGCACCTCTTTAATAAAGCTCGTTTTCCCGCTTTCCAGCAGGCCGACAAAGATATAAGCAGGGGGTTTCATACCGTTTCCCCCTTACACGCCAAAAATGTCGGCCAGACGGTCTTCATCCAGATCGGCGCCGATCACACACAGCCGGCCGGTATAATCGGCCGCGCCTTGCCGGATTTCTGGCATACCAGGGACGTAGTCAAAGTGCAGCCAGCCACCGTCGGCACAGGGTACAATGCCCTTGGCGCGCAACACAGTTCCCAACGAAATATCGCCCAGCTTGGTCAGGCAACCATCCAGTTCGTCCGCGGTAAATTTTTTCGGCGTCTCTACGCCCCAGCTTTGGAACACCTCGTCGGCATGATGATCATGTCCGCAGCCGCAGCCATCGTGGTGATGATGGTGTCCATGGTCATGGCAGCCGCAGCTTTCGCCGTGCGCGTGGTCGTGGGGATGCTCGTGCGGGTGCGCATGGTCATGATGGTGTTCGTGCGGATGTTCAGATTCATGCTCGTGATGATGTTCGTGCTCGTGTTCGTGCGCCGGTACGGACGCCTGTTTGATCTGCTCGAGCAGCTCCTCAGCGAGCGAATGGCTGGCTTCCATGACCTCCAGCATCTGCGCGCCGGTCAGCTCGTCCCACGGGGTGGTGACGATGCGGGCGTTCGGGTTATGATCGCGCAGCAGGTGCACGCAGGCATCCAACTTGTCCTGTTTGGCGTTTTGGGTACGGCTGAGCAAGATGGCGCCTGCGTGCTCAATCTGATTGAGGAAGAACTCGCCAAAGTTCTTGGTATACATCTTGCATTTCAGCACATCGACAACGGTTACAAAGCTATTGAGTACAACCGGCTCCTTTTCGGCTACGTCCTGCACGGCGCGGATCACGTCGGACAGCTTGCCTACGCCGGACGGTTCAATGATGATGCGGTCAGGATGATAGGTTTCGATGACCTCCTTGAGGGCTTTGCCAAAGTCGCCGACCAGCGAGCAGCAAATGCAGCCCGAATTCATCTCAGTGATCTGAATCCCCGACTCCTTTAAAAAGCCGCCATCAATTCCAATTTCACCAAATTCGTTTTCGATCAGCACGACCTGCTGGCCTTTCAGGGCTTCGGAGAGCAGCTTTTTAATCAGCGTCGTCTTGCCTGCCCCCAAAAATCCAGAAATAATGTCGATTTTCGTCATATTCCATACTTCCTCTCGGTTTATTGTACAAATGAAAAAATGCAAGATGCAAAGCGGTGCAGCCGACTCGCCGGGCGATCCGGTAGTTAGTCTGCTTTAACAAATATGATACCCCCGATGCGGGGACAAATTCAAGCCTTTTCTGCGAAATTCTGATGGATTTTTTATCAGATGATCCTTTGCCCGCCTATGGTTATACCAATGTGTGAAAGATATCGGGCAAATAGAGGTCGGTATTTGGGATTTTATCCCATGAGAATGTGTCCACCAATTCAGCGGGCGCCACAGGTGTGTCCCGATCGATTAATCCGGCGGCAAAGGCCAGCGCACCCACCAACCGTTCGGGTTTCATGTGCGCACGCAAGCGGCCCAGGTCCAGGTCGGCGTCGCGCTTGCTCAGGCGGCGGCCATCGGGTGCAAGCAGCAGTGGAATGTGATAAAAAGCCGGCGGCGTAAAGCCGAACAGCCGGTGCAGCCAGATTTGCCGCGCGGTCGAGCCCAACAAATCACGGCCGCGCACCACCTCGGTCACGCCCATCAGGCCGTCATCCACTGTGACTGCCAGCTGATAGGCGAACACCCCGTCCGAGCGGCGGATGATAAAATCGCCGCATTCCTCGGCCAGGTTTTCGGCATAGGGCCCCAAACAACCGTCGGTAAAGCAGATCGTCTGCGCCGGGACGCGCACCCGGGTCGCCGGAGCACGCGTTTTCCGCTTCTGGGCGATTTCCACTGCTGTCAAATTACGACATGTACCAGCATAAACCACCCGCCCGTCGGATAGATGTGGCGCACTGGCCGCGTGCAATGCTGCGCGCGAACAAAAGCACGGATATAGCAACCCTTTTTCCCGCAGGATGCGTTCAAAATAGCGATACACCGGGGTACGCTCACTCTGATATGCTGTGCACCGGATGGCTTGTGGAATCCCGGCAAGCGCTTGCGCATAGTTTTGTGCGCCCGGATTTTGTTCGGTTATGGGGTCCCAATCCAGCCCCAGCCAGGTCAAATCGTCCATCAATTGCCCGGCATAGGTGCGTGGACAACGCATCTCGTCTAGATCCTCCATGCGCAGCAGCAGCGTCCCCCCCTTGCTGCGCGCGCTAAGCCATGCGAGCAAGGCACATAACACATTCCCCAGATGCATCCGCCCGCTGGGCGAGGGCGCAAAACGTCCTACATTCGATGTGCTCAATCCAGCCGTCCTCCTTCTTGACCTCCATTGTATCACGATCTAGTCCATTTGAAAAGTTGCCTTTGTGTAGAGATGAAAAAAATAACATTTTATATGCCGCTTCTTTAAAATTTTGTAGAACGCCCCATTTTCATATTGACTTTTCACAAATACTGTCGTATCTTTAATTATAGAAATAAGAACTATTATTAATTTAAAGGAGGATGTTTCATGCAACTGAAAGGAACCCGTACCTACGATAATTTACTCGCCGCTTTCCAGGGAGAATCCATGGCGCGCAATAAATATTTGTTCTACGCCGAAAAAGCCCGGCAAGAAAACCAGCCGGAAATTGGCGAATTATTTGAGCAGCTCGCGGTTAATGAGGGGATGCATGGCAAGCTGTTGTTCCAAGCCTTTGGCGGCATTGGTTCGACCACCGAAAATCTGCAAGCAGCCGCCCGCGGCGAATATGACGAATGGAGCAGTATGTATCCCTCTTTTGCTGACATCGCCGAGGAAGAGGGCTTTGCCGACATCGCCAAGCTATTCCGCAGCATTGCCAAAATCGAGCAAGAACATGAGTTTCAATTCATGTCCGCTTTGGCCAAAACGCTCCGCAAAGAGCAATCCAACGCCAAAGCGCCGGTAGTCCCGTCATCCGCCCCGGCCAAACCCAAAGCTACCCTGTCCACCGGCTATCGCTGCGTTTTCTGTGGCGCAATCTATGAAAAACGCCCGGACGTATGCGGTCTTTGCCATGCGATCGGCTCTTTTGAACAAACTGCATATCAAAAGCCGCTCTGAGCCCCTGTATACCAGCCTGCGGCAGCCCGGCCATTGCAGTTGACAAAGCGCACTGGATGCGATACGCTATTTTACAAATAGGTAAAACCCTTTGTTTGGCTGCGAGGAGGGGCTCGGGGATGAATACGCTTTCCTTGGATGAAATGCAGTTTTTTGATGGTGCATCCGATGCTTTGGAGATCTATATGGCGTTGGCTGGCTGCATCCGTGCACGTTGGCCGGATGTACGCGTCAAGGTGCAAAAATCACAGATTTGCTTTTCCAACCGCTACGGATTTGCCTACGCATGGCTTGCACAGCGTCGGATCAAAACATCTGCAAAACTCGGCGTTTCGTTTGGTTTGCCGGTCCGGCTGGATTGTCCACGCATCTTTCGCGCGGTGGAACCCTACCCCAACCGCTGGACCCACCATGTCTTGCTTTCCAGCCCAGATGCTGTGGACAATGTCTTGATGGGATGGATCCAAGCTGCCTATGACTTTTCCGCACACAAGTGAGCACAGGGGTGTAGCATGAAGGACGCTCTAAAAAAATTTCTAACCGCCCTACTGGGATGGGGGATCATCGCGCTGCTGATTTTGGCGATTATCTCGGTGCTTGCGATCTTTGGCGGCGCAATCATGCGGTTTTTTGGGTTCACCTACGATTCGATTGGCAGTATCATCCTGTTTTTTGTGTTCATTACGTTGGCTGGATTCCCGCTCGAAGTTGTTGCCAGCGCTCTGCCCAAAGCGCTTTTGTCCCTCGGGCGCATCTCCCACCGCGCGTGCAAAGTGCTGTCGTTTGTGCTCGACGCTTGTGGTACCGCCATCACCATGCTGTTTGTCGATACACTGATGGATAGCGTTTCGGCCTCCGGCTCCGCGATTGCGGTCTGCTCGCTGCTGCTGGCACTGCCATGGGGCGAATCCAAAACGCCGGACGATTAACACATTTACATCTGCAAAAACGGCCCTGCACCCCCGCGCCATGCGGCTTGCAGCGCCGTTTTTCGTTTGTTTTGCTTTACAATATCTTTTGGGGATAGCGTTTTGCCGAGTAATATGGTATAGTATTTGTATCCAATGCGCAAAACCTTTTGCACTGCCGTGGCTGCGCCGGTTGGGGGAAACTCCGCACAGCTTCCATGCGGCACAGGTCCATTTGATTGTTAGGGGGATGTCCTTTGCTCAAAAAATTTGCAGGCTGGCTGGCACTGATCGTCACAGCCGGCCTATTGTTGGCTTTTTCGGTGTGTTTTTTGCTGTTTCCGGCGCTCGGAATCCAGCTTCCCTTTTGCCTGCCCTCGATTCAGTGGGGCTGCCCGGAGGAGGGAGCCAGCGCCAGCACCAGTGTGGGGGCCATCAGCTCGGCACCTGTCCAAAACACCGGAGAGGAGACGGTCCCCCAAGCCCATCCAGCCGACCCGCTGCTCGAGCAGATGACCCTCGAAGAGAAGGTTGGGCAGTTGTTTTTTGCCCGCTGTCCAGATACCGGCGCACTCGAAGAAATCCAGTTGCTGCATCCGGCGGGCTATGTGCTGTTCGGCCGCGACTTTGAGGGGCAGACCCCGGATTCGGTGCACAGTACCATCGCTTCCTACCAGCAGGTGTCGGAAATCCCGCTGCTCATCGGCGTGGATGAGGAGGGCGGTTCGGTGGTGCGCGTCAGCCGGTACGAGGCCTTTCGCCGCTGGCCCTTCCAGTCCCCACAGGAGCTGTTTGAAGAGGACGGCAGTGCAGCTTTCGTATATGACACCGCGGAAAAGGACCGTTTGCTGGCCGATTTGGGCATTAACGTCAATTTGGCGCCTGTGTGCGACGTTTCCACCGACACGGACGACTATATGTACGACCGCACGCTCGGACAGGATGCCGAAGCGACCGCCGAATATGTGCGCATCACCGTTGAACAGATGGTCCACGACAATATGGGTGCGGTGCTCAAGCATTTCCCCGGATACGGCCCCAACGACAACACCCACGACGGCATCGCCACCGACACCCGCAGCCTGGACAGCTACTATGCGTCGGATTTCCTGCCCTTCCAGGCCGGGATTGCAGCCGGGGCGGGCGCGGTGTTGGTCAGTCACCTGATTGTTGAATGCATGGACGACCGTGCACCCGCCTCGCTTTCGGCCGCTGTCCACGATATTTTGCGCACCGCCTTGGACTTTGACGGCGTCGTCATGACCGATGACCTGTCCATGGAGGCCATCGGCGCGTTCGCCGGTGACACTGACGCCGCTGTCCTGGCCATCCAGGCGGGCAACGACCTGCTGATCAGCTCGGACTTCGCCACCCAGCATCAAGCTGTTGTAGATGCCGTGCGAAACGGTGTGCTGACCGAAGCACAAATCGACGAACACGTCCGCCGGGTGCTGGATTGGAAGCAGTCGCTGGGACTGCTGTCCTTCGAAGATACCACCACCCAACAAGATTGGGAGAATGCCGCATGAACTACGATCTTTTACCCCGACTGTTGCCACTGGCCGAACCCGATTACCGGGATTTTCACGTCAAGTTAGTCCCTGGGCTGGATACCAGCCAGATGCTCGGCGTGCGCATTCCCGCCCTACGCAAACTCGGCAAGGAACTCGCCCGCAGCGAGGATGTCTACCGCATCCTGGACGACCGCACGCCCGACCAATATTACGAGGAAACCGTCGTCCGTGGCGTTGTTATTGGCGCGGCCAAGCTGGCCTTCGCTGAGCGGCTGGACTACATCGCCGCATTCATCCCGTATATCCACAACTGGGCGGTCTGCGACACCTTTGTAAGCGGTCTTTCGTGTGCCGAGGCCAACCGGGCCGCTCTGCGCGACTTTTTGCAGCCTTACCTTGTCTGTGCCGACGAATTTCCGGCCCGCTTTGGCGCGGTCATGCTGCTGCGCTTTTTTGTGCGCGACGACTGCCTGTCCGACACCTTATCCGCTCTGACTGCGCTGCCTGCGCCCGGATACAACGCGCGTATGGCGGTTGCGTGGGCGCTGGCTGAGGCACTGGTCAAATTCCCCACGCAGACGCTCGCCCATTTGGAACGCACCCCGCTCGACGCCTGGACCTACCGCAAGGCGCTGCAAAAAGCGCTGGAATCCCGGCGGCTGCCCGCCTGGCTTCGGCCGCAACTCAAGCAGCTGCGTGCCGAGCGAAAAGACGCTTGACATCACCTGCTATACAAAAAATCTGGAGAGGATTAATCCTCTCCAGATTTTTTTGTAATTCAACTTTGTTGGGCTGTCTTTTGGGGGATTTGCCGCAAATCGCGCACCGACTGCCGCTCCACCAGTTTTGGCGGAAAGATATGGGTCGCATCGAACGACGGGTCCTCTATGAGTGCGAGCAGGTTGCGCGCAGCGCGACGGCCCACCGCTTCTTTGGGATGGGCCATGGTGGTCAGCGGCACCTCCGACCAGGTCGAATGGGCATCATCAAAGCCGACGACCGACAAATCCTCCGGAACCCGAATCCCGTTCGCATGCAGGAAGGGGATCAGGCGCACGGCGATCTGATCGTTGTAACACACCACAGCTGTACAATTTTTCAAGCGCTCCAAGATGTTTTTTCCGCTGCGGCCCTCAAACACATAGTCGAAATCCTCGGTCTGATACCAGCTCAACAGGGTATCATCCACCACCAGGCCATTTTCTTGCAGCGCCTGCGCATAGCCGGAAAAGCGGAGATTGCCCTGCTCGTCGTCCACCTTGAAAATGCCGGCAATGCGCCGGTGGCCGCGCTCGATGAGGTAGTTGGTCAAGCGCCGCACCGACTCGGTGTTATCAGGCATGACATAGGGCAACTTGAGCCCAGGATAGTAACAGTTGACAAAAATGCACGGTAATTTGCAGGAAAGTTGTTCGTACAAGCCTTGGTTGGTATTGACCATACTGCTCTTTGTCGGCTCGATAATCAGGCCATCCAACTGGCTTTCCAAGATGATGCGCAGGATTTTTTCTTCATTGCAGCGCTTGTTGTATGTAATATGCAGGTTCATTGTATAGCCTGCATCGGACAGGCAGCCATTGATCCCGCTGATAATCGATGGGAAAATATAGTCATCCACATAGGTCATAACAACGCCGATGGTTTTGGTGTTCCGGCGGATAAACTTTTCGGACTTGGCGGTAACATAGGTACCGCTTCCCCGCAAGCGGGAAACCAAACCGTCTTTCACCAACAAAGCGATGGCTTGCCGCACGGTTTGCCGACTGATATTGAACATTTGGGCGAGCGTCAGCTCGGAATATACCTTGCTGCCCGGCCCCAGCTTTCCTTGGGTGATTTGTTCTCGAAGCCATTGGTAAAGCTCCATATATTTTAAATTTTCCACCAGCTTCCCTCCTGTCACTGCTGCAGTTCCATTATACATAGTTTTTGAAGGTTGTACAATACAAAATCGCAAGATTCCTCATTTTTTCCCCTATATTCTGGCTTTTATTTTCAGTTTTGAGCGATTTCTGTTCATATTTGTACGATACAATTCTTCGTAATCCGCTCGTTTTTGTGCAATTTGCATAGGATTTCCGCTTATTTTTATCCATTCTATTGCTTGTCAAACACATTTTTTTGCGCTATCCTATATACAACTTAGTAAACAGCTTGTCCATTCGCAGCTCTATCGCTCTATACAATACAACTTTGTACGGTATTGGACTTCCCCGATGCACAAGCTGTATTTGACTGGCAGGAGGCGATCCCATGGCGCAAACCACAGACACAATTTTAGAGCTCAGGAACATCCGGAAAGGATTTTCGGGTGTACCGGTTTTAAAAGATGTGCATCTGTCCATCCGAGCCGGCAGCGTACACGCCCTAGTGGGTGAAAACGGCGCAGGCAAATCCACCCTGATGAAAATCATCTCTGGGATCCACGCGCCCGATGATGGTGTCATCCTTTACAAGGGGCAGGAAATCTCCGATCTAACCCCCTCCAAATGTCTGGAACTCGGCATTTCGATGATCCACCAGGAGCTGAGCCCTGAGCCCTATATGACCATTGCAGAAAATATTTTCCTCGGGCGCGAGCCATTGGGGCCAGGCCGGTTCATCAATTTCAAAAAGATGTATCGAGATACCCAACAAATTTTGAGCCAAATGGGCATCCCCTACTCACCCAAGACCCTTGTGCAGGACATCAGCCTGGCAGGCAAGCAGATGGTGGAAATCGCTAAAGCCATCTCCCGTAACGCTTCGATTATCATCATGGACGAACCCACCTCGGCACTGACCGATTCCGAGGTTGAATCGCTCTTTGCGCAAATCGCCGCGCTCAAGGAGAAAAACGTCGCCATCATCTATATCACCCACAAAATGGATGAAATCTTTACCCTGGCCGACGACATCACCATCCTGCGCGATGGCACAATGATCCAAACCGGTCCCAAAGAAGATTTTACCATGGACGGCCTAATCCACCAAATGGTCGGTCGTGAAATTACCGATATTTTCCCCAAAGTGCAGGTTCCCATTGGTGAGCCGGTACTGGAGGCCGAAGGGCTTTGCCGCGACGGCGTCTTTCAGGACATCTCGTTTACTCTGCATAAGGGCGAGATCCTGGGCTTTGCCGGGCTGGCCGGCGCCGGGCGCACCGAAGTCGCGCGCGCCATCTTTGGGTTGGACCGGCTGAATGCCGGGCAGGTGCGCTTGCACGGCAAGGCACTGCACATCCGGCATCCCAGCGCAGCTATCGCCGCCGGTATCGCCTACGTCCCCGAGGACCGCAAAGAGATCGGCTTGGTGCTCTGCAGGTCCATCCGGGAAAACACCTCGCTCGCATCGCTCAAACGCATCACCAAACACGGCCTGCTCCAGCTCGGACAGGAAAAATCCCTGATTGAGGACATGGTGTCCCAGCTGAGCATCAAGATCTCGTCCATGGAGAACGTGGTTTCCAGCCTGTCCGGCGGCAACCAGCAAAAGGTCGTGCTGGCCAAATGGCTCTTGCAGCAGATCGACGTGCTCATATTGGACGAACCAACCCGCGGCATCGACGTGGGCGCCAAGGCCGAAATCCATCGCATGATGGGCCAGTTGGCTGCCGAAGGTATGGCGATCATCATGATCTCCTCCGAGCTGCCCGAGGTGCTCGGGATGAGCGACCGGATCTTGGTCATGCACAACGGAAAAATCACCGGCGAACTCGACCGGGAACAAGCTACGCAGGAAACCGTGATGACTTACGCGGTCATGGAATAAAAAGGGGGATTCGCCATGCAAGCAAACCAGCACATCCGGCCCAAATTTTCTGTGGCCGAACTCTATTTAAAATACGGAATGTTCTTCATCCTGCTGATCTTGGTCGTTTTTTCGGCCATCGTCAGCCCCAGTTTCTTATCGGTGCGCAACATCACCAACATCATCCAAAGCATGTCTATCGTGGCGCTGGCCGCATTTGGTGAAACCATGGTTTTGATTCTGGGCAAGATCGATTTGTCGGTCGGCTCGGTTATGGCGTTGTGCGGCTGCATCACCTGCACGGTGGTCAGCCAGACCCAAAGCGTCCTGCTGGGCGTGGTGGTCGGCCTGATCGTCGGCGCGGTCTGCGGCCTTATCAACGGTTTTGTCATCTCCCACTTTGAAATCCCGGCTTTTATCATCACTCTGGCGACCATGCAGATCGCGCGCGGCGTGGTTTTGCTCTTTACGAACGCTGTGCCGGTTTCCGGCATGGGCGACGGCTTCCGCCAGCTGGGTCAGGGTGAATTGTTCGGCTTTTTGCCCATGCCGGTGCTCATTATGCTCATCTGTTTTGCCCTTTGCTGGGTCCTGCTCAACCGCACCCGCTTTGGCCGGTATATCTATGCCTGCGGCGGCAACGAATCGGCCGCCATTGCTTCGGGTATCCACGCCCACCGGGTGGTCACGGTCACCTATCTGTTGATGGGCGTGCTGACCGGCATGAGCGGTATTGTGCTGATGTCCTACATCAACTCCGGCCAACCTGCCGGCGCTACCAACTATGAAATGGACGCCATCACCGCGGCTGTCGTCGGCGGCACCAGTCTGAGCGGCGGCTTGGGCACCATCCAAGGTACCCTGGTCGGCTGCTTGATCGTCGGCGTGCTGGACAACATCATGAACCTCAAAGGGGTTTCCTCGTATTGGCAGCAAATTGTGCGCGGCCTGATCATCGCCCTTGCCGTCATTTTGGATATCAAGAGCAAGTCCTTGGTGCAACGCAGAAAAAAATAGGGCTGGACGGGCTTTCTCCCGCTGCGGAGTGCCCTTCAGAATAAAACGTGATTTTAAGAGGAGGAAGAGATCATGAAAACCATCACAAAACGGCTGTTGGCCTGGACGGTCTGCCTGTCCTGCACCCTGATTCCCCTAGCGGGCTGCGGCGGGGACTCTGCGGCCGACGGCAGCACCCAAGGCGGCGAGGATGCCGTGACCATCGGGTTTACCAACATGGCGGACACCGACGTCTTCTGCAAATACACCATGGACCGCTTTGTCGAGCAAGCTGAAGCCAAAGGCTGGACGGTGAACACCGCGGACGCCGAGCTGGACACCCTCAAACAAATCCAGCAGGTCAACAACTTCATCACCGCCGAGGTGGACGCAATTGTCATCGAAGCGGTTGACTACGAAGCCATCGTCCCCGGCATTGAGGCTGCCAACGACGCCGGTATCCCTGTCATCTGTCTGATCTGCGATGCGGCGGGCGGCGACTTTGTCTACATCGGCTCGGACAACTACCAGTGCGGCCAGGCGCAGGCTGAATTTTACGCGGAACGCCTGCCCGAAAACGCCAAAATCGTGTATATGTCCGGCACACCCGGCCTCAACCACACCACCCTGCGGCATGATGGTTTCTTTGAAAACTTTAACCGGGACGATGTCGAAGTGCTCGCTGAACTGAGCGGCAACTTTGAACGCGAAGAAGGAATGCAGATCATGCAGGACTGGATTCAGGCCTATCCGGAGATCGACGGCGTTGTATGCGCCAACGACCAGATGGCGCTGGGCGCTATCCAGGCGCTGAAAGCAGCGGGTCGTTTGGACGGCGTGATTGTCTGCGGCGTTGACGCAACCGAGGACGGTATGCAAGCCATCAAGGATGGCGAGCTTGCAGGTTCTATGCTGTATAACGGCATCGTCCAGGCCGAAAACGCCATCGACACAATTGAAAAAATCCTGGCCGGTCAGGAGGTCGAGGACCGAATTATCTCCCCCTTTGAGCTGGTTACCGCAGAAAATGTTGATCAATACAGCCAGGAGATCTATGGCAAAACCTTTTAACCTGTGACCCTTTCACGTTTTTCTCAATTTCTATTCTCCTTCTAGGGCGTATCAGATCATTCCAATGCGCGCACTATTTGCAGGGCATCTTCATGCAAGGTCGGGTGCGCCCTAAAACCCCCATATATCTATTGCAAAATGGCGGGTGGGGAATTAAAATGAGAACTATACCACAAAAAAACCAAAAGAGGGGTGTCATTTTATGAAACTTAAATTCGGTATGGTTGGCGGCGGAGGCGGCTTTATCGGCGATGTGCACCGCCATGCAGCCCAAATGGACGACCTGGCTATTTTGGTCGCCGGCTGCTTTTCGCGCGACATGGACAAAAGCCGCGCTTTTGCGGAGAAATGGAACGTCACCGACCTATCCCGCATCTATCCAGATTATCAGACCATGGCTGCGGCCGAAGCCGCCCGGACAGATGGCATCGATTTTGTCACCATCGCCACGCCGAACGACACCCATTATCCAATTGCCAAATGCTTTTTAGAGCACGGGATTCACATCATGTGCGACAAGCCGCTGGCGCTCGATACCGCTCAGGGCCGGGAACTGGCCCAGCTGGCCAAGGAAAAGGACCTACTCTTTGGCGTTACCTATACATACACCGGTTACGCCATGATCCGGCAGGCGCGCGAAATGATCGATGCCGGCGAGATCGGCCGCATCACCTGCATCCAGGGCGAATACCCCCAGGAATGGCTGGCGGTATCGCTGGTGTCGGGCAGCTCGGAGCAGGCCACCTGGCGACAGGATCCGGCCCGTTCGGGCGCGTCCGGTTGCTGTGCCGATATTGGTACCCATGTGGAGTGCCTGATCGCCCAAATGACCGGCCTGCATCCCAAACGTGTCATCGCGCGGTTTGACAGTATCCCGTCCGACATCCCGCTGGAAACCAACGCCCAAATAATGGTGGAATTCGACGGCGGCGTGCCAGGCATGATCTGGACTAGCCAAATCGCCACAGGACATGAAACCGAGCTCAATGTCCGCATCTTCGGCGAAAAAGGCTCGATCGAGTGGAGCCACCTGCGTCCTTGGGCGTTACGCGTAACCCGGGTCAATCAGCCGCCGCAGACCTATACCAACAACCGTGATTATCTGTACCCGGCTGCAAAGGCGTTGTGCCGTCTGCCCTCCGGCCATATCGAGGGCTTTTATGAAGCCTTCGGCAACCTGTACCGCGGGTTCTGTACCAACCTCATTGCCAAAAAGACCGGCGGCGACCCAGGTACATTCCGCTACCCGACCGTCGAGGACGGCGTGCGTGGCATTGCTTTCGTGGAGGCCTGCTTGCAGTCCAACGCGAATCACAACGTTTGGGTCAATGTTGATGCACGATAAGCGGATTTTGAACGATATCCAGCACAAAAGCGGTTCGCCCCGGCGAACCGCTTCTTTTTTTAAACCCGAATCCCAATATCCACAACCTCAATGTCACCGCATTGCGCCGCTGCTGCTGGCACGGTCTGCCCTTGCTTACGGGCGTGGAAGGTCACCGTGAAATCGGCCTGCACCGCGCCTGCCGCTACCGCGCCGGTATCGGCATTGACCCCGCTGGGCAAGTCGAGCGCACAGACCACCCCCTTGGCGTCATTCATCAACTCGGCGGCGCGCAGACCGTTCAGACGCAACCCACCGTGGAACCCGGTCCCATACAACGCGTCCACAATCAGCTCGCTCGACAAAATTTCTGCCTGCTGTGCGGCCTCAAGCTCCTCAATCGGCCAGATCTCGACACCGGTCATGCGGGTATAGTTGTAGGCAGCATCCTCGGTCACCGGTGGTCCCTCGCACAAAACTACCCGGACGGTCCCCCCATCTTCGGCCAGCAGCCGCGCCACAACAAATCCATCACCGCCATTGTTTCCCTTGCCCGCAAAAATTACGGCGCTGCGCCGGAAGGGCAAACGCCGGCAAATCGTCTCATAGGCACGGCTACCTGCATTCTCCATCATCTGCCGGTAACTGAGCCCGGCGGCATCCGCAGCGCGTTCGATCTCTTTCATTTGGGCTGCAGTCACGGTCATTTGTTCCATCTTTCCATCCCTCCTACTCGGTTTGTTTCCATTATAGGTGGGCTTCAAACAAAATACAATCCATATCCGGCGAAAATTTTTGCAGGGCAGACTGTGGCCTATAATGTGGATGAGACTGCAAACGCGGTTCTTTCCCTTGACCGGAGGCTGTGGTTCCTGCTATGATAAGGTCAGCGCGTTCCCCCAAATTTCCTGCGGAAAGAGACGATCCTATGCATACAGTCAGCCTGACCAGCGGCCCCATTTCCAAAAATCTGCTCTTGTTTGCCGCACCCTTGATGGCAGGCAATCTGTTGCAACAGCTTTACAACATCGCCGACACGGTCATTGTCGGCCGGTTCCTGGGAGCAGACGCCCTAGCGGCAGTCGGTTCCTCCTACACGCTCATGACTTTTCTGACTTCCATCCTGCTCGGCATGTGTATGGGCAGCGGCGCGGTGTTTTCGGTTTACTTTGGCGCGGGCAACCAGCCGCGGTTCCAGAGCTGCATCGTCCATGCGTTTGTTCTCATCGCACTGTTGGCGCTTGCGCTGACCTTGCTATCTTTTGCGCTTCTGGAACCGATCCTACAATTTATGCGGGCACCTGCAGCAGTCGCTCCGCTCATGCGCACCTATCTTTGGGCCATCTTCTGGGGGATCCCAGTAGTATTTTTGTACAATTACTTTGCCTCGTTGCTGCGCGCTGTCGGCAATTCGCTGGCGCCGCTGCTGTTTCTGGGGGTGTCGGCTGTCCTCAACATTGGGCTGGACCTGTTTTGCGTGCTGGTTTTGCGCTGGGGCGTAGCAGGCGCGGCCTGGGCGACCGTCTTTTCGCAGGCGGTTTCCGGTGTCGGGCTGGCGCTTTATGCCTTTGCCCGCTTTCCGCAGTTGCGCTTTCACGTGCGCGCGCTGCGGCTGGACCGGTCGGTCTTACAGGAAATCGCCTCGTTTTCCTTTCTCACCTGTGTACAGCAGTCGATTATGAATTTCGGGATCCTGCTCGTACAGGGCCTGGTCAACAGCTTTGGCGCAGGCGTGATGGCCGCATTTGCCGCAGCAGTCAAAATCGATTCCTTCGCCTATATGCCGGTGCAGGACTTCGGCAACGCCTTTTCCACCTTTGTCGCGCAAAATTATGGTGCGCAACAGTCCAGCCGCATCCGGCAGGGCATCCGCAGCGCAGTATGCTGCGCGATGTTGTTTTGTATCGCCGTCAGCCTGGCAGTGTGCGTGTTCGCCCGGCCGCTCATGGGTATTTTCATCGACCCGGCCCAGACCACAATCATCGACACCGGCGTACAATATCTGCGCGTGGAAGGGCTGTGCTACTGCGGCATTGGCCTGCTGTTTTTGCTGTACGGGTTTTATCGCGCGGTCCGGCGGCCCGCCATGTCTGTGGTGCTGACCGTCGCATCCCTGGGGACACGGGTGGCGCTTGCCTACCTGCTCGCGCCAGTGGTGGGCGTGATCGGCATCTGGCTGTCGGTCCCCATCGGTTGGCTATTGGCCGACCTGATCGGTGCACTCTACTACAAACAGCACCGGTCTAATCTGTTGCCTACCGAGCAATAGCCGTTTACTCCTGCCGTATCTCCCAATGGATGAGCAGGGTCAACGCGGCGCGCAGCCCAATAATCCCGGCGACAACAGCTATCTCCCGCCATTCCCGGACTACCACCGTTCGCAAGATCTCGCTGCCCAGCTTGAACTCCAGGCCAAGGGCCAACCCTTTGGCTAGGTAGATGCGAGTGTCATCTGCCCGTTTGAGATAGCGCCGCACCCCGTCCACGCCGCTACAAATGATGATCCCCACGCCGGTCAGCTCGAAGAGCAAAATGGCCAGCCCGGCCAGCTGGGACAGACCATATTCCAGGCTATGCAAAATGGGCTCCACTACAAGCGCCCCCTTCCGCCCTTCAGGATGTGGCAAGGCGGCATCTTTTATGCGTTTTGCAGCGCAAAGCAAAAGGAGAGGTTGGCAACCTCTCCTTTGTCTATTATTCGCCGCGCCAGAACTCGGCCTTGGGGTCGTATAGCCACTCGTAGGTCGGATCGTCAATGCGGGTCTTTTCCCAGGGGTTGCCGGGCAAATGGCGGATGCCCCAGGCATAACAGCAGGCAAAGCCAGGCGCCATGACCACCGGATGGGTCCCCTTGGTGATGATGGACAAGCCGTTGTGGTGCAGCTCTTCGATCTTGCCATCTACCCAGCCGGCGCCAAAGCCCTCTTTCTTTTCAAAGTGGTAGAAATACACCTCGGGCTGCGGATGCCAGTGCGGCGGATAAGATGACCACTTGCCCGGCAGGTTGACCACTTCGCCCAGCACCATGTTGCTCAGCGGGTTGATCTCATAGTCAAAGCTGGTGCGCACATCGCGCTTGCAGCAACCGGCGCACGCGCCGTCCGCCCCGCGCCGCCAGGTGTCGGTCTCCTCGGGGGTATACAGGTGGTTTGCAAACTGCTTGTCGTTGTAGGTCTTTTGCACATAGAACTCGCAGTGGCTGTGGGCCGTGATTTCGCACGCGCCGCCCGCGCACAGGTGCAGGCAGTAGGTGCTGTAGTCAAAGGGGTTGGGGCGGTCCATTTCATAGGTCTCGCCGTCAAAGGTTACGCTGGCCTTGCCCTCGAATAGGATCCATGCCATCTCCTTTTCGGTTTCGTGGAAGGAATAGGTGTCTCCTTCCTCCAGAATCAGCAGCGCGACATCCATCATGCTGCCCTCGCCGTTATTTTCGTCGCAGCGGATATACTCATTGTAACCGCGCACGCACTCCTTATCGATGTACATAAAACATCCCTCCATATTGAAAATTACAGAAAACCCTTGCAATGAAGCTACTAATATATTAATATATATTATAGGGTCTGTCAAGGGTTTTGCAAAGAAAATGCCGCAGAGTTTGCGCCCTGCGGCAACACATCATTCATTTTCGAAATAGGCCGGAAACATCGCGCGGATTTCCTTTTCACGGGTCTGCATATCCTGGTGGTCGTGATGGCGGTCCAAAATGGCGGTGAGCGCCTTTTCATCCCCCGACTCAATGGCTGATACGATGTCCAGATGTTCCTGATAGGACTTTTCCATCACGCCTGGCCGCTGCAAATCCAGGGTCAGCATCCGGTTATAATGCGCGCGCGAGTTGGAGATGATCTCCCAGATCATTTCATGCCCAGCCACCGCAAAGATGGCATTGTGGAAGGCATTGTCGTTTTTAATATAGCCGACCACATCGCACCGCTTCACTGCTTGCTGCATAAAGAACATGCGCTCCTCGACCGCATCTTGCAGACGGGTATGCTGGCGGCACAGATCCAGACAGACCTCGGTGTCCAGCAGATGGCGCATATAGGCGATCTCATGGGCCAAATGGAAGTCAATGGTAGACACATAGGTACCACGCTGGGGGTAAATGTTGACCAAATACTCGCTAGATAGTCGGATCAGGGCCTCTCGAATCGGGGTACGGCTGACGCCGAGTTTTTCAACCAGCTCATTTTCGTGGATAATCGATCCCGGCATGAGCTCCAAATATTGAATTGCATCTTTGAGGGAATCATACACATCAATCCGGCTTTTCCGCCTGGACTTTACCGTTTTTTCCATTGAACGGGCACTTCCTTTCCATTGCATCCACATATTTTTTGATTATATTAGTATATCATTTTTTGCGGGAGGCGTCAATTTTTTAAACCGCGTCAATCCGGCTAGTTCCCGCACAATTTGAACGGTCTGCCGCAAGATCGCGCGCATTCCACATAAAATAGGAGGAATTTCTATGAAACAACGAATTGCATTGGTGACAGGCGCTGGCGGCGGAATCGGCCAAGCGGTTGCAGTGGAGCTGGCGGCGGCCGGCGACCTTGTACTGCTGGCTTGCCGCAGCGAGGACCGGGCCGCCCAGACCCTGCAAGGCATCCAGGCTGCCGGCGGCAGCGGGCGCTGCCTTGCCTGCGACCTAGCCGATCTCCGACAGGTGCAAGCCATGATGGACTCCATCACGCACACCTACGGTCGGTTGGATGTGCTGGTGAACAACGCCGGCATCTCCAACACCCACACGATCGACCAAATTACCGAAGACGAATGGGATCATATGCTCAGCGTCAACCTCAAAACCCCCTTTTTCCTCTGCCGGTACGCGCTTGGGCTGATGCGGCCGCAGCGCTATGGCCGCATTGTCAACCTGTCATCCATCGCCGGGGAGCGGGGCGCCTTTTTTTCGGGCGCGCACTATGCGGCATCCAAGGGTGGGCTGCTCGCGTTGACCAAATCGCTGGCGCTGCACGCTGCGGCCGACGGCATCACGGTCAATGCTGTGTCGCCCGGGACCGCCAACACCCCCATGGCGCGCGCCGAAGGAATCCCGTCCGACGGAATCCCGCTGGGCCGGGCCGCCACACCCGAAGAGGTGGCGCACGCGGTCTGTTTTTTGGCCTCAGACGCAGCCGGATACATCACCGGCCACACGCTGGATGTCAACGGCGGCCAGTTTATGCGATGAGGCACCTTTTCGGAAAAGCCCAGCCAAAGCTGGGCTTTTCCGAATATAGGCGCAGAAGCCTCCGATCTCACGCACATCGGAGGCTTCTGCATACTGAAAGGAAAAGAAAGAGAGAAAGAAGAAATTTTGCATGCATCCAGCGCAGCGCAACCGTGCGCGGCTGTACGCGGTATGGGTTAGATCAGAGAGAGAATGTCCGCACAGGGCAGACCGAGCGCTTCGGCTACGCCGGCATAGGTGCACTTGCCCTCATAGCAGTTGACGCCCTGGGCCAGGCAGGGATCGTCCTTGACCGCCTGCTCAAACCCTTTGGTGGCCAATGCCAAACCATGCTGCAAGGTGGTGTTGGTCAGCGCCATGGTCGAGGTGCGGGATACCGCGCCCGGCATATTGGCAACGCAGTAATGTACCACGCCGTCCACCTCGAAGACCGGGTCCTGATGGGTCGTCGGATGGGTGGTTTCGATGCAGCCGCCTTGATCGACCGCTACGTCCACGATGACCGCACCCTTCTTCATGCGCTGCAAATCCTCTTTGCGCACCAGTTTGGGGGTTTTGCGACCGGGCAGCAGCACGGCACCGATGACCAGATCGGCCTTTTCGATGCATTCCAGGATGTTGGCACGGGTGCTGTACAGGGTCTGGATACGGCTGCCGAAGATATCATCCAGGTAGGCCAGGCGCTGGGCACTGACATCCAGAATGGTGACATTTGCGCCCATACCGACCGCGATCTTGCAGGCGTTGGTCCCGACTCCGCCGCCGCCGATGATGACCACGTTGGCCTTTTCCACACCCGGCACGCCCGAGAGCAGCAGGCCGCGGCCACCGAACGGCTTCTCCAGGTACTTGGCGCCCTCCTGTACGGCCATGCGGCCAGCGATCTCGCTCATCGGGATCAGGCAGGGCAATCCACCGTTTTTGCCGGTAATGGTCTCATAGGCAACCGCCTTGGTGCCGGCCTTGAGCAGCGCCTCGGTCAGCGGACGGTCGGCCGCCAGATGGAGGTATGTATACAGGATCTGCCCTTTTTTAAGGTATTGATATTCGGGTTCAATCGGCTCTTTGACCTTGACGATCATCTCTGCCTTGTCCCAGACCTCGGCTGCGCTGCCCAGCACCTGTGCGCCGGCGCCCAGGTATTCCATGTTGGGGAAGCCCGAGCCTTCGCCTGCGCCGGTCTCTACCAGCACGGTATGCCCTGCGTCCACATAGGCCTTTACATCATTGGGGGTCAGGCCAACCCGGTACTCGTGGTTCTTGATTTCTTTTACCAATCCTACGATCATATTCGCACACTCCTTTTCTTTTGGTGAGAACAATATTTACGATCCACACGCCGCCACCGAAGTGGTTGCGCTTTCTAAAATATATATTAGTATATTAGTATTCCTTTGTCAAGGGGAAAACCAAAAATTTTTTCGAAATTATTTTTCATCTTCCTCTTGACACATTCGTACTAATATATTAATATACAAACAACAGGACGGCAACGTCCTCCCGGACAAACAATCTTTTGCATTTCTATATTTTTAGTCCAACGGTATTAAGTCAAGAGGGGGTGACGCAAAAAAATTGAACAAAAAGGAGCAAGAAGTGGAATGCAGGTGGCAAAAAGG
>CAJFUJ010000025.1 GCA_904420185.1 uncultured Butyricicoccus sp. | reverse complement strand
CCTTTTTGCCACCTGCATTCCACTTCTTGCTCCTTTTTGTTCAATTTTTTTGCGTCACCCCCTCTTGACTTAATACCGTTGGACTAATAATACATCAAGATCGGAGAATGTTCTCCATCAACTACCTTGCCACTATTATAGGACGGATCTATAAAGCGTGGTGTGCTTGTCATCCTCTTTTTTTTGCCGCATCTCGGAGCATCCGAGCCCCGGCTTTTGGGCCCAAAAGGTCCGCAGGAGAAATGCAAAAATCATATGAGAGAGTGCAAACTATTCCCCTATGAAACTCTTTATAATATGAAATTAGAATAGCCGTAAGAAGGGGCTCGACAATCTGGAGCGACGAGGAGAAAATGCTATGTGGGAAAAAATCGAAGATTTTTATAAGGCGCTGGATGCATCCTATACGCACAACGGCTTGGAGCAAACCGAACAGTTTTTGTGTGACAGCGCGCAGCACGCTGAAGAGCGGCATAACGCGGGGGAAATGATCGCCGTTTACAACGAACTGGGCTCTTTCTATCGGGGAACCGGACATTACAGCCAGTCTCTTGCCGCCTTTGAAAAGGCGCAAAAGGTTGCCGCCAGTGAGCTGGGCGAACACTGCGAACAGTATGCCACCATCCTCAACAATATGGCAGGCACCTACCGGTTGCTCAAAGAATACGACCGCGCGATTGAGCTGTTTCACACAGCAGGAGCCATCTACCGGGAGGTAGGGGAGGAACACAGCTACGCATATGCCAGCGTGCTCAACAACCTGTCCCTGGCCTACCGGGAAACCCAGCAGCTTGACCAGGCGATCGCCTGCCTGGAGCGCGCGCTGCTGCTGATTGAAAAAATGCCAGGACACCGGCAAGAGGTGGCGGTGACCTATAACAACCTGACCGCCCTGTACTACGCGGCAGGCCGGCGCGAGCAGGCGATGATTTGCGCCAAACGCGCGTTACAGGAATTCGAAAAGTGCGCGGATGACGAAAACGTCCATTATGCAGCTGGCCTCAACAGCTTGGCAGGCTTGCTTTACGCCGAAGGCAAATGGGAGGAAGCGCTCGCGCTCTACCAAAAGTCAGCCGCATATACCAAGCGGTTCTTTGGGGAAAACGTAGAATATGCAATTACATGCCAAAATATGTACTGGATCTATCAGCAGCTGGGCGATGAAACAGCGGCCTGCAAGGCGCTGACCCGGGCTGAAGAAATCTACGCGCGGCTGCTGGGACCCGACCATGAGCGCACACGCAGTGTGGCTGACGATCTGCGCCGCCTGCGGGAAAGCGCGATGAAAGCATGAAGGGTTTGGAGCTGGCGCGCGCCTATTATGAAACAGTGGGGCGCGCGGCGCTCGAGCAAGCACTGCCCGCGCTGGCGCCGCGTATGGCCGTGGGGCTGGCTGGCGAGGGCTCGGAGTGCTTTGGGTTTGACGATGAACTTTCGCGCGATCACGACTGGGGCCCTGGCTTTTGCATCTGGCTGCAAGCCGAGGACTTTGACCGGTATGGTGAGCAAGTGCAGGCGGTGTACGACCGCCTGCCCGGTTTTGCGGGGATGCTCCGCCGCCAGGCCGGGCCGAACAGCACCGGCCGCATCGGCTGCCTGTGCATAGAGGATTGGTATGCACGTTTCACCGGTTTGCCCCAGGGGCCGCAGACCTTGACGCAGTGGCGCCGGGTTCCTGAGGCCTTTTTGGCGACCGCGACCAACGGGCAGGTGTTCTGCGACCCACTTGGACGGTTCACTGCTATCCGGCAGCATTTGCTGGGCTTCTATCCGGAGGATATCCGGCTGAAAAAACTGGCTGCACGGGCAGCCGCCATGGCCCAGGCCGGACAGTACAACTATCCGCGCTGCGTGCAGCGGGGCGAAATAGTGGCGGCGCAGCTGGCCCTGGGCGAATTCATGCGGGCAGCGATGTCGCTGGGCTATCTGCTCAATCGCCGTTATGCGCCGTTTTATAAGTGGATGCACCGGGGCCTGTGTGAACTGCCCAAATTGCCCCGGCTCTACGATCAGATGCAAGCGCTGTGCCAGCAGGGCGCGGATGCGCAGACGGTTATCGAGGGCGTGTGCATCAATGCTGCAGCCGAGCTGCGCCGGCAGGGTCTGAGCGACAGTGCCAGCAGCTATCTGCTCGACCATTGCCCGCAGATCATGGAACACATTCAGGACCCCGCCCTGCGGGACAGCCATATCATGGAGGAGTGACGGCGAAATGTCAACTGAAAAGGACACCATCGAAGAAATTGTCGAACTAGAATGGGAGATGTTCGATCAAGTGCACAACCGCGGCGGCCGCGCGGCCTGCCAGGACGATTGGGATACCTTTTTCCTGATGCGCGCCAGCCAGCTTGAAGCCTGGGATGGCGCTATGCGGCAAAGCTATTTGCATGATTTGCAGGACGCAAAAGCTGTGGGCCGCAACCCCTTGCAGGATAAATATGCCTACATGATGGCGCGCACCAATCCCACCGAATACGCTGAAATTTGTCGATTCATTCCGCCGCGCGACCCGGCCAAGCAACCGCTCATCGATGAGATCTGCCAGGCGCATGTCGATTGGCTCATCCAGCTGCACGCGCAATATCCCAATCTGACTGGGCGTGGCCGGCCCATCCGGCGCAGCGAGGACGCACCAGGCGTGACCTCGATGGAGACTTATCTATGGGGCGAACTGGAGACTTACTCGCTGCACACCTTGCAGCTCTATGCAGCATATGTGCGCGCCTTGCAAGCCCAAGGGCAAAGTATGAACCGGATGGTCTTGGAAAACATGGCGGGTCGCTATGGGTATGCGTCGCTCGAACAGGCCGAAGCCAGCTTATCAGGGCAAAATGAATGAGGCAATTTTGCAGTATCTCTGATTTTCTTTGCAGAATCTCAGAAATACATGCGCCAGCATATCTTTGTGAATGCCTGCGTAGTATAATAATTTCTACGGCTTTTATCGTCTGAGTGCGCCGGAAAATTAATTTTCGGCCAGAAAGATACGGTTCAAAACAGCATCTATGTGCTGCCAAGGACTGAAAAAAGCCGGCTATTGGGTTGCAAAACAGGAAAAAGTTCGGTATTGCCGTAGGTTTCCCCGCATTGAAGCAGGCGGACCACACAGCGCCTAAAAATGGTTCAGTGCGCCCAATCATCCAAAGCAAACAACAGGGGAGAGTCCAGACGTGAAAAGTGCAACCATCGATATGACGCATGGGCCGCTTTTTGGCAAAATTTTATGGTTCAGTCTGCCGCTAATGGCATCAAATGTGCTGCAGCTTTTGTTCAATGCAGCCGATATTATTGTGGTCGGCCGGTTCGCCGGCAGCGCCAGCCTGGCGGCGGTGAGCAGTACGGTTTCCGCCATTAATCTGTTTACCCAACTGCTGATTGGCCTGTCGGTAGGCGTCAATGTTGTAATTGCGCGCTACATCGGCTTGACCGGACATAAAAAAGAGATTTCCCGCACACTGCATACGTCCATTTATGTAGCCATGATCGGCGGTGTCGCGCTCGGGCTCTTGGGCATATTGGCTACGGGGTTGGTGCTGGACTTGACTTCGGTACCCGACGATGTGCGTCCGCTGGCTCAGCTGTATATGCGCATCTATTTTATCGGCACCCCCTTTACCATGATTTACAACTACGGTGCGGCCGCGATGCGTGCCGCGGGCGATACCCGCCGGCCGCTTTTGTTCCTGCTGCTCAGCGGCATGGTGAACATTGTGCTGAACCTGATTTCTGTGGTCCTATTCCATATGGACGTTATGGGTGTTGCACTGGCGACCGTCATCAGCCAGGCGGTCAGCGCGATGCTCGTGCTGCGCAGCTTGGCCAAGACCCGGGGCGAATTGCGCTTTTCCCGCCGGCTGCTGTGCATCGATAAGCCGCGTCTGATGGAAATGGCCCATGTCGGCATCCCGGCAGGGATTCAGTCGTGTATGTTCAGCCTGTCCAACGTGGTCATCCAAGGGGCAATCAATTCCTATGGCAGCACGATCATTGCGGCGGTTGGCGCGGCGTCCAGCATCGAAGGGTTTATCTATATTGCCATGAACTCGTTCAACCAGGCCGCGCAAACCTTCATCAGCCAGAATCTGGGCGCCTCGAAGTATGACCGGATCGGCCGCTCGCTGCACATTTGTATGCTGTGTACGGTTGCCATCGGGTTAGCGTTGAGCACGATTGCGGTTGTATTCGCCGCGCCGCTCATTGGGATCTATAATGAGGACGCCGCTGTCATTGCAGCGGGTGTCGAGCGGTTGCATATTGTCGCAAGCGTTTATATCCTGTACGGTATGTCGGACGTGTTTGTGGGCGCGATCCGCGGCCACGGTGTGCCGATTGTACCAGTAGTGATCAATTTGCTGGGTGCGGTCGCATTCCGCCTGGTTTGGATTGCTTGGTTGGACACCAGTGTGTACGGGGTGGAATGGGTATACTACTCCTATCCCATCAGCTGGGTACTGATTCTGGCCGCACTGGCGCCGTTCTGGATCTATTTGCGACGCAAAGAACCAGGCCGAAAGATAAAAGCCGAAAGGTGAGATTTAGCAAAAAAGTGCTGATTCACAGCATACTGCCCGCAGGCTCGAGCGTTTACAATAAAGGATGAGAGGAGCCCATCCCTTGTGCGGCGCGCGAGCATATGCGGGTCCAGGGGCTGTGGCTGCACGGCAAGATAAAGGAGGAAGCAGCTTGTATCCAATTACTGTTAAGCGCCGCCTGCACGATACGGTTTCCCTGATGACCGTCAAGGCGCCGGGCGTAGCGCGCAAGGCCCAGCCGGGCCAGTTTATCATCCTGCGCATCGATGAGCAGGGCGAGCGGATTCCGCTCACCATCGCCGACTATGACCGCGAAGAAGGAACGGTTACGATCATCTTCCAAAAGGTCGGCGCAACGACCCGCCGCTTGGATACCCTGGAAGAAGGGGACGCTCTGTTGGACTTTGTCGGTCCGCTGGGCAAACCGAGCGAGCTGGAAGGCAAAGAGGGGAAGAAGATCGCCGTCATCGGCGGCGGCTTGGGCATTGCGATTGCCTATCCCCAGGCCAAAGCACTGCATCAGGCAGGCGCAAATGTGGACGTCATCGTCGGCTTCCGCTCGACCAGCCTGTTTATTCTGATGGATGAACTCAAGGATGCCTGCACCAATCTGTATGTCATGACCGACGACGGCTCGAACGGGCACAAGGGCTTTGTTACCACCGCGCTGGAGGAGCAGCTCAAGGCTGGCGTCAAGTATGACGAGGTCATCGCCATCGGCCCGATGCCCATGATGCGCGGCGTGTGCAATATGACCAAGGAATACAACATCCCGACGATTGTGTCGATGAACCCGATCATGATCGACGGCACCGGCATGTGCGGCGGCTGCCGCCTGACGGTTGGCGGTGAAACCAAGTTCGCCTGCGTGGACGGCCCGGACTTCGACGGACATCTGGTCGATTTCGACGAGGCGATCGCGCGCAGCAAAATGTATAAGGCCGAGGAGACGCTTAGCATGGAGCGGCACGCGGACTGCAACCTGATGAAAAAGGGGGAAAACGTCCATGCCTAACATGACACCGACCAAAACGCCTGCGGTTGAGCAGGATCCCATCGTCCGCAGCGGTAACTTTAAGGAAGTCAGCGCGGGCTATACCACCTTTGAGATGGCAAAGGGCGAGGCCGAGCGTTGCCTAAACTGCAAAAACCAGCCCTGTGTGGCCGGTTGCCCGGTTAACGTTCAGATCCCGGCTTTCATTGAGAAGATTAAGGAAGGCGACATGGCGGGTGCGCACGCGATCCTCAAATCGACCAGCAATCTGCCGGCGATTTGCGGCCGTGTTTGCCCCCAGGAAACCCAGTGCGAGAGCAAGTGCGTGCGCGGCATCAAGGGCGAGCCGGTCGGCATCGGCCGCCTGGAGCGCTATGCGGCTGACTGGGGCATGCAGCCGGTTCATGCAGATAAGCTGCCGCCCGTAGAGGCAGCACCGGCCAACGGCAAAAAAGTCGCTGTTGTCGGTTCTGGCCCTGCCGGCCTGACCTGCGCGGGCGACCTGGCTAAGCTGGGCTACAAGGTCACCATTTTTGAAGCCCTACATACCCCGGGGGGCGTGTTGGTTTACGGTATCCCGGAATTCCGTCTGCCCAAGGACTTGGTGCGGCAGGAAATCGCCACCGTAGAGGCATTGGGCGTAGAGATCCGCACCAACTCGGTGATCGGCCGCATGGAGTCGGTTGACGAGCTGCTCGAGGAGTACGATGCTGTATTTGTCGGCTCGGGTGCGGGCCTGCCGAACTTCCAGAAGATCCCGGGTGAAAATCTCAACGGCGTATATTCGGCCAACGAGTTCCTGACCCGTATCAACCTGATGAAGGCATACAATTTCCCGGAAACCGATACCCCGGTTCGTGTAGGCAAGCGTGCAGCCGTCATTGGCGGCGGCAACGTTGCGATGGACGCAGCCCGCTGCGCAAAGCGCCTGGGCGCCGAAGAGGTCTACATCGTTTACCGCCGTTCGGAGAAGGAAATGCCCGCCCGTGTGGAAGAAGTACACCACGCCAAGGAAGAGGGCATCATCTTCAAGATGTTGTGCAACCCGGTCAAGATCGAGGGCGACGAGAACGGCTACGTCAAGCGCATGGAATGCATCGAAATGGAGCTGGGCGAACCCGACGCTTCGGGCCGCCGCCGTCCGGTACCCAAGCCGGGCAGCGAGTTTGAACTCGATGTGGACACAGTGGTCGTTGCAATTGGCAACAGCCCCAACCCGCTCATTAAGAACACCACCCCCGGTCTGGAAACCCAGAAGTGGGGCGGCATCATTGCCGACGACGACGGCCGTACCTCCAAGCCTGGCGTTTACGCGGGCGGCGACGCAGTCACCGGTGCGGCAACCGTTATCCTGGCGATGGGCGCAGGCAAGAAGGCTGCGGCAGCCATCCACCAGGACCTGACCCAGGGCAAATAAGCAAATGCTCCCAGCCGGGCGGCATCGTGGCAGCCGGTCACTTCCCATTTTCCGTGTTGCCCAGTCTCGGCCGGTGGTATATAGAAAAGCGGTGCACCGTTTGGTGCGCCGCTTTTTGCATAGTATATTTTTCCTTTTATCAGGGAAGGATACCGGATAAAAGGAGGCGTTTGTGTGCAAGAGCCATATGGGAAAATAGAAGGGTTGACCGCCGATTGCAGTGCGCTAAGCTGGCGCACGGCTGACGGCAAACACCTGTGGGGAAGAAATTTTGATTCGGATCGATTGCCGGAAAACAGCCGGGTCACCTTTGTGCCCAAGGGGACGGTTTACCGCATCAGCGATTGGGAGACTAGCCGCTGCGCCGCTTATGCGGCCTTGGGGATCGGCCTGCCAACCTGGCCCGACCGCCCGATTTTGTATGAGGGCATCAACCAAATGGGCCTGATGGGGGGACAGCTGCTGTATCGGGAATTTGCTAAGTACCCTTCTGCGTCCCGTCCGGGGACCCAGCCGCTACAACCGCCGCTGGCAGTATACCATGTGTTGGCCCAGTGCGCCGATGTGGAACAAGCGGCGACCTTGCTGGAAAAGGATGTTACACTCGTAGGCGAGCCGCTCTGGGGGATGGTGCCACCGCTGCACTGGGCCTTTAGTGACCGCAGCGGGGAAACCCTGGTGGTGGAGCCCGATGCGACCGGCCTGCATCTGCACCGCAACACCCTAGGGGTTTTAACCAACAGCCCGGGCTACCCCTGGCACCGGCTGCATCTGCTTAACTTTGCCGGCCTACGTGATTTGGACCATGACGCGCCCGATTGGGACGGCCAGGTGATCCCGGCTTGTTTTTCGGGCAGTGGCGCGCAGGGCCTGCCGGGCGACTGGAGCGCACCTGCCCGGTTTGTGCGGCTGTGCTTTCTCAAACGGTACGCTGTGCCCGGCCGGAACGAGGAACAGGGCGTCATGCGGATGCTCCGCCTGTTTGAAAGTGCAGCCTTTCCTTTGGGCGCCGTCCGGTTGGCAGAAGGCGGTTTTCCTGCCGCGCCCGACCGTCTCCCTGTCTATGACTACACGCTCTATACCTCGGTCATGTGCGCCGAATCCCTACGCTTTTATTGGACCACCTACGAAAATCCCCAGGTGCAGTATATCGACCTGGGTGGCTTGCAAGACCGCACGCAACCGCTGCATTGGCCACTGTCCACCCACCCCGATTTGATCTGCCGCACAGCGGATGGAGCAGTCCCTTGACGGGAGCCCAAAATATGACTACAATAGACGCAAAGAATCCCCACCCATCTGGCGGGAAACGAAAAGAGGGACGGTATATGAAACGGACACTGTGCGCGCTGCTGGCAGCTGCGACCTTGGCGGCAACCGTGCCGCCCGCTGGGGCGTCGGTGCACTTCCCAGGGCGGCGGACGTACAACGGCCAGTTCACCGACGTGTTGCAGGGGAGCTGGTATGCCAATACGGTCGCGCTGTGCTACGAGCTGGGACTGTTCAGCGGCAAGTCTGACACAATCTTTGACCCGGCGGGCGAGGTGACCTACGCCGAAGCCGCCGCTCTGACCGCGCGCGTGCACGAAATCTACGCGGGCGGGGACGGCGTATTCGCCCAAGGGGATGCCTGGTGGAGCGGCGCGGCCGCTTACCTGGCCCAAACCGGCATTTTGCGCGATCAGCTGGGCCAAGCAGATTACTACGACAACCTGCCCGCCGAGCTGGAAGAACACTACATCTCCTATTCAGGCGGGGCCATGGGCGAAACCATCCCTTATGACGAAGGCCCCTGGGCCAATCAGCCCATTGGCCGGCTGCGGGCTGCGGCTTGGCTTGGCTGCGCGCTGCCGGACAGTGAATTGACCGCCATCAACACGGTCGGCACCCTGCCGGGCGAACCGACCGCTCCCTCTGAAGAGGAAACCGCCCAATGGGCGAAGGTCAAGCAGCTGTACCGCGCGGGCGTGCGGTTCGTGTTGCTGCCCACGTCGCAAGGGCTTAACGCATCGGCCCTGTTTGACCGGCAGGGCAACCAGGTCAGCCCGGTGCTGTATATGGCCAACAGCTACCTGGAAAACCAGCCGCAAATCGACAATGGCTTTTTGCTGGTGGGAAACGAGCTGTACGACCTGCGCTGACAAAAAATATCGCGCCCCCACTTGACAGCGCGCAAGACAGGGCGTATACTTAAGTCAATCGATATAGAATCTTCAGGGCAGGGTGCAAGTCCCTACCGGTGGTATAGCCCACGAGCCGCAAGGCATGATTCGGTGCAACTCCGAAGCCGACAGT
>CAJFUJ010000024.1 GCA_904420185.1 uncultured Butyricicoccus sp. | reverse complement strand
CCTTGGCGGGGGTGCGGGGGCTGGCCCCCGCGGGAAGGGTCCAGGGGCTAGCCCCTGGCGGGGTGCAGGGGCGGAGCCCCGCCGGGGGTGCGGGGGCTGGCCCCCGCGAGCAGCAGCATGAGTTCGAGCAGGTCGATGCAGTCCTGCTTGTGCAGCGGGATGCGTTGGAACAGCGGCGGCATCAGGCACCAGGTGCAGCTGCCGCGCAGCAGGGCGGCTGAAAACAGCCGCTGCCCGGTGTGGGCGCTGTATGTCAGTTTGAGCTCGACCAAGTCCAAGCGGTGCACGCGCGCTAAGATCAGCGGGTGATTGAGCCGGTCGAGCAGGCCCGGGTCGGGCAGCGTCCCGCTTTCCAGGGCGAAGCTGGCCTGCCGTTGGCGCAGGCCGCCGGAAAATTGCAGGCAAACGGTGTAATCGGCCGGATCTTGCGCGGGTTGGTGCAGCTCGGCAAACAAATCATAACACCGCCCGAAGAGCATGTTTTTTAGCTCGTAGTACAGCAGCAGCTCGTGCGACTGGACGTGCGAAAACCGCAGCCGGGCCGAACAGGGGTGGGTGCGCTCCAAGGCGAAATCGGCCTGCCCGGTTAGAACCGATGAAAATTGGTCCAGTACCTGGGTGAACTGGGCGGCTGCCCGGCGGTTGATCCGGCCGTCCGCCAGCGCGTCCCCGGTCATGCGGCGCTGCCGCAGCAGGCCGCCCCATCGGGTTTTTGCCAGGTCAAACATGGGCTTGCTCCCGCTGCTTGAGCCAGGCGGTCACCGCTTGGTCCCACTCCGGGTAGGGCTCGGCGCGCGCCATCAGGGTGGAAACCATGTCCTCGAGCGGCTGGGGCTCGAACAGCGACAGCTTTTTATGCCGCAGCCACAGGACGCAATAGACCGCAATGAGCACCAGGGCCACCCCGGCGTACAGCCAGCTGGACCGCAGCGTCCAGATACAGTAGGCCAGCCCGACCAGCCCGATGCACATAAACGCCGGCATCCCGGGGAACCGGGTCAGCCGCGGATAATCGGGATACCGCCGCCGCAGCACCAGCACGTCGATCAGTGCAATGCCGTACGAACACATCCAGGTGACCGAGGCGATGTTGACCAGCCCCAAAATGACGTTGACGTCAGCGCCGTTGAGCTGGATGTAGATCAGGGTGACCAAAATCAGGCCCGAGGTGAAAAAGATGCCCACCCACGGGGTGCGGAATTTGGGGTGCAGGTACATAAAAATTTTGGGTGCGCAGTCCTTGTACGCCAGGCCATAGAGCAGGCGGGGCAGGGCGACCAGGTGCACCATGACGCTGGTGAACGCCGCGCACAGGGTGATGACGGTCATGCACACCCAGCCCAAGGGGCCGATGAGCGCCCGGGCGGTGGCGATGTGCGGGGTGGTGGAGGTCATCAGCACGTCCAGATCGGTATAGCGCACCGACGCATAGGCGAACAACAGGTCAAATAGCACGATGGTGATGACGCCGAAGATCAGCGCGCGCGGGATGTTCTTGTGCGGCCGCTTGTTTTCCTCGGCGGTGGGGCAGACGAATTCAAAGCCGATGAACCACCAGATGGCCGCGCCTGCCTGTCCGACCACGGTCGCCCAGCCGTTTTCCGGCTGCAAGGGGGTGAGCGTGTTGACCTGCTCGCCCGCGCCCAGCCCAAATGCGCCGATGATGCCCAGGATGGCGAAGATCGTGCACATGATGATGGACGCCAGCGCTTCAATTTTGCCGTAAAGCGAGATGCCGGCCAGGTGGATGCCGCCGTCGGCTGTGACCAGCAGCAGATACCCGGCCAGGGTGGCAAAAATCGCCCAAAACCGCCCCAGCGCAGGCATGGTGTATTCAAAGACCATGCCGCCGCCCGGCACCATGCTGACCAGTTCGCTGTACGCCAGCGCCACGGCCAGCATGGGGATCACCGCAATCAGCGCCGGGAGCCACACCGAGCTGCCGCCGTAACCGGCCACATTGCCCAGCGCAACCATGGCCGTACCCGACAGCATACAGCCGAAAACCGCAAAATAGGTGGACCAAAAGCCCAGCGCACGTTTCATTTTTACTTGGCCATTCGAGTTTTCCATATTCAGCATCCTTTCTCTTCGTACGCCTCTTGGAAGAGGGTGCAGTAGGTTTGCTCGGTGATGGGGGCGGGGTTGCTATACGTTGCGTCGTTGGTCATGGCGGCCCGGGCCAACGCCGGGAAGTCCGCCGGGTTGACGCAAGCGGCCGCGCGCAGCGGCCCGATGCCGACGTCCCGGCACAGCCGGCGCATTTCTTCCACCCCTTGCAGGGCCATTTGCTGCGCATCCGGCGTATGCGGTACGCCCAGCGCGGCCGCAACTTCGGCGTACCGCCCGGCGGCAAAGGGGATGTTGTGCCGGGACACCGTGCACAGCAGCATGGCATTGACCTGGCCGTGGGGCAGGTCGTACCGCCCGCCGAGCGCTTCGGCCATGGTGTGTACGGCGGCCACGTCGGAAAAGGCAAAGGCGATGCCGGCCAAATTGCTGGCCAGCAGCATGTGCGCGCAGGCTTCGGGCGCGTGCGTGTCCACCGCCTGGCGCAGGTTTTGCGAAACCAGGGTGATCGCCCGCAGTGCGAGCGGGTCGGTGAAGGGGGTGGCCTGGGTGCAGGTGTAGGCCTCGACGGCGTGGGTCAGCGCATCGATGCCGGTGGCGGCCATGACCGGCGCGGGCAGGCCGGAAAGCAGCTCGCTGTCCAGCAGCGCCACCCGGGCGGCCACGCGCAGGTCCCAGACGCACTGCTTGATGTGGGTCTGGCTGTTGGTCACGACCGAAAAGGGGGTCACTTCGCTGCCCGTGCCCGCCGTGGTCGGCACGGCGATGAGCGGGACGATGGGCCGGTCCAGCCCGCCGCTGCCGCACCAGTCCAAAATGCAGCCCGGGTGGGTCAGCAGCACGCCGATCGCCTTGGCCGCATCCAGCGCGCTGCCGCCGCCCACGGCGACGATCAGGTCGATGCCCGCCTCGCGCGCCAGGCGCCCGCCCGCGTCCAGCTCATAGTCGCGGGGGTTGGGGCTGAGGTCGGAAAAAATCTGATAGGGGATGCCCACGCTTTGCAGGCTGTCCGCGGCTTTTTGGGCGATGCCTGCCGCCAGTACGCCCGGGTCGGTGACCAGCAGGGCCCGGCGCGGCCGGTATGGCAGCGCTTCCACGCCGACCTGCCGGATGCAGCCCGGCTGGAAAATGATGCGGGTGGGCAGGGTGAATTCAAATTTACGTTCGGACATATCGTTCACCTCCATCAAAAGGATGTGGTCAAAATGACGAGATCTCGTTTGGCCCGGGTGCTGCGAGATGACCCCGAACTGGCCGCAGCGCCCGATGGCGGCCAAATCCAGCTGTTCGGCGTGTGTGAATGGGACCAGGACCTGCAGATCGTGCGCGCCAACCCCAAATTTTACGCCCTGGCCGGGTCCGGCGGCTTACAGGCTTCCATCGCGCACGCGCTGGGCGGTATGGCGCGGCGCTACACCGGCTTGCTGCCCGGCGGCAGCGGGCGGCGGCTGCTGCTGGACGCGCACAAGGTGCAGCCCTCGGCCGGGCAGCCGGTGCGCTACCATGGTACGCTGTGCGACATCACTGAGTTGTCCGGCTACTACCTGCGCGCCTTCACCGACGCCTACCATCTGTCCGCGCGTGAACAGGAAATCCTCGGCCTGGTGCTCCAGGGCAACGGCAACGAGCAAATCGGTGAAAAGCTGTTCCTCAGCATCCCAACCGTGAAAAAATGCCTTTCGGCTATTTACACCAAGACCGGCACCAAAAACCAACGCCAGCTGCTGCAAAAAATCGGGCTGATTGGCCCGTCGGCAGCTGCCGGGACGTAAAAAAAGCGCCTTTTGCGAACAGATGCAAAGGGCGCTTTTTGGATAAGAGGAAGCGGTTCGCCGGGCGAACCGCTTGGAATGTTGGGAAGAGTTCAAAATCCGCTTTGCGGATTTTGAAAGGGGGATTTCGCTGCCTGCGGGCAGCGGCCAGCCTACGCGGCTGGACCGCGCTGGGGACTAGTCCCCAGGCCCCTTTTTGTCTCTCCTCTTCCCGGAATGCCAATTCCGGGAGGACGGGTCCAGGGGCTAGCCCCTGGCGGGGTGCAGGG
>CAJFUJ010000023.1 GCA_904420185.1 uncultured Butyricicoccus sp. | reverse complement strand
CTTAGACTCAGACGCACGCCCCTCTGGGCTTTGCGCGTCCATTCCTTCCGGCTGCTCCACACGATGGGTCAATTCTGCCTGTGCAAACCCCACTTCCTCTGCCTGCGCCGGCCGAGCTTGCTTCGGGCTTTCCTCTTCCGTCCAGCTGGTCTGAACCGGTGCTGTGGAAGTCTGCGGGGCCGGTTCGGACTTTGTCCGCTCCGGTTCTCTGGGCGCTTGCGGCTTGGGCTCAAACGCACGCCCCTCCGGGCTTTGCGCGTCCGTTCCTTCCGGCTGCTCCACACGATGGGTCAATTCTGTCTGCGCAAACCCCATTTCCTCTGTCCGCGTCTGTCCGACCTGCTTTTCGGGATTCCTGCGGTCTGTCGCACCTTCTGCCTGCCAATCTACACGATGCTGCAAGGCTTCCTGTGGCATGTTTGCATCCCTGGTTACGGACGGTGTCGCCCACAGGGCCGATTCTTCGACAATTTTCTGCGCAGATGCGCCGGTTTGCACCGGCTCAATCTGTGATTCTATTTCTTTCTCTCGGGCCATCGGCAGGGCTTGCGCGTCGAAAGAGGCTTGCACATCTTCCAAGGCGGGCAACTGCTGGCGCGGCCAAGCCTGCTGCATTTCCCGCATGGGCTTCGCCAGCTGCTCTGTCTGTATTTCGGGAGCGTCCGCTTGCGCCGTACCGGTTGGCTGCACGGGAAGAGCTGCCTGTTGCGTTGGCGCCGACGTATTTTCCTGGGATGCTTGTGCGTGGTCAAGGTGAACCGGCGAATACACCTTGCCTTCCTGCTCTGCCCGTCGCGATGCGTCGGGATCAGACGACAGTTGCTCACGGTATTGCAGCGCTTTGTGCGTCAAACCCATAGGATCTGCCATCTGTACCGGTTGGGCGCCATCTGGCGGTTCTTCCTGCCGGCTGTCCAAGACCGGCAGGTCGGACGGCAAAACTGCTTGTATGTCCCCAATCCGGCCGTCCAGTGCGCGCTGCACAGATGCTGCGATATCACGCACGAACCGCTGTTCGACCTGGGCACGCGGCGCCGTTTCCTCCGGCTGCTCAGCTGCTTGAGCCAGGGCCTGTTCCCGGCGGCGGCGCAGCTGATCGGGCAGCAGGATGCTCCCGCCCACCATCTGCGGCGCAGTCTGCGCCTGTTTGCCAGGAAAGCCCGGGTGTTCTTCCTGCCAGTGCGGCTTCCACCCGTCTCCGACCGGGGACGCGGTGCTCCAGCCGACCGGGGTAAGCGGCGATGCCAACCGGCCCAAGCGTTCTTGCTCCACCGTGCGTACGCCCCGGCCGCTCACCGCCTGCCGGGCCTGCTGCACTGCGGCCGCCGCCTGTGTGCCGATGGCCTTGCGGGCCAAGACTTCCCCCTCTTTGCGCTGCGCCGCCGCTTGGACGGTTTGTACGGCCCGTGCGGCCTGTTGGGCTACCTGCATTGCCGCCGGACTTGGCTGCGCTGCATTACCGCTCTGCCTTGCGGCGCGGGACTGTGGCAGACTTGCGTCCCTCCTTGCGGCATGGGATGGCGCCTGCGCCGCGGCTGACGGCGCCCGGTCCATCCGCACGGACACATGGGGGGTAGGGGCAGTTTGCTCGATCTGCCGCTCGAGCAGATAGACCCGCTCCAAAATGCGCTCGACCGTTTTTTCCTGCCGCTTGCCGGCCCGGTCCTGCTCTTTTTTGAGGGTTTCCAGCACCACATTCAGATCGACGTTTAGCTGCAAGGGCGGCATCTCTCCCCGCGCCGGGGCTTCTTCCTCCTCCAGCAGCGCAAGCGGCTCTTCCCGGTACAAACCGGTCTGCCAGGTGCTGCGGGTGCGGACCTCATCGCCGAACGCAAGCGAAAGCAGCCCAAATAGAGACAGGCCGAGCCTGTCCCTTTGCGTCACTGCCATATCCGGTTTTGTTACGGCGATCGATTCCATTAGCAGCACCCATTGTAAATCAGTTCAATCCGGCTAACCGCCAGCGCAGGTTGGTTGCTGTTGAGTGACGGACCCACATATTTTTGCAGGTATGCGCCCACAATCGACCACACGCGCTGCGGCGTGCCAAAGCTATCTTTCAATGTGACGGTCCCGGCCAGCGGGATGGACATGCCAAGGTTACACATATTCATCAGCAGCGAGACCGAGTCCACGCTGGTTACCGTGCCCTGTTCGAGCACGAGAACCTGCGGTTTGTTCTGTTTAAAAAAGAATCGCGGGTAATTGAGCCCGCCTTCGTTGAAGATCTCATACTCAATTTCCATATCCAAACCGGAAACCGAGGTGAACTTCCCTTCTAACATAGCGCCTGTGCCGATGAGCAGCACTTCAAAATAAGCGCCTGACAGATACGCCATGCTGCGCACCTCCTAATCGCTTGTTTGGTTCGATCAGCCCGGCGGCGTATGGGTTTCGCGCTCCATGCCGGTGATGGCAAACGTCAGGCTTTCGGAGAGCACCTCGCTGCGGCTGCCGTCCATGGGCATGAGCTCATAGCCGATGGGCAGGGCGTCCTTCAGCGACCAGGTAACCCCCCGGTTGCCTTTTTCGTCCAGCGCGACGATGTTGAGCGTGCGGCGCAGGTTGGCGCCATTGGGGCCGCTTTCCGGCCCGGCCGCCGCGGCAAAAAGCCAATCCAGAAAATCATTGTCCCCCACCACGCCCTTGGTCAGCGTAACGGGGGCAAAGCGGGTGAGCACCGGGATATACTCCTGCACGCCCCGGTTGTCGTTGCCCGAGCGGGCCTGTACGGTGTCTACCTCCATTTTTACGCCGGAAAATTGCGAAAACGCCGCCACGACAACGCCGCCGTTCTCCACCTCCACCAAAAACCGAAAGGCCTTAAAGGGTTCCTGATAGGTGATGCCCATATTGTTTAACCTCCCTGTCTTTAGCGAAATTCAAACGTGTTCTTGTCGGTATTGCTGAGCTTTTTGTTCACAGCCGAAACCTCCCTGCACCACCGGCGGCGTTCCAGATGGTTCAGGCCCATGACCTCGTCCCGGGACCAGTGCAAATAATACGAGAGGAACGTCATTTCTTGATACATACGCTCCTGCGGGTACAGCGCCAGTCCTAGCTCAACAAAAAATCCAGCGGCACCTCTATTTCTTGGTTGCAGTGCGGGCAGGTGACCTTGTACACCGGCAGCTCGGACATATTGATCCGCTGATAGAGGTCCTGCAAATAGGCCAGGTCCATGGTAAACAGGTTTTCGATCACCCGGGTATTGATATTGCTCAGCGTCCCCAGGCGGGTGATCACGCGCGAGAGCAGAATAATCGTCAAATAACCGGAGTTCTGCTGCACGCGCGGGTCGCGCAGCGGCAAAATCTCGTCGGCCGCCGTTGCAAGGCGCATGACACCGCGGCGGTGCACATCGCCATTTTGATCGACATAGCCGCGGGGTAACTCAAATTCAAACTCGGTTTCCATTCAGGTTCTCCTTTCGGTCAAAGGGTCGGAAGTGCGCGGGCGCCTTAAGAAGCGGATTCCCGCGCGCTTCCGGCCGCCCCGGCGGTAAGGCCGGGGCAATGGCCGTAAAGTGAAAGATAAGATAGGGCTTAGATGGGGGAGGCTTCGCCTGCTACGCCGCCCGGCGTATGCTCCAAGCCTTCGTGGCACAGCTCCAGCGACTGAATCGCAACTTCGCTGCCCATACCGTTGAGGTCAGGTACGGTGTAGCCAACCGGCCAAGCGTTGATGAGGTTCCAGGACGGGCCCGGGGTTCCGGCGTCGTCGATCAGGGTGATGGTCACGTTGTGGCGCACCATGCCGGTCGGGGGCGCGGTGTTGGTCGGCGCAACCGAGTATACCCAGTCCAGGAAGTCGGAGTCGTCGGATACGCCCCAGCGCAAGGTGACGTTGCCGAACTTGGTCAGGCCCGCGAGCTTACGCGGGGTATTGCGCAGGTCGTCGCCTTCGCGGTACTCGACCGCGTCGACCGAGGAGCTCATGCCCGAAACTTCGGAAAAGCCCGCACGGGCGATGCCGTCGATCTCGACCTGGTATCGAAACACTCTATATGGATAATTGATTGCCATTTATGTTCGTCCTTTCTGCCAACAGTGGGCCTTATTATTCGCCAGAAGCGGTCTTCTGCGTGATGCGGAAGATCACAAATTCGGCGGGTTTAACCGGAGCGATCCCGATCTGGCAGATCAGGCGGCCGTTGTCGATATCGTCCTGGGTCATGGTGGTCGGTCCGCATTCTACAAAGAACGCCTGGTCCGGGCTGGTACCGGCCAGTGCGCCATCGCGCCAGCAGGTTGCAAGGAAGGTTTCGATCGTGCGGGTCACGCGGCTCCACAGGGTCTCGCTGTTGGGCTCAAATACGACCCAGTTGGTGTTGGCCTTGATGGACTCCTCGATGTAGATGAACAGACGGCGCACGTTGAGATACTTCCACAGGCCGTTGGAGCTGATGGTGCGCGCGCCCCATACACGGATGCCCTGGCCGGGCAGCGCGCGGATCAAGTTGACACCCAGCGGGTTGAGGATATCCTGCTCACCCACGTTGTAATTGCAGGACAGGCCGGTGCAGCCGCGGACAACCTCGTTTGCCGGTGCCTTATGTACGCCGCGGCTGTTGTCGCTGCGGGCGAAAACGCCAGCCATCGCGCCAGATGGCGGGAAGAAATCGGTGCGCTTTGCGCCTGCGTCGAACATCTGCAACCACGGATGGTACATTGCCGCATAGCTGGAATCATACATATCACGGAAAGCAGCCACATCATTGGTCTTTTTGAGGTCCATCGGCACATCCAGGATGGCAAAGCAGCTCTTGCGGTTCTCGCAGAAGGCAATGAGTGACGCCTGTACCTCAGGCGCGGTCACGCCCGGAACTGCCAGGATGGATACCACACCGTTCTCCTGGAAGGCCTGCAAGCCGGTGCGCTTGCCCGGGCCGTCGTCGGTGCCAATATAGGCGTCTGGCGTGACATTTGTCACCGAGCCGTTACTGCCGCCCTCGAGCGTGAGCACCATGCTCTCGCCGGTGCCGCCGCACAGGTCGTACGGGGTGATGCCCGCTGTCTTGACCGGTGCAACCGGAGCCGGGGCATCCTTCTTTTCTTTATCCTTGTCGTCCTTGGCTGCAGGCGCCGCAACTGTAACAGCTGTGGTCTGCGCAGGCACGATCTCCACGCTGATCAGGTCGCTCTTGGCGGTCTTGACCGGCGCATAGTTGAGCGCCTCGGGGTTGAGGGACAGGTTTTCAAAGGTTTCCACCGTGTCGTCCAGGCGGGCGGTGATGGTGATTTCGCAGGTACGCACATATTTGTTGGTGCCGACCTTGGTGTCAGCGACTGCCAGCGTGCACGGCGCATCCAGGGTGATCACCTTGTCCAGTACGCTTTTGATGGTGGCATATGCCTTGGTCCGGCCGTCGTACAGCTCAACGACGTCGCCCGCGTTAAAGCCGTCTGCGTTCTTCAGCTTGAGGTCGGCGCCGTTTGCCTCGAACACCTGGGTCTTAGCCTTGCTGGACGGGGCGACCGTCACGCGCATTTTCTCTGCCCAAGCGCCCGGGTTGGCTGCAGTGATGCGCAGCACACCGGTGGTGCGGCTGGCTGCCTTTGCGTCGCCCGGCACAGCACGCATCACGTAGGCGCGTGCGCCGCCGTTCAGGAAGAACTGCTCGACCGCGTAGGGCAGATAGCGCGCGTCGCCATAGCCTGCCTTGCTCAGGTAGCCGCCGTACATACGGGTGTAGTCGGCAAAGCTGGTGATCAGCTGCGGCTGGCCGATGACGGGGCCGCGCTCTGCCAGGCCGACAAAGCCGGCTGTGCTGGTGCTGACGCCCTGCATTGGGGTCGCACCCGAGTCATACTCCTCCACATACACACCTGGGGATAAATATTCTGCCATGTTTTTGCTTCACGCCATACTGTTGGCTGGGGGCCCGGTCGTGAAGCTCCCCTCCTTTCTAAAATGTACTGGGTCGTTTTCATGTATTTTTGCGGACGTTTGGGAAATAAACCAAACCTCGGGGGCGCCCGGTTTATTTCTCAAATCCGATCCTGCCTAAAAGCTCAGGCCCTCTGGCAAGCGGCCTGGATTGCGCCCCAAAACCGGACAATGGCCGACGCGCTGCATTCCAGCGCTTCTGCCAGCCGGTCCCGCGCGCCATAGGGGTCACGCAGATCGACGCGGATTCGATAGGTGGGAACCTCGCCGGACAAGAGCATCGCACCGCGCGTGAGCTGGCCATTCGCCTTGCTGCACGCTTCCAGTGCCGCCAGGCGGTCCTGCACGGTCATAGGGTAGCGGCTGTAAATGAGCACTGCGTTCTGCCTGCACAGGCAGGCCAGCTCCCACACCATCGCGCCCTCCCGGAACCGCAGGCGGACCCATCCTTGATAGAGTTCCCATTGCACGCCGCTGTCGTTCAGCAGCGCGCAAAGCAATTCGCGGCATTCGGCTTCTTTCAAAATCTAAGCACCCCCTATTGCAGCCCTGCCGGGCTTGCAGGCGCGGCCTGCGCGGCCGGGAAGGCCGTCCATGCGGGCGGGGACGCCGTCTCTTGCGGCACCGGTCCAACCTGAAAGGGTTCGGTCTGCACGCTCGGCTGTTCCATAGGGGCTGTGGCGGTTTCCCATCGGTTGCTTTGAAGCGCCAGCAGGTCTAGTAGGCCGCTGTTGCCCACGCTGGCCGACAAGGCCAGCACCACAGATGCAGGCAGGCTTTGCAGCGGAACCCCCGCTTGCACCGCTTGCAGCGCCGCGGTCAAAATGGGGCCGCTATCCGGCTGAAAGCGCTGGTTTTGGGTTTGCGCATCCCGTTCGGCCGGGCGGACTACACGGTCGCGGCCTTGTTCAGTCTGTTGCATGGCCGTCCTCCTGCTTCTCCGAAGGCTTGGGCGCTTCCTCCGCTGGTTCATCCGGCGGTTCAGGCGCCCCGTCCTCCGGCAGGTCGGGCGGCTCGGGCAGCTGTTCACTTTGTTCCAGCTCCCGCGCCACTTCCTCGGCAAAGCCGGGGGTTTCAAATAGGGTCAGCGCTTCGGTCGCGCGGTCGGCGACAAAGCGCAGTTTGTTGATAAATTCATTTCGCATCTGGGCTTTCCGGTTGAGCAGCGCTTGGGCGTGTACATAGGCGTTTTGCAGCAGTTGCCGCTCGCCGCTATCATCGCTTTCGCGCAGCCGTGCGCCATATTGCTCGATGAGCATACGCTCCCGGTGATCGTCCAAAAACGGGTACATCTTTTGCAGGGTTTGCGCCCCGCCTTCGCGGCCCATGTCGCTCTTTCCTGCTGCCAGATCAGCCATTGACTCGACCGTCCGCCGTGCGTCACGCAGGGTGTCAACCACAAGGCCGACTGCGCTGTCCGCAAAGCCGCGGTTGAAGATCACGTTGTCTGGCGCATGGCCGGGGACCATTCGCTGCTGCGAGCCACCTTCAAACAGGCGCCGTTGCTGTTCCTTGACCGGTTGCGACTGGCCCACTGTACGTTTTAGACAGGAGACCAGCATCATCTTGCCCGTCCCTGCCATCACAGCGCCGGCCATAGTCCCCCGCTGAAAAGCGGTTTCAGAAAAGCGCCGCACCATATCCTGATTTTCCGGATAGCGCATTTGGTAGAATGCCTTTGCGCTTGTCGGGTCGGGTGTTTGCCTTTCCTGGGTCAGGCCGCCCGGCTGCCCTTGCCCTTCTGGTGTTTGCGCATCCTCTTCCGGCTGCGCGAACCCGCCGACCGTCTCGCCTGCAAGCTGTGCGGCATGACGGCGGCCAATTTCGTCAAAGGTCTGCTGAAAACTCTCGGTCACATGGTAGAGCGGATCCCTGTGATCGAATTGTTCGCTGCCGGACGCCCAGGCCAATTGCCTGCGCACATCCGTTTGGGAAACCGCAGGCCGGCTGGCTTGTTTTTGTCTGCGTTTTTCCAAAGCATACTGCAAGGCATCGCCTCCTGTCCCAAGTGCGCCTCAGAACCGCCCGATCGCCAGCTGCATACTGCGTGCAATGTGGCGGAACTCCACCGGCCGAAGAATGAAATCGGCCAGATGCAGGTGCATACCTTGGATCGCATATTGCGGTGTATCATCAATCAGGATAATACTGCAAGCGTGATCGCGCTCACGCAGCGAACGAGCGGCCAAAAACCCCTTGTAGCTGCCAAAACCAATGTAGGCAATTTGAATGGCCCCAGCCGGCTGCAACAAGAGCTGCTCTGGCGTATCCACACAGATCACCGCTGCCGGCAAGCTACAAACCTTACAATAGTGGTCAATCCATTCGCACATATGCCTTCGCTCTTCGGTCTGCTGTGCACATACTGCTAATCTCATCGCGAACACCCTCTTGCCAGGCATCCTGACCGATTTTGCGCAGGTGTTTGCCTACGCTGGAATCATTGTATCGTAAATTCTACCGGTTTTTAAGAGGTTCTGCACAAACGGTTCAAAAATGCATCAAAATGCAAGGCACCCCAAAACCGTCTATGCTATAATAAGGATAGGGTAATCTTGTCTGTGCTTGCGCTTTTGACGGCGCGGCCAGAGCATCCTTGTTTGACCTCAGCTTTGGAAAGGAGCTTTTGATGCCTGACTTTTCCTTATGTCCGCTACAAGTAGACGAACTTCCTTCCTTTGGCCAGTATTTGCTGCCACAGGCAGTTGCCGCAATGCAGGTGGATGCATCCAGCGTCATGGCCCTGGGGGCCACTACCGGCCGGTACGCCGTTGGTGCGGGCTGTGTGCAGCTCTGCGCGCAGCAAGCCACGCTACTCAGCCTATTTATTGATCCATCCGCGCGCGGGCAGGGGGCCGGCGGGTTGCTGTTAGACGGTTTCATCGATTCTTGCCGTGCCCAGGGTGTGATCGCGCTGCACGCCGAATACAGTCTGTCCGGCGACGACCTGTCGTCCATGGACGCTCTGCTGCGCCGCCGCGGTGCGCAAATCCATCCGTTGGAGGACGAGTCCTTCCGCATGGACAGTGTCCACTTCCACCAGGCGCCGCTCATCCGCGCGGCCTTTCTGCCCTCTTTCCGGCCGGCGGCGGCGATTTGCAAATTTTCCGCCCTCAGCCAGGCACAGCTGGACGCACTGAACGCCAACCCAGACATCCCCGCCTTTTTAAATTGGGCAGCGCATACCGACCGGGCTGACCCAGATTTTTCACTGGCCTGGCTGGAGGACGGCCAAGTCGCGGCCTTTACACTCGCTTGTCCCAGTGCGGACGGCGGCTGCATCCAGCTTTCCACCGTACGCACCCCGGCCGCACCGCCTTCCAGCGTGCTCGCGCTCGTGCGCGCACTCATCAACCTGGCCTATTACCGGGCCGGCGGCGATTTTCCGTTCTACACCTCGACCATGGCGCCCGCATCGCGTGCGTTGGTCGAGCGTCTGGCAGGCGGGCGATACACCCATTATACCTGCCGCAAAGCTGTCCTGCCCTTGTTCCCCAGTTGATGCCAGGCGTCCACCGTCAGGATACAGCTTCCTTTCCATATTGATCACAGATAAAGAGGGTGTCACCATGCAAACTTACCAAAAACGGCAGTCTGTCTCCCAAGCTGCCCCTTCGGCCGTTCCGGCCGTGCAGCCGTCCGGCCCGTCCATGGACGCCCTGCGCGCGGGCACGGCCCAGCCTACCTCCGATATGCTCGGCCACAAGGTCGATTTGCCCAGCGCCATGCAGGCCAAAATGGAATCAGCCTTTAGCGCAGACCTATCCGCCGTGCAGCTCTACGAGAGCCAGGCGGTCGCCGACGCGGGCGCCGAAGCCGTCACCCAAGGCAGCCGCATCGCCTTCGCGCCCGGCAAGCTGGACTTTACGTCCATGCAGGGCCAGGCGCTGCTCGGGCATGAGCTCAGCCACGTGGTCAGCCAGGCCCGCGGCGAGGTGTCCGGCGGCGGGTTCCTGAGCGACCACGCCCTCGAAGCCCGCGCCGACCGGGAGGGTTTCTTGGCCGCGCAGGGGCAGAGCGTGGCCGAAGGCGGATTTGCGCCGCTGCCGAGCGTGTCAGCGGCCAGCGCCGAAGGGCCTATGCAGGCTAAAAAGCATGATGATTCCCTTGAAATCTCTGAGCCTACATTGGTAGAGTCCACAGATAATCGGTCAGGCACTCCACTTCCTGCGCGCCATAAAATCGATGCCCGGAGCATGAACTTTGGCAAACGTGCTTATCAAGACGATCAGAGCTATCAGGCTTTACAAGGTTTGATTGCAAACTACAATGAAACAAATTCCGCCGATGATGAGATTGCATTGATGGACGCTGCGATGGCCTATATAAATGACAACAGCACTCAAAAAACGGCGCGCCATAAAGGCCGCACTGCAAATGCAGAAAAAATCCTATATACGCTTGGCATGAAAGGCGATATTCGGCGACAAGCCGATGCTAACGCTGACTCACTACGCCAGGCTGCCAGCGAAAGCGAACAGTATAGCCAGGAGAGTGTAGCTGTCATCGATGCCCTAAAGGACATCTATCAAGAAGGCTCCGGTTATTCGTCTGCCATGCGCATGATTGCTGCCAATATATTTGCCAATCAAAATGCTTCCGGACATGCAGAAGCTCCCGAATTCCAGGGCAATACAACAACGTCAGGCGCGTCTGTTAAATTTGAATCAGGCGCTCAGGGTTATCAAGACAAACACCACTATAATATCCAGGCACGCACCGAAGGCACCCAACTCAACGATTCTATAGGCACCACACTGCACGAACTGACACATGTGGCCAATGGCGAGATCTACCAGAACACTGATAACCTTATCTCGGCCAGATCAGACAGCTCTCCGCAGGAGTATAGCGAACGCCGCGACAAGCGGCTTCAAGCCTTATTTGATATCCAGGCTGCTGAGTCCTCCGCCAAAACCCAAACGATTGCAAACCAAAACAATGGTACCCAATCGCTCAAAGCCTATACCAAAGATCGGCTAGAGTATGCAGGCGGTCAAAAGCTGGGGCATTATATGTCGCAAAAGGCCGACAAGCTAAATTCAGATGCAATACATGCTTATCAGAATAAAACAGGTTCTACTAATGACAAAATAAAGTTTAGGACAGCACCTTTTGCCAAAATGATGGCTGGCTCAACCGATGCTCAGGAAATCGGGGATACAACCCGGCCGGCCGACCTAACACCTAATTTGTTTGATGAGAATACACGCAACGACCTGGCGCGCCAATCCAAAATGCTTCTACAAACCCAGAAGATCGTCAATTCACTGAAAGGTGATCTGGATGCCCCAAGCCGGCAAGCAGCAGTTCAGTTAAATGAAAAAGAAAACCAGTATGGCGATGTTTACGGCAGCAACACCCTGGTCGAAAATGATTCGGTTCTCAACCAGATGCTGTTGCAATATGAACACGCCGGCAAGCAGTCTGGTAAGATGGACACCGATTCCCTCTACTACCGTCGCTTAAAAGCAGCAGCACTGCAAGCGCATGTTGACCGGCAGCGTGCTAAACTTCAGCAACAGCATTAATTTTAGAATGCAAGGTGGTATTCCATAGAACGGAGGTTATTTTATGCAAACCTATCAAAAACGGCAGCCCGCTCCCAAAGCTGCCCCTTCTGCCGTCCCGGCCGTGCAGCCGTCCGGCCCATCCATGGACGCCCTGCGCGCGGGTACGGCCCATCCTACCCCCGATATGCTCGGCCACAAGGTCGATTTGCCCAGCGCCATGCAGGCCAAAATGGAATCGGCCTTTGGCGCTGATCTGTCCGGCGTGCAGCTCTATGAGAGCCAGGCGGTCGCCGACGCGGGCGCCGAAGCCGTCACCCAGGGCAGCCGCATCGCTTTTGCCCCCGGCAAGCTGGATTTTGCATCCATGCAGGGCCAGGCGTTGCTCGGGCATGAGCTCAGCCATGTGGTCAGCCAGGCCCGCGGCGAGGTGTCCGGCGGCGGGTTCCTGAGTGACCACGCCCTCGAAGCCCGCGCCGACCGGGAGGGTTTCTTGGCCGCCCAGGGGCAGAGTGTGGCTGAAGGCGGGTTTATGCCGCTGTCTACTGCGTCGGCGGCCAGTGCCGAAGGGCCCATGCAGGCCAAAAAGGACAAACACAAAAAAGCCATGAAAAAACTGCCCACTGGCAAAGCAACGCGGGCAGGCGGCGCGCGCACATTGGGCAGCAATGCGCAGCTGCAGGCGTTATACGATTCGCAAGGCAATTCCACGATCGCGCCACGCATGGACGCGGCTTATCAAGCGTCCAAGTCCAAGGGTGATGATGCTGGTATGCAGCTTTCCAGCGCGCTTCAGGCCAGCGAATTGCGCAACAATAGCATGGCTTCTGCTAGGGCGGTGAAAACCCGCGAAGGCACCACTTTTGCAGGCCTTGGTGATGATATCTTTGATTATACCACGCAGCTTCAACGCCAAGGCGTAGATTTTTCCCGCATTCGCAGCGAGAGTTCGGAAAATTTAGTGAATGGTGGGAGCCTATTTGGTGGCATGAATTTCCATTTCAGCCCTGATATCTCCAATGTCAGCACCCACATGATGGAGATCATGTCGCCCTATCTGGATTCGAATGAAGCAGGGACGTTTATGTCCGACCAATATGATCTTGTCAAGGGGGCAAACTTTTTTGGGGACAACGCCGAAAACGGCACTGCTCTTGACTTTATCATGGGCAATCTGTTCAACCGCCAGTTCGGTGTAGATATCTTTACTCCTCTCAGAGGCCGCATTAGCAACCAAGCTGCAGATCCAGCACAGGGTGCAGCGCAAGCAGAAGGTATCAAGGCTGTCAACTCTTTCATCACCCGTATCCCCAATCTGGTGCGCGACGTGGAGTCGGGTAAGCTCTCGCAGGACCAAATCCCCGCACATATGCTGCCCGCCTTTGATCAATACCGCGCGATGCGCGCAAAAGTCGGTGCGCGTGTCGGCGCGCCAGGCTATGGAGGTGCACCGGCCCAGCAGGCTGCACCAGCTCCTGCTCCGGCTCCCGCGCCTGCTCCGGCTCCCGCACCCGCTCCAGCTCCAGCTCCTCAGCAGGCTGCCCCGGCTCCCGCACCTGCACCTGCGCCTGCCCCCGCTCCGGCTCCCGCGCCCCAACAGGCCGCGCCGCGCGACTTTAGCGGCATGACCTTTGAGCAGCTGCAAAACCTCACGCCAGAGGAAAACTACGAATATTATACCCAGAAGCATGACCGCGGCGAGATCAGCGACAGCTTTTATGAGTTTATGCTTGCCATGTATCCACGGCCTGGAAGGAAATAATTTTCTCGGTTGATCTGTGAATACAGGTTCAAAAGAGCTCCACCGATTTCCCGGTTTTCCAGGACTGTAAGAACACCCAGTCCATGAATTTCTGCCGCATGGCCGCAGCGTCGGATGATCCAATGGGGACAAGGTCGCCGTTTTCCATCACAAAGTCGCGCTTGTCCATACGGTGGATAAAGCGCTGGTTGACCAAAAAGCTGCGGTGGCAGCGCAGGAAATCCTCGCTGTTGATCTGTTCTTCCAGGGCATTCATACCGCGCGGGGTCTGGATGACCCGCTCGGTCGTATGGATGTAAGCGGTGTGGCGCTTGATTTCTATGTACAGAATATTGCGCAGCGGGATTTCTACTTCATCCCATTCTGACCGCACGGTGATGGTGCGGAAGCGTTCGCCTTTTTCGCGCATACACCAGTCAAGCGCCGCATCCACATCCTTTTGGGCGACCGGTTTGACCAGGTAATCGGTAGCTTGCAGCTCATAGCTGACCATGCCGTGTTCCAAGCTGGTCGTGACAAAGATGAGGATGCATTCGCGGTCATGCGCACGCAAGCGGCGCGCGGCCTCAATCCCATCAATGCCCGGCATAAAAATATCTAACAGCACAATATCCCATCGGCCGGGGCGCACGGCGTTTGCAAACCCTTCGCCCCGGTCAAATGGTTCGATTTTGAACTCGACATGATGTAGGCGGCCGTATTGCTGTAACATCCGAATCATTTGTAGGCGTTCTTCTTCCAGATCGTCACAGACTGCAACCGAAATCTTCATCTATATGTCCTCCTCTCGTCCGCGTTGTTTCCAATAAGCAGAAATCTCTGCCTGTACTCGTTGCGTTTTGCCCCGTGCAACTGGCACGACTCGATTGTTGCACATAATCAGCTCACCGCCTGTCAGCCGCTTAATAGCACCCAGATGCACCAAAAAGCTCTTCTGGCAGCGCAAAAACGGCGGATATGGCAGCTGTTCCTCCAAGGAGGACAGCGAGCAATTGACCTGTAACACACCGCCAGCTCGGTGCAAAATCGTATTTCTACCGGCTGCTTCTGCATAATATAGCTGATAGAGCGGGATGCGCACGCGCTTGTGTTGCAATGGCAGATCCAACCAGCTCAAGCCGCGCTGCCAGCAGGGAAAACAGCGCTCCATCGCTGCACTTAGGCCGCTGTATGTAACGGGCTTGGGTACTAGCGCATTGGGGTGGCATTGATAGACGCCAATGGCAGCGCGGTCGTCCCCGGCCAGCAGGACTACACCGCAGGCTGGATTCTTCTCCCGCAGTCGCTGCAAGTTGGCCAGCTCGTCCATCCCCAGCCCATTGCTATCTACCAGCAGCATTGCATAAAAATCCGCTGTTTGGGGTTCAAAAATAAGACCCTGCTTTTTTATTTCAACCGACACGCAGATCTCTTGCGCCCAGCTTTGCAGCAATCTGCTCACCAGGGCGGCGGTCTGCTGATCTGCTGTACATATGGCGATACATAATTCTTTGTTCACATCGATCAGATCCTGTCTTGCTTGGATTCTATGGATTTGACTGATTTTATCTTATCACAATTCGGTTCAAAATGTGTAATTCTGTCGTGAACAGGAATTCGCACTGCCTTTTGCCGGGCCTGTGATCGCGCGAAGGAGTGATCTGTATGAACTTTCTGCTGATCGACGATACGCTGCCTTGTTTGGACCGCCTTCGTCTCACCTTAGAGGAGGCCGCACCTGGGTGCTGCTGTGCCTGTTTTTCCGCATCTGCGCCAGCACTCGCACATGCGCGCAGCTATCCGCTTGATATTGCTTTTCTGGAAATCAAAGACGACGGCGGTATCGCACTTGCCAAGCAGCTCAGACAGATTCAATCCGGGCTGCATATCATTTTTGTCGCCGAGCACAAAGACTATGCGTTTTCCGCTTTTGAGATCCACGCCAGCGGTTATCTGCTCAAACCCGTCAGTTTAGACGCCATACGCCGGGAACTGACCTTTTTATATGGAGACGCGCCATTTTCCCATGCTATCCAAGTGCAGACCTTTGGCGGTTTCGAGGTGAGCGTAGACGGCGTGCCGCTTGTATTCAAACGCGCGAAAGCCAAGGAGCTGCTAGCCTGCCTAGTGGACCGCCGCGGCGCTGGATTGACCACGCGGGAGGCGTGCAGCCTTTTGTGGGAGGATGGCGTCTACAATACTGCGCGCAAAAATTATTTCCAGACCATTGTCTACGATCTGCGGCAAACCCTACAAACCGCAGACATCGCTTCCCTGCTTGTCAAATCGCGCAACTGGATCGCCATCCGCGCCGAAGTGCTTGACTGCGACAGTTACCGCTTCCTTGACGGCGACCCGCAGGCGATGAATCGCTACCGGCACAACTATTTACCCAGTTATAGCTGGGCCGAATTTACAGCCGGTAAAATGGAAGGCCTTTAAGGCAATCTATCCATAAAAAAGTTGTTCTTTCTCCCTTTTTTGTTTGTTCTCTGCATGCTTTGTTGTCCTTTTGCAGTCCTTTGTTCTGTATACTGAACTTATCTTTGGATTTTATAGAGGAGGCTCTGCAAATGGGTACATATTCACTACGGCAAAGTGTGCTTCATTCCGCTCACCAGCCTGCCTGTATTGGCAAAGATCCCGTGCCTGCCGCACCTGTTTACAAATGTGCTGGCGCCTGCCATACCAATTTTCCGTCTATGGATGATCTCAGTTGCAGGCCGGCCCCACATCAGGTCACACTGCGTAGGCACGGCGAAACGCAGACCCTTTTCGTGGGCGACATCTTGTTTGCCGAAATTTTTGACCACGAGCTGCAAATCCATGCCATTGATGGGCAGACCTACTGTGGCCGGGGTCATCTTTGCAGCTTACAAAAACAGTTGCCCAGCCATATGTTCCTGCGTTGTCACAAGAGCTATCTTGTAAACCTGTGCTATGTCATCGGCCTGTGCCGGTATCGTATCACGCTGGTCACCGGGGTTTCAATCCCTGTCAGCAAACAAAATTATCTTGCCATTCAACGCACCCTGTCTACTTTTGCGCTGGGTCCGGAGGCAAGCCACTCTTAGAACAACTAATAAAGGAGAGCATTGTAACTATGAACATCAAAAAAGCGTCGGAAAACGAACAGATCGTTTTGGGCTTGAGCGGCCGCCTGGATACCACCACCGCCCCAGAATTCCAGGAATCTCTGCTGAAAGAGATCAAAACCGGCAAGAATATCATTTTGGATTTTTCTGGTCTTGCCTATGTCAGCAGCGCCGGGCTCCGCTCGCTTTTAACCGGACAGAAAGCTGTTACTGCTGGCGGACAGACCATGACGCTCCGACATGTTTCAGAAGAAATCATGGAGGTTTTCGATATGACCGGCTTTTCTGATATTCTAACGATCGAAACCGCATAACCCCGCATTACTGGTTTGCCAACAAACTGCTTGTATTCTGGGAAGCCGGTAACTATACCCTAAGATTGGAGATTGAATATCCATGGACATCCATTCGACCTATATTCCATTGACACGGCCGCAGTATCAGATCTGGTTGGCAAACGAGAGCTGTCCCGATAAGGCGCTGTACACCGAATCGGTGCTTTTGACCTTTGATTGTGATGGCGTCCTCACCCCTGCAAAGATCAACCAGGCGCTTAACCGCCTGGTTGAAACCACACAAACATTGCGCATCCGCATCACACGCACCAAAGACGAACCCATGCAATACGATGCAGGGTATACGCCTTTTGCGTGCCGCGTCATTCCTCTGTCCGGCGAGGACGAGCTCGCCGCCGTGTTTGACGAGCAGGCGCGCTTTTGTTTTGACCTTTATGACAGTGCGCTGTTTAACGCCATCATCTACACCTTGCCCGGCAAAATCGCTGTTTTGTTGCGCGTCCACCATTTAATTGCGGATAGCTATGCTATGGCGACGGTTTATGGCCGCTTTCTGGCGCTGTGCGCCGGGGAAACACCGGCGGAGTTGACCTCCTTTTTGTCGCAAGCGGCGGCACAGGCGGCTGCCCCCCCAACCGACTGGTCGTCTGACCGTGCCTTTTGGCAGGAATATCTCCAGGGTGTCGAGCCCGGCCGTCTGCCCCACCCCATGCCAGATTACGCGAACTATAAAATTTGTTGGTCGTCCCATGCGGTTGGCCAGGACCGCTCTTCCCGTCTGCGCGATTTTGCCCAGCAGGCCGGCGTCACGCCCTATTGCGTCTTTTTTGCGGCTTATGCGCTGTATCTCTCCCATGTATTGGGCACACAGGATATTATCGTCTTGATCCCCCGCCTCAACCGCGACAGCCAGGCCGATCGGGATGCGGCGGGCATGTATACGCTGGCTGTTCCGGTGCGGGTCAAGGTCTCCCCAGACAAGAGCTTTGTATCGCTCTGTCAGGAAATCCAGTCGCAAAGCCGTCTGGCTGCAGCCCATAAGCAATATGGCTTGTCTGATATTTTGGGTGACCTATCCCGCCAGGGTATGGCGGGTGCACTTTCCCAGTTTACGCTCTCCTATCAAAGCTTTCCGCTTCCAACGCATGGGCTACCGGTGTGTCATGCCGTCCATCTTGGCGCTGCAATGACCAACCTTCTGACATTGCACATTCTCGACTGGGATCGCTCAGGGAACTACCGCTTGCAGGCCGACTACCGGCACGACTACTATACCCCCTTTGAAATCAACCAGATTGTTCAAATCCTCTATTCCATTTTGGATCAAGGGATGGCGGATGGCCATCAGGCATGTGGCGCAATCGATCTTTTGACCGATGCAGATAAACAGAATTTGCGCACCTTCCTTTCTGGTCCCGAACTGTCCATCGATCCCGATGCAACGATTGTCAGTCTCTTCCGTGCACAAGTGCAAAAACATCCAGATCAACGCGCGCTGTCTGGTAAAGGTCCAAGCTATACTTTCCAGGAACTCGATGAAGTTTCCGACCGTGTAGCGCGTAACCTGATGGCTGCTGGCGTGCAGCCCCAGTCGTTTGTCGCCTTTTTGCTGCCGCGCACAACCGCGCTGCCCGTGATTTTGCTCGGTATCCTCAAAGCAGGTGCCGCTTATGTGCCGATTGATTGCTCATATCCAGAGGAACGCATCCGCTATATCCTCTCGGACAGCCAAGCCGGCCTATTGGTCACATCGGCTGATTTGGACGATCCTGGCTGCCCGGTGATCGATCCTACGACACTTTTTGATGCCCCTAGCACCCCCAACGTCCCCCTGCCTGCCATTGCACAAGATTGGTTGTGCTACATCATTTATACCTCTGGTACGACCGGACGTCCCAAAGGGGTCATGATCGAGCACCGCGGTATCGTCAACTTTATGCACCCAGGCAACAATGAATTCAACCGCGATATCTGTGCCAATGGCAAGGGAATTGTGGCAGTGGGGTCCATTTGCTTTGATATTTCCATGTTTGAGCTGTTCTCCACCCTGCTCAACGGCGTACCAGTCGTATTCGCTGACGAGGACGGCATGAATAACCCGGACGCATTGGCACATTACATCACTGAAAACGACGCCAACATCCTGCACTGCACTCCGTCCCGCCTACTCGCCTACTTAGATGAGCCCTCATTCCACGAGGCGATGCGTGGGGTCGATATTGTGTTGGCCGCTGGGGAAGCCTTCACCCAGCCCCTGCTGGATGCACTGCGCAAGGCAACTTCTGCGCGCCTATACAACGGCTACGGTCCCACCGAAATCACCATCGGTGCGACGGTCGGCCGCATCACCGACCGCATCACCATTGGCTCCACAATCGCAGGTGCGCAGATTTACCTGCTGGATCAAAATCACCGTTTGGTGCCGCCCGGCGCGACCGGTGAGATCGCTGTTGCCGGATATGGCGTAGCACGCGGCTATCTCGGCCGCCCCGACTTGACTGCCGAGCGCTTTATTCAATTGCAAGACGGACCGATTGCCGACCGCGTCTATCTAACCGGTGATTTCGGTTATGCGCTACCTGACGGCAACTTAGCATACTGCGGACGAAATGACGAGCAGGTCAAACTGCGTGGCCTACGCATTGAGCTCAAAGAGGTCGAGCGCTGCATGGAGTCCTTCCCCGGTATCCGGCAATGTGCTGTTTTGGTCCGTCCGATCGATGGCCGTGAGCATCTGTGCTGCTTCTATTCGGCCGCAGAGCCCTATGATGTGGATGACCTCAAGCAATACGCCAGCGGATTTTTGACCCGCTATATGGTCCCCGATCTGTTTGTCTTTCTTGCTGACCTGCCCCATACCACCAACGGCAAGATCGATAAACGCGCTTTGGAAAACCAGGATATCCATGTCGAACGCACCTATATCCCACCGCGTAACGCACTGGAGCGGAAAATGTGCCAGATCTTCGCACAGATTTTGAATCTGCCCGCAGAAGAGATCGGCGCTACCGACAGCTTCTTCGATCTGGGCGGCACCTCGTTGTTGGCAGCGCATATCATCCTGCTTGCTAAGCACGAGGGCATTGCGCTCGAATATGGGCAGGTATTTGACCATCCGACGGTGCGTGAACTGGTACAGTGCTGCGTGCAGGATGCCGACATGCCCCAGGCCGAAATCCCCGCCGAAGATGGCAACCAGCTCTGCACCCCTCAGGAGGCTGTGGTTTTGCACGATGCGCTGCGCCACAACCGCAACTACCACAAGGGCCAGCATTCGCTTGGCACCGTGCTGATCACCGGCGCGACCGGCTTTTTGGGCATCCATGTCCTCTACGAGCTGCTCACCACCGGTTATAATAAAATCTACTGCATGGTGCGCCCCAAGAACAATTTGACCTCTGAAAAGCGGCTGAAGGGCTCGCTGTTCTACTACTTTGAAAACAACTTTGCCGAATCCTTCGGCCACCGCCTGTTTGCCGTGGACGGCAACCTGCTGCAAGAGGACATCGTCTCCCTGCCCGAGGGCGTGAAAATCGATACGGTGATCAACTGCGCGGCCGATGTTAGCCATTTTGGCGTGGACAACCGCATTCGCCAAACCAATGTCGATGGTGTGCGCAATGTCATCCAGTTCTGCAAAAAGCACGACGCGGCGCTCATCCATATCTCCACGCTCAGCGTGGGTGGGTTTATCGACCGCGACATGGCCGACATCGGTGTTTCGCTGAGCGAACAGCGCCTGTGGGTGCGGCAGGACCTGTCCAACGCCTACTTGGAGAGCAAGTTCACCGCGGAAAAGCTCATCCTGCTCGAAACCACACAGGGCCTGCGGGCCAAGATTATGCGGGTTGGCAATCTACAGGGCCGCATCGCAGATGGCGAGTTCCAGATGAACCGTGCAACCAACGGCTTTACCAAGCTGCTGCAATCGATGGTACGCACCGGCCGCTGCCCGCAGTCCATGGCGCGCAGCTGGATCAACTTCTCTCCGGTTGACGCGGTCGCACGCGCCATTTGCCGGATGGCTGGCAGCTCGCCTGAGTACACAGTATTCCATATTTTTGACAGCAATGACCTGCCTGTCAGCAAGCTTCTCATCCAGCTCACAGCACTGGGATATCCGGTACAGGCGATTCCAGATGACGAATTTGACGAATTCATGTTACACGCTGCCGAAAACCCCTCGTTTAGTGGCGCGCTTGATGGATTCCTGACCCAGGTCACGGGCGGGCGGCACATGATTGAAACCCCTTGCGAAAGTGGTTTCTCCATCCGCGCGCTTGAACAAGAGGGCTTTAGCTGGCCAGAAATTACAGACGAATATCTATCCGCTTATTTGACTGGTCTGGATACGCTAGGCGCTTTTCAGCAAATACAATGATAGGAGTGAGCTTCCATGCAAGTTGATTTTTCCGTCACCTTTTTGTGGTCGCTGGCCAACAACCTTTCCTTTTGGATTGCGGCGTTGCTCACCAACAGCGTGTTAACCCGCCGTAAAAGCAAGGGATATACATTCTTCGGTTGGGTTCTCTTTGCCATCTTACACTTTATCTTTTGTATTGTAAGTTATTCTTTCAACATTGCGGATGATAACACAAATTTCTTGTCGGCTTTGGTGCTTGCGCCGGTCGCTGCAACCCTCCTCTACACCGACGAGCGTGCGGCGCGTGTGTTTACCGCAATTATGAGTGAGTTGATCGCCAATGTAACCACCTTCTTTTTCTGCGGCACCACACTCAGCCTGATCGACAATACACCCAATCCGTATAATTTCCGCACCATTGGCATCTTTTTGTGCATTAAGGCTTTCTGGTTTATCGTACTCTTCTTCGCCTATCGCCTTTTGGTGCGTCGGACCCTACAAGAAGTCATCGCCATTCTGGGTAAGCAGCTGAAAAACTATGTGCCAATTCCGGTGTACTGCTATTTGGCGTTTATGATCATCAATTGGCTGACCAACACGCTCGGCATTCTGCCCGGTACACCTAATACGCGGATCTACTTCATTGTCTTTTATTTGATCATCTGTTCGGTCTTTGTCATCTTGTATTATGAGATTTTCTCGACCGCCCTTTGGTCGTCCCGTGCGCTGAAAACCGAGGCCGAGCTCAATGTCGCTAGCAACATTCAAAGAGATATGCTGCCCAATATTTTCCCTGCTTTCCCCGATCGCAGCGAATTCGACATCTATGCTACCATGGATCCGGCCAAAGAGGTGGGCGGCGACTTCTATGATTTCTTTATGATTGACAAGACCCATCTTGCCATCGTCATCGCGGACGTTTCCGGCAAGGGTGTGCCAGCCGCGCTATTTATGGTCATTGCTAAGACGATTATCCGCAACCAGGCGCAATCTAGCCTGTCGCCAGCTGAAATCTTTACCCGCGCCAATGAGCAGCTCTGTGAGAACAATGGTGAAGGCTTGTTTGTGACCGCGTACCTGGGCATTCTCGATCTCAAAAGCGGTGTGCTCACCTACGCCAACGCCGGGCATAACCCGCCGCTGATCCAGCAAAATGGCGGCCGGTTCGAGTGGCTCAAACTGCGCCCCGGTTTTGTACTTGCGGGTATGGAGGGGATGCGCTATAAAGAATTTCAGGTCACCCTATCTCCTGGTGACAGTTTGTTTATGTATACGGACGGCGTGACTGAAGCGACAAACGCAGCACTTGAGCTGTATGGAGACAAAAGGCTGGAAGATGCACTCAATGCAGAGGATGCAAAGGGGCTCGCTCCCGACCAGCTGCTTCCCCTGATCAAGTCTAAGGTCGATCTTTTCGTTGCAAGCGCACCGCAGGCCGATGATATCACCATGCTTGAGCTGCAATTTCACGCATATATGCAGGAACCCAAGGAGGCACAATCATGAAGACTATTACCGTACCTGCACTGACCGAGCAGCTTGACACCGTGCTGGCATTTGTCCAGACCGAGCTCGACCAGATCAACTGCCCCATGAAGATTTGTAATCAGATCGCTATTGCGGTTGAAGAAATTTTCGTCAATATCGCCCATTATGCTTACCGTCCGGACGTAGGAGATGCCACCATCCGTTGCCAGGTCAACACAGCCGGTAAGACCGAAATCATTATTGAATTTTTGGATTCTGGCAAGCCCTACGACCCGCTGAAAAATGCCGATCCGGACACAACTCTTTCCGCCGAAGAGCGGGATATCGGTGGGCTGGGTATCTTCATGGTGAAGCGGTTGATGGATGACGTTAAGTACGAATATAAAGACGGGAAAAATATCCTGACCATTCAAAAAATCATGTAATCGCGCAAGGGGTACCATTTTGGGCTCTCCGCCGGTCTATTCCGGCTGGAGAGCCTTTCTTTTCGCGTCAAAACGCCGTCTGTTTGCGGTGCTTTTCAAGGCTAGCTTCATCCTCTTGCCCCGGGTGCTGAAATCGGAAGCGCAGAATAATCTCCTTTTCTTCGGTCAGCTCCACCCGCTCGATCAGAGATACCAGCACCTCCCGGCTGGTGAGAGCGGTAGCCAGAAAGCGTTCCACCAGTTCTTTGGCCCGATCGTTCTGCCTTTCTGGAGAGAAGTCCGGCCGGTCGATTTGAGAGAGGCGCTGCTCTAGCACAGCCCGGTCGGCCTTGACCCTCCGGTAGATCCGCTGGAAATCCACCTCTTCCAGCAGGCCAGACAGCTTATCTAAGTACACCTGGTCCAGATGGGTGGACAGGCTGTCGATCTTGGCCTTCAGGCCGGCGATCTCCTTCTCGTGGTCCGCCCCCGCCTGGGCCTTTGCGATCTCCTGCTTGGCGATGGGCAGCAACTTTTCGGCCTGCAAATCGTTCCGGCAGACCTCCCGCACCCGCTCTACCACTGCCTGGGTGACCACCTGCTCCTTGATGGAATGGCAGGTGCAGACCCCGGCCTTGGTGAACCGCTGGTAGGTGCGGCAGACAAAATACAGCACATCCTCCCCCTTGGCGTTTTTGCG